>NZ_JAVRQI010000001.1:0-491789 GCF_031854425.1 Paracoccus broussonetiae | reverse complement strand
AGACCGTCGTCTTCCCCGCATCGCCAGGAAGCTATGCCAGCGAAAGAATGGGCTGAATGGGGGCGGGCGCAGGCGCGCGGGACGCAAGGGGGTGGCGTGAGGCGGGGAAAAGAGAGTAAGCCTCGGGCCAAGTCATGCCACGCCACAGCCGGATCCCGACATGAGCATACATCTTTACCAGAATGACCTGCCGGACCGGCTGGAACTGGGGGCCACCGTCGCCATCGACACCGAGACCATGGGACTGGACATGCGGCGCGATCGCCTGTGTCTGGTCCAGCTGTCCTCGGGCGACGGTTCCGCCCATCTGGTCCAGATCGCGCGCGGGCAGCGTCAGGCGCCGAACCTGGTGCGGCTGCTGGCCGATCCGAAGGTGCTGAAGCTGTTCCATTTCGGACGCTTCGACATCGCCGCGCTGGAAGCGGCCTTCGGCGTCGTAACCGCGCCCGTCTGGTGCACCAAGATCGCGTCGAAGCTGATCCGCACCTTCACCGACCGGCACGGGCTGAAATACCTGCTGAGCGAGATGGTCGGGGTCGACATCTCGAAGCAGCAGCAGACCAGCGACTGGGGTGCGCAGCAGCTGTCCGATGCCCAGCTTGAATATGCCGCATCGGACGTGTTGCACCTGCACCGGTTGAAGGCCGAACTGGAAAAACGGCTGGAGCGCGAGGGCCGGATGGGCCTTGCGCAGGCCTGTTTCGATTTCCTTCCGGCCCGGGCCCATCTGGACTTGATGGGCTGGGGGGATGAAAACGACCTTTTCCGTCACTAGGTGAGGGCCATGAGCGCATACCTTGATACCGCCCGCCGTGTGATCCGGGCCGAAACCGATGGCCTTCTGGCCCTGTCCGACAGTCTTGGCGACAGCTTCGATCATGCGATCGGACTGATCCTTGCCGCGCAGGGGCGGGTGATCGTCTCGGGCATGGGGAAATCCGGCCATGTCGGGCGCAAGATCGCGGCGACTCTGGCCTCGACCGGGACCCCGGCGCAATTCGTCCACCCGGGCGAGGCGAGCCATGGCGATCTGGGCATGGTGACGGAAAGCGACGTCGCGCTGGTCCTGTCCAACAGCGGCGAGACGCCCGAGCTGGCCGACCTGATCGCCCATACCCGCCGGTTCAACATCCCGCTGATCGGGGTGGCGAGCCGCGCCGATTCGACGCTTTTGCGCCAGTCGGACGTGGCGTTGGTCCTGCCTGCTGCGCCCGAGGCCTGCGGGTCGGGCATCGTTCCGACCACCTCGACCACGATGACCATGGCGCTTGGCGACGCGCTGGCGATCGCGCTGATGGAGCATCGCAAGTTCACCCCCGATCATTTCCGCACCTTCCATCCCGGTGGTAAGCTGGGCGCGCGGCTGTCGCGCGTGGGCGACATGATGCATCGCGAGATTCCGCTGGTCGCCGAGGACGCGCCGATGTCGGATGCGCTGCTGGTCATCAGCCAGAAGGGGTTCGGCGTCACCGGCGTCGTGGACCCTGACGGGCGGCTTAGCGGCATCATCACCGACGGCGACTTGCGGCGCCACATGGAGGGTCTGCTGGATCACCGCGCCAGCGAGGTCATGACCCGCAACCCGCGCACGATCTCGCCCGAAAGCCTGGCGGAAACCGCCTTGGCCGAGATGCAGGGGCGCAAGATCACCAGCCTGTTCGTGCTTGAGGATCAGAAGCCTGCCGGGCTGCTGCACATCCACGATTTCCTGCGGACAGGGATGGTCTAGAACATGCGGCGGTCGTGCATCGTTGCCTGGCTGCGCGTAATCCTGCCCCTGACAGCGCTGGCGATTCTGTCGGTGCTGTTCCTTTTGGGGCGCAAGCCAGAACCGCATGCGACCATTCCCTATGCGACCGTCGATCCGCAGGATCTGGCCGAGCGCCAGGCGATCACCAACCCGACCTATACCGGGGTCACGACCAACGGGTCGCAGCTGACGATCGCCGGGGCCGAGGCAGAGCCGGGCGCCGGGATGAACCAGGGCTCGGTCCGGTCGGTCCGCATGACGCTGCGCGCGCCCGACGGGCGGGCGGCGGATGTCAGCGCCGGGACTGCCCGCATTCAGGGCGACCAGGTCGCGCTGCAGGATGGTGTGCGGATGACGACGGCCGCAGGCTGGATCGTGACCGCACCCGAGTTCCATGCCTCGACCACCGAGGGCACCCTGGCGGCTGATCGCGAGGTGAATGTTCGCGCCCCGTTCGGCGACCTGACCGCCGGCGCAATGGAACTGCGCCCGATTGCGCCCGGCGATGCCGATCACGTTCTTGATTTGAAGGGCGGAGTCCGGTTGATATACCGGCCATGATTGCCCGACCCGCCAGACTGGTATCTGGCTCGGCCAAGCCCTCGCGCCAGAAAGGAAACCCGATGATCCGGCCAGGACCGCTGCCCTTGCTTCTGTCGCTGACCCTGGCTGCCCTGCTGCCCCAGCTGGCAGCGGCGCAGACGACCGGATTCGGCAATGCTCAGGACGTGAAGGCGCCGGTCGAGGTAACGGCCGATGCATTGCAGGTCGACCAGCGCACCGGCCTTGCGGTCTTTACCGGCAATGTGCTGATCGGGCAGGGCGCGATGCGGCTGTCGGCCGACCGCGTCACCGTGACCTATGCCCAGGACAATGCACAGAAGATCAGCGCTATGAAGGCGGAAGGCAACGTGACCCTTGCCAGCGGGCAGGACGCGGCCGAGGCGAAGACCGCCGATTACGATGTCGAGTCGGGCAATGTCGTGCTGCGCGGCGATGTCCTGCTGACGCAGGGCAGCAACGTGCTGACCGGCGAGACGGTCACGGTGAACCTTGCGACCGGCACCGCCAATGCCGCAGGCCGCGTGCGCAGCGTCCTGCAACCGGAGCAGAACAGATGAACGCCTCGACCGATTCCCTTGCCGGCGGACTGCGCGTCCGGGGACTGCGCAAATCCTATCGCAGCCGCCCCGTCATCCGCGACGTGGCGCTGGACCTTGAGCGGGGCGAGGTGGTGGCGCTGCTGGGGCCGAACGGCTCTGGCAAGACGACCTGCTTTTACTGTGTCGCGGGCCTTGTCGCGCCCGATTCGGGGCAGGTGACGATCGACGGGCTTGAGGCGACGGCTCTGCCCATGTATCGGCGCGCGCAGATGGGCATCGGCTATCTTCCGCAGGAAATGTCGATCTTTCGCGGCCTGAATGTCGAACAGAACATTGCTGCGGTGCTGGAGCTGGTCTGTCGCGACGCCCATCATCGGCGCGACCGGCTGGAGACGCTGCTGGGCGAATTCTCGATCGAGCATCTGCGCAAGGCCCCGGCCATGGCCCTGTCGGGCGGTGAGCGGCGGCGGGTCGAGATTGCGCGCTGCCTGGCGGCGAACCCGTCTTATCTGCTTCTGGATGAACCCTTTGCGGGCGTCGACCCGATTGCTGTCGGCGAAATCCGCGGGCTGGTCCACGACCTGAAAAGCCGGGGAATCGGCGTATTGATCACCGATCACAACGTCCGCGAGACGCTGGAGATCGTCGATCGCGCCTATATCCTGCATGACGGGCATGTGCTGAAATCCGGCACCACGGCCGAAATCGTCGACGATCCGCAGGTCCGGCGCGTCTATCTGGGTGAAAGCTTCCGCATGAACTGAGGGCCTGTCGATGCCTGCGACAATTCGCGCCCGTTGACAGGACCGCTCCCCTATCACCAAATGATCCTTAAGGCAGGCCCGAAGATGCCTGTCTTCAACCCGGACGGCGAAACCGCGCGGGCGGCGTAAAGTCTAGGCCGGGCAACCGAAAGGACGGACCATCATGCGCTATCAGATCAGCGGAAAACAAATCGACGTCGGAGATGCCCTCTCGACGCATGTTAAGACCGAACTGGGCGAGACCATCGACAAGTATTCGCAGCGCCCGACCGATGCGACGGTCATTTTTTCCCGCAATGCGCATGAATTCATCTGCGACGCCGTGGTGCATCTGTCGACCGGGCTGAACGTGCAGGCCAAGGGGGCCTCGACCGAGATCTATGCCGCTTTCGAACAGTGCAAGGAGCGGATGGACAAGCAGCTGCGCCGCTACAAGCGCCGGCTGAAGGATCACCACAAGGATCGGGTTGAACCGGTTGCCTTCGAGCAGGCGGGCATGTATGTGCTGGCCGCCGATGAAGACGAATGGGAATCCCAGGAAGACGGCCTGCAACCCATGATCATCGCCGAGATGGAGACCCGCGTTCCCACGCTTTCCGTCGGCGATGCGGTGATGCAGATGGAGCTGGCCGGTTCGCCGCTGCTGGTTTTCCGCAATGAGAAACATGGGGGCGTCAACGTGGTCCATCGCCGTGAAGATGGCAACGTGGGCTGGATTGATCCCCGCAATTTGCGCTAGACTGACCGCAAGAGCAGTCTGGTTGAATGAATTGTCCCGGTCACGAAATCCGTGGCCGGGACTTGGACAATTTCGGGCGATATGCAGATCAGCGACATTCTCTCACCTTCCGCCGTGCGGACGATGACGCAAAGCACCAGCAAGAAGCGTTTGTTCCAGGAAATCGCCGAGCAGGCGCGAAGCATCTATGGCGTCGATGCCGCGCAGACGCTGGATGCCTTGCAGGAACGAGAATCGCTGGGTCCGACCGGGGTCGGTCACGGCGTGGCCTTGCCTCATGCCAGGCTGCACGGGCTGGACCGGGTCGTCGGCTTGTTTCTGCGTCTGGAGAAGCCGCTGGATTTCGATGCGGTCGACCGTCAGCCTGTGGACCTGATCTTTGCGCTGCTCGCCCCCAAGAACTCGGGTGTCGATCACCTGAAGGCACTGGCGCTGGTGTCGCGGACGCTGCGCGACCAGGATCTGCGCGGCAAGCTGCGCGCCAATGACGATCCGGTCGCGCTGCACGCGATCCTGTCGGCCGCGCCGGGGATCAAGGCTGCCTGAAGGGGTGATCGCGGGCTGGTTCCGTGTTACGATGCCTCCGCCCGAAAGCGGAGGTTCGGCAATGACCAGGCATATCGCAGACAGACAGCATGAGACGGGTGCGGGTCGCATCCGGAACTTTACCCGGCAAGATCGCGAGGCGACCATTCATCCCGCCATCCAGCGCCTTCTGACCCGCCGCAAGCAGGAGGATGCCGGGGGCGGCCGCCGCATGGCCGAGTTCCTGCGGATCGAGCGCGGGCAGAACGCCTGAATCCGGTCCGGTCCAGTCCAGAATGCAAGACGGCCGCGCCCATTCCGGGCGCGGGCGCTTTCGTTCACGTCTGGTGCGCGATCAGGCGCGGACGAGCTTTTCGTAATCGTCCGCGATGCCGCGGGTGACTTCGCCGATCTGGAAATGCCAGTCCTCGCCGATCTGGGCGACCGGGGTCACTTCGGCGGCGGTTCCGGTCAGGAAGCACTCCTGGAAGCCCGAGACCTCTTCCGGCAGGATGTGGCGTTCATGCACGGCAACGCCCTTGTCCTTCAGCAGCTGGATGATGGTCTGGCGCGTGATCCCATTCAGGAAGGCGTCGGCCAGCGGGGTGTGAACCTCACCATCCTTGACGAAGAAGACGTTCGCGCCGGTCGCCTCGGCGACATAGCCGCGGTAATCCATGAACAGCGCGTCCGAGCAGCCCTTGGCCTCGGCCGCGTGCTTGGACATGGTGCAGATCATGTAAAGGCCGGCGGCCTTGGCGGCGGTCGGAATCGTCTCGGGGCTGGGGCGCTTCCATTTCGCGATGTCGAGCTTGGCGCCCTGCCATTTCGCGTCCCCGTAATAGCTGCCCCATTCCCAGGCGGCGACCGCCATGCGAACCGGGTTGCGCGCCGCCGAGACACCCATGTCCGAGCCCGAGCCGCGCCACATCACCACGCGGACGTAGGCGTCGGTGAAGCCGTTCGCGTCCAGAACTTCCTGTTTGGCGCGGTCGATTTCTTCCGCAGTATAGGGCGATTCGATGTCCAGCAGCCGAGCCGATTCAATCAGCCGCAGGGAATGTTCGTGGCCTTTGAAGATCTTGCCGCTATAGCACCGCTCGCCCTCGAATACCGAGCTTGCGTAATGCAAAGCATGGGTCAGGATGTGCACCTTGGCGTCGCGCCAGTCCACAAGCTCGCCATCCATCCAGATTTTGCCATCACGATCGTCGTAAGCGCCTGCCATGTTCTTCCTCCGGCCGGTCTGTTTTTCGGATTGTTGCGCTGTTTTGCCATTATCCGCATATAAAGTTGCGCAACACAGGGTCTTCGCTATCCATTGGTGATTGGAAAGTCAACAAGCCTGACGTAATAAGAGCCATGCAATATGGGGAAGCCATGCAGAACAAAGTCAGCATCGCGCCCGTTGGTGGCGAAAACCTGCTGTTCCTGACCGATGAGCAACTGCGTCGCGGGATCGAGGCGATGTTCTTCGCCTATCGTGCCTTCACGGCCGATCCGGATCTGATTCTGTCGGATATGGACTATGGCCGCGCCCATCACCGCGCGCTGCATTTCATCAACCGCGATGCGGGGCTGACGGTGACGGCGCTTCTGGACGTGCTTGGCGTGACCAAGCAATCCCTGAACCGGGTGCTGCGCACGCTGATCGAGGATGGGCTTGTCGAAAGCCGGGTCGGCCGTCGCGATCGCCGCGAAAGGCAGCTTTTCCTGACCGAGCAGGGAAATGCGCTGGAGCGGCGCCTGTCCGAGAGCCAGCGCGCCCGGATGCGCGCCGCCTATCGCAACGCCGGGCCGCAGGCAGTCGCGGGGTTCCGGCAGGTGCTTGAGGCAATGATGGACCGTGATACGCTGCGGCAGTTCAAGTCTATGAAGGACCTGCCCGAATCCCAATGAGCAATCCTGACCCGATCTCCGCCCATATCCTGGTCGTCGATGACGACGAACGCATCCGCAGCCTTCTGCGCCGGTTCCTGATGCGCAACGACTTCCTGGTCACGACGGCGCGGGACGCCGCCCATGCGCGTCGGCTGCTGTCGGGGCTGGATTTCGACCTGATCGTCCTTGACGTGATGATGCCGGGCGAGGACGGCTTTTCCCTGACTCGCGACCTGCGCAAGCGCGCGCAGACGCCGATCCTGCTGCTGACCGCAAAGGGAGAGATCGAGGACCGGATTTCGGGGCTGGAAAGTGGGGCCGACGACTATCTTGCCAAGCCCTTCGAACCGCGCGAGCTTTTGCTGCGCATTGCCGCGATCCTGCGTCGCGTCCCGGCAAGCGAGAATCGTGGCCCGAAGTTCCTGTCGATCGGACCTCTGCGCTATGACGCGGACAAGGGCGAGCTTTGGCAGGGCGATGCGCCGCTGCGCCTGACGGGCACCGAACAGGCCTTGCTGCGCCGCCTGGCCGACACTCCGCGCCAGCCCGTCAGCCGCGCGGAACTGATCGAGGACATGGGTCGCAGTCCATCCGAGGATGCGGGCGAGAATTCGGAACGCGCCATCGATGTGCAGATCACCCGATTGCGCCGCAAGATCGAGCCCGATCCCCGCGAGCCGCGTTACCTGCAGACCGTCCGCGGGATGGGATATATGCTGGTTCCGGACTGATGGGTCCTGCGCGGCGCCGGGCGTCGCGCAGTGGGTATTTGAGAAACGGTGAAGTCGCAGGCGTCGCGAGTTGCCCCCTTGCGTCCGGCGAGGTGTGAAAAGGGGCCCGAAGGCCCCCGATCACGCCAGCACGCCGTGGCAGTGCTTGAACTTCTTGCCCGAGCCGCAGGGGCAGGGGTCGTTCCGCGCCGGGTCGCCCCAGGTGGTGGGGTCGGTCTCGTCAAAGCCGGCGACGCGGGCGGAGATCTCTCCGCCTTCGGCCTCCTCATGCACCGGCTGCATCTCGGCCTGGGCGGCAGCCTGCTGGCGCTGATAGTCGCGCAGCATCTCTTCGCGCTCGGCATCGGTCAGCGGGCGGATGCGGGCAAGTTGCTGGGTCACGTCATAGCGCAGCCCGTCCAGCATGGTTTCAAACAGCTGGAACCCCTCGGTCTTGTATTCCGAAAGCGGGTCGCGCTGCGCATAGCCGCGGAAGCCCACGACCGAACGCAGGTGTTCCAGCGTGATAAGGTGGTCGCGCCACTTCGAATCGATCTGTTGCAGCAGGACCTGCTTTTCGATCTGGCGCATGTTGTCTTCGCCGAACTGCTCGGCCTTCTGCGCCATATAGGCGTCGGTGGCCTGCTGGATGCGTTCGCGCATAGTGTCATGGTCGACGCCATCTTCGGCGGCCCATTCCTTGACGGGAAGGTCCATGTTCAGCCGTTCGATGATCGCGTCCTTCAGGCCGTCGATCTTCCACTGCTCGGCATAGGAGCGCGGCGGCAGGAATTCGTCGACCATGTCGTCGATGACCTGCGCGCGCATGTCGGCAGCGACCTCGGCCACTTCTTCGGTATGCATGATCTCGAGGCGCTGGCTGAAGATCGCCTTGCGCTGGTCGTTCATCACATCATCGAATTTCAGCAGCTGCTTGCGGATGTCGAAGTTGCGGCCTTCGACCTTGGCCTGCGCGCGCTCAAGCGACTTGTTGACCCAGGGGTGGATGATTGCCTCGCCATCCTTCATGCCCAGCGTCGAAAGCACCTTATCCAGGCGCTCAGACCCGAAGATGCGCATCAGGTCGTCTTCCAGCGACAGGAAGAACAGCGAACGGCCGGGGTCGCCCTGGCGGCCCGAGCGGCCCCGCAGCTGGTTGTCGATGCGGCGGCTTTCGTGGCGTTCGGTCGCAAGGACGAACAGCCCGCCCGCGTCCAGAACCACCTGCTTGTCGTTCGCGTGCTCGGCCTCGATCCGGGCGCGCAATTCGTCGGGATGGGCCTCGGGATCGGCGGCCAGCGCCTCCATCACCTTCATCTCGACATTGCCGCCCAGCTGGATGTCGGTGCCGCGGCCGGCCATGTTGGTGGCGATGGTGACGGCGCCCAGCTTGCCGGCGTCGGCGACGATCTTCGCCTCCTGCTCGTGCTGGCGTGCGTTCAGGACGTTATGGACGATGCCCGCCTGGGTCATCATCTGCGACAGCATCTCGGATTTCTCGATCGAGGTGGTGCCGACCAGGATCGGCTGGCCCTTGGCATGGGCTTCCTTGATCGCTTCGAGCACGGCGGAATATTTTTCGGCCGCGGTGCGATAGACGCGGTCATGTTCGTCGATCCGCTGGATCGGGCGGTTCGTGGGAACCTCGACGACGCCCAGCTTGTAGATCTCGGCGAATTCGTCTGCCTCGGTGGCGGCGGTGCCGGTCATGCCGCCCAGCTTCGAATACAGGCGGAAGTAGTTCTGGAAGGTGACCGAGGCCAGCGTGACGTTCTCGGGCTGGATCTGGACGCCTTCCTTGGCCTCGATCGCCTGGTGCAGGCCGTCGGACAGGCGGCGGCCCTTCATCATGCGGCCGGTGAACTCGTCGATCAGCACGATCTCGTCATCGCGGACGATGTATTGCTGGTCACGATGGAACAGCTTGTGCGCGCGCATCGCCTGGTTGGCGTGATGCACGATCGTGGTCGATTCGGGGTCATAGAGGGTCTGGCCCTCAGGCAGGACACCAGCGGCCTGAAGGCGCTTTTCCAGATATTCGTTGCCTTCCTCGGTGAAGGTCGCGTTCCGGGTCTTCTCGTCCAGCTTGTAATGTTCTTCAGTCAGCTCGGGCATGAAATGATCGAGCGTCTTGTAAAGCTCACTGCGGTCCTGCGATGGGCCCGAGATGATCAGCGGCGTGCGGGCCTCGTCGACCAAGATCGAATCGACTTCGTCGACGATCGCGAAGAAGTGGCCGCGCTGGACCATCTGGTCGATCGAGCCCTTCATGTTGTCGCGCAGGTAGTCGAAGCCCAGCTCGTTGTTCGTGGCATAGGTCACGTCGGCCTGATAGGCCTGCCGCTTTTCCTCGTCGGGCTGGAAGGGATAGACGACACCAGTGGTCAGGCCGAGATGGCGGAAGACCTTGCCCATCCATTCGGCGTCACGCTTTGCGAGGTAATCGTTGACGGTGACGACATGGACGCCCTTGCCCGCCAGCGCGTTCAGATAGGCGGGGAAGGTCGCGACAAGGGTCTTGCCCTCGCCCGTCTTCATTTCGGCGATGTTTCCCTGGTGCAGGAAGATCCCGCCCATCAGCTGCGTATCGAAAGCGCGCAGGCCAAGTGCACGGCGGGCACCTTCGCGGCAGTTGGCGAAAGCTTCGGGCAGAAGCTTGTCCAGATCCTCTCCACCCTGGGCACGACCCTGCAAATCTCGCGTCCTTGCGATCAGCTCCGCGTCGGACATCGCGCGGAATTTTTCTTCCAGAGCATTGATCTGGGCGACCAGCGGGCGCACAGATTTCACCTTGCGGTCGTTGGGCGTTCCAAAGACCAGTTTAGCCAAGTTTCCGATGCCGAGCATGTGAGCCTTCAAAATCGCGTATCTGTGGAAGCGCCGGACGTTCCGCCCACTTGCCGCCACCATTCGCCATGCCCTATCACATGGGCCGGAAAAATGGCGACGGGCGCGCATTTTCGGTTGCGCCGGATGTATGCGTCGGAGGCCAGACTGTCAACGCTTGCGCCGTTTTGCGTCATGTAGACGTGCCGGAAATGAACCAATCCCAGGAAAGGGAATCAGATGCTGAAATCGCTTCTTGCCGCCACCGCCCTTGTCGCCGTCTCGTTCGGTTCGGCGCCCGCGTTTGCCCAGGATGCCGACACGGTCGTCGCGAAGGTCAATGATGAGGCAATCACCCTAGGCCAGCTGATCGCGATGCGTCAGGGCATTGACGAGCAAGCCGTTCAGGGCCTGCCCGACACCGCCGTCTGGGACCTGATGCTGGACCAGATGATCCGTCAGACCGCGGTCGCGCAGGCCGCCGGCAAGGAACTGAGCAAGCGTGACCAGGCGGGGCTTGAGATTGAGCGCCGTGCCTATCTGGCCGGTTCGGTTCTGGAAAAGGTCGCTGCTGCCGAGCCGACCGATGACGAGCTGAAGGCCGCCTATGACCAGGTGTTCGGCGGCCAGACCGAGCCGAAGACCGAATACAACGCTGCCCATATCCTGGTGAAAACCAAGGAAGAGGCAGAAGCGATCGAGAAGCAGCTGAAGGATGGCGGTGATTTCGGCGCGATCGCGGCCGAGAAATCGACCGATCCCGGCTCGGCCCCGAACAAGGGTGATCTGGGCTGGTTCCAGCCCGAGCAGATGGTCGCCCCCTTCTCGGACGCAGTGAAGACCCTGAAAAAGGACGAAGTTTCGGCGCCGGTCGAAACCCAGTTCGGTTGGCATGTCATCAAGCTGCTTGACCAGCGCGAAGTGCAGCCGCCGAAAATGGAAGAGGTCAAGGACCAGCTTGCCGTTCAGGTCCGCCGTGACAAGGTCCAGGCCGAGATCGAGAAGCGCGTCGCCGACTCCAAGGTCGAAAAGACCGAGGGCCTGAGCCCGGACCTGCTGGGCAAGACCGATCTGCTGGGAGAGTGATCCATGGCCAAGGCCGAGAAGAAGGTGAAGATTTCCGACGCCGAGAAGCTCAAGAAGCTGAAGAAGAAGCTGAAGAAGCTTCAGGAGACTTCGGAAAGCGGTGCAGCCCCGACCGAGACCCGTGTCGAGGCCGCAACGCGCGCGCTTGCCCAGACGGTCGGAAAGCCGGCCCCGCAGAAAAAGGAAAAGCTCGTCTCGCCGCTCGCGCCTGAGGAGTTTCCCGAATTTCCGCTGGTGGCCGGGGCCGAGTTTGCCTCGGGCGCTGCGGGCGTCAAATATCAGGGGCGCACCGACGTGATGTTGGTGCGTCTTGCGCGCGGCACCGCCATTGCCGGGGCCTTCACGCGGTCGTCGACCCGTGCGGCCAGCATCCTTGACTGCCAGGCCAAGCTGGCGCTGAAGCAGGATGTGGGGCAAGGCGCCGCGATCATCGTGAACTCGGGGAACGCGAACGCCTTTACCGGCCGGAATGGCCAGGAGGCGGTGGACAAGGTTACCGGCAGTGTCGCTTCGGCGCTGTCGATCCCCCGCGACCGGGTCTTCTCATCCTCGACCGGTGTGATCGGCGAGCCGCTTCCGGCGGACCGCATCACCGCCGTCATCAGCGAGCTTGCGAACGGGCTCAGCGCCGATGGCGCGGCCGAGGCGGCGCGGGCGATCATGACGACAGACACCTTCCCGAAGGGCGCGACCGCCAGCTTCGAGGGCGAGGGCGGCAAGATCAACATCGTCGGTATTGCCAAGGGCTCGGGCATGATCGCGCCCGATATGGCGACCATGCTGGTCTATATCTTCACCGATGCGAAGATCGCGCCGGCGCTGTTGCAGCGGATGCTGAACGGCCAGCTGGCAAGCACCTTCAACGCGATCACCGTGGACAGCGACACCTCGACCTCGGATGCGCTGATCGTGGCGGCCACGGGGAAATCCGCGGCGACCCCCATTACCGAGCTGCGCTCGGCCACCGGGCGGGCCTTCACCAAGGCCTTGGGAGAGGTCATGCTGGATCTGGCCCAGCAGGTCGTGAAAGACGGCGAGGGGGCGACCAAGTTCGTCGAGGTGCGCGTCACGCGCGCCGCGACGCCCGAGGATGCCCACCGTGTCGCCATGGCGATCGCGAACTCGCCGCTCGTCAAGACCGCGATCGCGGGTGAGGATGCGAACTGGGGTCGCGTGGTCATGGCCGTCGGCAAGTCCGGCGCCGTGGCTGACCGCGACAAGCTGACCATCCGTTTCGGCGATCTGGTCCTTGCCGAGAATGGCTGGCGCGCGCCGGCCTATGACGAGGACAAGGCCAGCGCCTATATGCAGCGCGATCACCTTGTGATCGGCGTTGACCTGGGGCTGGGCCGCGCGAAACGCACGGTCTGGACCTGCGATCTGACCCATCGCTATATCGACATCAACGCCGATTACCGTTCATGAAGATCCTGCTGGTGGCGGCCGTCGCCCTGATCGACAAGGATGGTCGCATTCTTCTGGCGCAGCGCCCCGAGGGCAAGTCCCTCGCGGGCCTGTGGGAGTTTCCCGGCGGCAAGGTCGAGGCGGGGGAGACCCCCGAGGTCGCGCTGATCCGCGAGTTGGAGGAGGAACTGGGCATCAAGACCTGGGACTCCTGCCTGGCGCCGCTGTCATTTGCCAGCCACACCTATGACACATTCCACCTTTTGATGCCGCTTTACGCCTGCCGACGCTGGGAAGGGGTGCCCATCCCGCAAGAAGGACAGAACATCGCATGGGTGAAATCGCAAAATTTGTGCAATTACCCCATGCCTCCGGCCGATATCCCGTTGATTCCCGTCCTCAGAGACTGGATATGAGACTTATCGACAACAAACGGGTCGGCGTCTTTCCATTCTGCCGGTCTGTTACACAAAATTAGTTAAGACTTAACGATTTTGTGGCAATCATGAAATTACGGGTAGGAGAGAGAGAGCCGGATATGATTCGCACGATTACGATCGGTAGCTGTATTTCTGTCCAAGGCGTCTTCGAGCGGCAGGTTCCGAACGGCAACATCGTTGTCCGCGTCGGGTCCAAGACTTACGAAGGCAAGCCGGTGGCGACCGCGGCATAAGCCAACGGGTAAACAGCAGTGCCATGAACGCGAAGACGGGGTCCCGAAAGGGGCCCCGTCCGCGTTTGGAGCCGCCGAATTTTGCATCGCAGGCACGGGCGCGTTGCCGTGGCCGCGGAATCGAAAAGGGCGAACACGTCTCCGCATCCGCCCCTTCACGATTGTCATGTCTGTAGAAATTACAGCTTACGCTGCACTTCCTCGCGTTCGAAGATCTCGATGATGTCACCCTTGCGGATGTCGTCGTAATTCTCGAATGCCATGCCACATTCCTGGCCGGACTGGACTTCCTTGACCTCGTCCTTGAAGCGCTTCAGCGTCTTCAGCGTGCCTTCGTGGACGACCACGTTGTCGCGCAGCAGGCGGACGCCTGCCGAACGGCGGGCCACACCCTCGGTGACCAGGCAGCCGGCGACGTTGCCGACGCCCGTGACGCGGAAGACTTCGCGGATCTCGGCATAGCCGATGAAGGTCTCGCGGACCTCAGCCGAAAGCAGGCCCGAGGCCGCCGCCTTGATGTCATCCATCAGGTCGTAGATGATCGAGTAGTAGCGGATCTCGACGCCCTTCTGGTTGGCGGCATTCCGCGCCGGAGCATTGGCCCGGACGTTGAAGCCGATGACCGGCGCCTGGCTTGCCTCGGCAAGGCCGATATCCGACTCGGTGATCGCGCCGACGCCATAATGCAGAACGCGGACGCGGACTTCGTCGTTGCCGATCTTTTCCAGTGCCTGGACGATGGCCTCGGCGGAACCCTGCACGTCGGCTTTGACGACGACCGGCAGTTCGGCGACGTTCTTGTCCGCCTTTGCCTTGGCCAGCATCTGGTCCAGCGTGATGGCGGCACCAGCAGCGGCGCGCTTGTCCTTGGCGGCCTGCTCGCGGTAATCCGCGATCTCGCGCGCCTGTGCCTCAGTCGAGACGACGTTCAGGACGTCACCCGCTTCGGGCGTGCCGTTCAGGCCCAGGACCTCGACGGGAACCGAGGGACCGGCTTCTTCGACGCGCTCGCCCTGATCGTTGATCAGCGCGCGCACCTTGCCCCATTGTTCGCCGACGACGAAGATGTCGCCGCGCTTCAGGGTGCCGTTCTGGACCAGGACGGTGGCGACCGGGCCGCGGCCCACGTCGAGCTTCGCCTCGATCACCGCGCCGGACGCGGCGCGTTCCGGGTTGGCCTTCAGTTCAAGGATCTCCGCCTGCAGCGCGATGGCTTCAAGCAGTTGGTCCAGGCCTTTGCCAGTCTTGGCCGAAACCTCGACATCCTGCACTTCGCCCGACATCGCCTCGACGACGACTTCGTGCTGCAGCAGGTCGGTCCGGACCTTCTGCGGGTTCGCACCCGGCTTGTCGACCTTGTTGATCGCAATGATCATCGGCACCTTGGCGGCCTTGGCGTGGTTGATCGCCTCGATCGTCTGCGGCATGACCGCGTCATCGGCGGCGACGACCAGAACGACGATATCCGTCACCTGCGCGCCACGGGCACGCATCGAGGTGAACGCGGCGTGGCCGGGCGTATCAAGGAAGGTCAGCAGCGAACCGGATTCGGTTTTCACCTGATAGGCGCCGATATGCTGGGTGATCCCGCCGGCTTCGCCCGAGACGACATTCGCCTTGCGGATGGCATCCAGAAGCGAGGTCTTGCCGTGGTCGACGTGACCCATGATCGTGATGACCGGCGGGCGCGACTGCAGATCCTCGACCTTGTCCTCGACCTGGTCGATGACCTGTTCGACATCGGCATCCGAGACGCGCACGGCGCGGTGGCCGAACTCGTCGATCACCAGTTCCGCGGTATCGGCATCGACCGCCTGGTTCGCGGTGACCATCATGCCCATGCGCATCAGCGATTTGATGACATCGGGCGTACGCTCGGCCATCCGGTTCGCCAGTTCGGAAACCAGGATGGTTTCAGGCAGCTGGACGTCGCGGACCTGCTTTTCGGCGCGCTGGTGTCCGCCCATGGCTTTCTGCCGGGCTTTCTCCTGCTTGCGCTTCATCGCGGCCAGCGAACGCTGGCGTCCGCCTTCGCCGTCAAGAGCTTGGGTCAGCGACAGCTTGCCGGTGCGGCGGTTGTCGTCGCGGTTCTTGTTGCGATCGTTGTTGCGGTCGTCGGCGCCACCGCGGGGATCGCGGTCACGTTCCGTCTTGCGCGGCGCGGTCGCGACGACACCCTTGGTCTCGGCGCGCGCGGCAGCGGCTTCGGCCGCGGCACGGTCGGCAGGCGCGGGGCGCGCTTCGGTGGTGGGCTTCGGTTTGGTGACCTCGGCCTTTTTCTGGGCGCGCAGTTCGGATTCGCGGGCGCGGCGCTCGTCTTCCTCGGCTTTCAGCCGAAGCGCTTCGACGCGCTCGCGCTCTTCGCGCTCCTTCGCCTCCAGCTCAAGCCGGCGGCGTTCGCGTTCTTCCTCGCGGGCCTTTTCCTCGGCCACACGCTGGGCGGCTTCCTCGACCTCGCGGGCCTTGGCGGCCTTCAGCGCGGCAAGGCGACGCTCCATCTCGGCATCGGAAATACCGGCAGGGCGTTTCGAGGGGTCGCCCGAAATGGCGGCGGGAGAGCCCGAACGCGAACCGCCTGCCGCACCGGGTTTTCCCGGCACGACAACGCGCTTGCGCTTGACCTCGACCGCGACATTATGGGTCCGACCGTGGCTGAAGCTTTGCTTCACCTGGCCCGAACGACCAGAGCCGCCGCCAAGACCCAGGGGTTTCTTTCCGTCAGTATCGCTCATTCCGCTTTTCATTCCTTCCCGGCGGATGCACCGCCGTCATGCCCGCGCAGACCCGTCAGTCTGCTCGCGTCCCTGATCAACGTGTCGGTCAGGCCCCCCGGCGCAAGCGCGCTGTGTATGACATGATCGCGCCCAAAGGACAAACCCAATTCTGATGCGGTCAGGCAGCCGAACCAGCGCCCGCCGGGCGGGGTCCAGAGTTTGCCCTTGCCGCGGTCCGATCCGTCACTGGCCTGCAGCAAGACTTTTGCCTTGCCGTTCGCCAGCCAGTCCTTGACCTTCTCGAAGCCGGCCACGGCGCGACCGGCTTTGCGAGCCAGCGACAGCGTGTTCGTCACACGCTTTGCAAGCCCGGCTTCAATCAATTCCAGCAGTTCCGGAGGGGCCGAAACTTGCGCCCTTGCCCCTCGCGAAAACAAGCCCTTAGATGCTGCCTTGTCCAAGGCCGCACGATCCGAGACGACCCAGAAGCCGCGACCTGGCAGCTTTTCGGCCAGATCCGGGATAACTTCGCCATCGGGGCCCGCGACAAAGCGGATCAACCCAGCTTTTGGCTGGGTTTCTCCCGTCACGATGCAGCGACGTTCGGGCGTCTCGCGGTCCTTTGTCTGGCCCCCGCGTGTCATCTGCCTCCCGGGGCGTTACACCCCGGCCTCCTTGTCTTCGGTTTCCCCGGCCACTTCGGCAGCGGGTTCCAGTTCGGTCGGATCGACCCAGCCCAGCATCACGCGGGCGGTCATGACCAGATTCTGCGCTTCTTCCAGCGAGACGTCGAAGGGCTCCAGAATGCCCTCGTCCTTCTTGCGTTGACCGTTTTCGGTGGTCCAGCCGCCAGCCAGTTCCCAGTCGGCGCAGGTCGCGAAGTCTTCCAGCGTCTTCACACCGTCCTTGGCCAGCGCCTCGACCATCTGCGGGGTCAGCCCTTCGAATTCGATCAGGCTTTCCTCGACACCCAAGGCGCGGGCATTTTCCAGCGCAGTACGGTTGGCCGCTTCCAGATGCTCGCGGGCGCGGGTTTGCAGTTCTTCCGCCGTGCCTTCGTCCACACCTTCGATCGAGGTCAGCTCGTCAAGGTCGACATAGGCGACCTCTTCGAGGTTCGTAAAGCCTTCGGCGACCAGAAGCTGGGCGAAGAACTCGTCCAGATCCAGGGCGTCGACGAACAGCTTCGTCCGGGCGTTGAACTCGGCCTGACGACGCTTCGATTCCTCTTCCTCGGTCAGGATGTCGATATCCAGACCCGTCAGCTGCGAGGCCAGACGCACGTTTTGGCCGCGACGGCCGATCGCAAGGCTTAGTTGTTCATCGGGGACGACAACTTCAATACGCGACGCGTCTTCATCGAACACGACTTTCGCGACTTCGGCCGGTTGCAGCGCGTTCACCAGGAACGTCGCCTGATCATCCGACCACGGAATGATGTCGATCTTCTCGCCCTGAAGTTCGCCGACAACGGCCTGAACGCGCGAACCGCGCATGCCGACGCAGGCCCCGACCGGGTCGATCGAGTTGTCATAGGAAATCACGGCGATTTTGGCGCGCGACCCCGGATCGCGGGCGCAGGCCTTGATCTCGATCACGCCGTCATAGATCTCGGGCACTTCCATCTTGAACAGTTCGGCCATGAACTGCGGGTCGGTGCGCGACAGGAAGATCTGCGGGCCACGGCTTTCGCGGCGCACGTCCTTGACATAGGCGCGGATGCGGTCGTTCGGACGATAGCTTTCGCGGCCGATCTTTTCGTTGCGGCGCAGGATCGCCTCGCCACGGCCGACATCGACGATGATGTTGCCATATTCCTCGCGCTTGACGACACCGTTGATGATGGTGCCGGCGCGGTCCTTGAATTCCTCGTATTGGCGGTCACGCTCGGCTTCGCGGACGCGTTGCAGGATCACCTGCTTGGCCGATTGCGCAGCGATCCGGCCCAGTTCGACCGGGGGGACCTGATCCACGATCTCGTCGCCGATCTGGGGATTGTCCAGATAGGGCTGCGCCTGCTTGACGGTCAGCTGCGCCTGATAGTTCTCGACGGCGTCATCCTCGACCACGGTGCGGACGCGGGTGAAGGTGGCGTTGCCTGTCTTGCGGTCGATGTGGACGCGGATGTCCATCTCGCTGCCGTAGCGCGACTTCGCGGCTCGGGCCAAGCTGTCCTCCATCGCCTCGATCACCAGATCGGGGTCGATCATCTTCTCCCGCGCGACCGCCTCGGCGGTCTGGAGAAGCTCAAGCTGGTTGGCAGAGGTGATGGCCATTCCTCACTCCTTGGCGTCGGCGTTGGTCTCGCCGGATTCCGTTTCGATCTCGTCAAAGTCGGTTTCGTCCAGATTCTCGATCTGCACGCCCGCTTCCTTCTTTTGCCGAAGCATCTCGGCGATCAGTTCGTCCGTCAGGACCAGTTTCGCATCCGAAAGCCAGTCGAAATTCAGCCCGATTGTCTGGACCTCGCCCGCCTCTTCGATGTTCAGCAGGACCTCGTCACCCTCGATCCCGGCCAGGACGCCCTTGAAGCGCTTGCGTCCGTCGATGGGCTGGTTGGTTTCCAGCCGCGCCTCGTAACCCTCGAAGGTCGCGAAATCCTTCATCCGCGTCAGCGGCCGGTCGATGCCGGGGCTGGACACTTCCAGATGATAGGCATCCTCCAGCGGATCCTCGACATCCAGAACCGCGCTGACGGCGGTCGAGATATCGGCGCAGTCATCAACATTGATGCCGCCATCCGGCCGGTCGGCCATGATCTGCAGCGTGGCAGTCTTTCCGCCCTGCAGGCGCAGGCGGACCAGTTCGAAACCCAGATCCTCGATGACCGGAGAAATGATCTCGGCAATGCGTCGGTCAATGGCTGTCTTGGCGATGAGGTCGGTCATGATCGCTATCCCAAAAACAAAAAGCGGGCCTGAGCGGCCCGCACATCTTATCGGTGGGCAGGCTTTGGACACCTGCGCCGCTGTTGAGCGTCATATAGGCCGCCAAATCGCGAATTGCAAGGAAAAGCCGCGCATCTGTCGGGAATGGGGCTTAGCGATTGTTCTGCCAGATGCTGAAATTCAGTGCCGAGGCCAATGTCAGCCAGCCCAGATATGGCAGCAGCATCACCCCCGTCCAGATATCCAGACCAAAGGCCTGCACGACCAGCGCCGTGACGACCAGCCAAAGCAGCGCTATGACCGCCATGGCTGCACCTGTCCGGTGCGCACCGAAAAACACGGGCGTCCACAAGGTGTTGAGCGCGACCTGCGCAGCCCACAGCCCCATCGCCAGGCCCGCGCCCGGAAGAACGGCCAGACGCGCCCCGGCCCAGGCGATCAGCAGATAAAGCGTGGTCCATGCCACTGGAAAGACCCAGCGTGGTGGGGTGAAGGACGGCTTGCGCAGTCCGTCATACCAGGCGCCGGGCGGAAACAGGATGCCGGTCGCCGCCGCGGCGGCACAGGCCAGAATCAGGCTTAGAAAGATCATCTCGCACCGTCAGGCGACGCGGCCGCCTTCTTGCGCCGCATCACGCAAACCATCCATCACCCGGACGAGTTCCGTAGCGATTCGCGGCTCGCTCAGCGCATGGCCAGAGGCGGGAACCAGCCGCAGGTCGGCCAAGGGCCAGTCCTGCGCCAGCTCCCACGCGGTCTGGGGTGGGCAAACCATGTCGTAGCGCCCCTGAACGATGAAGGCGGGCAGGTGCTCGATCCGGTGCCGGTCACGCAGAAGCTGCCCTTCCTCAAGAAAGCAGCCATGCGCGAAATAGTGGTTTTCCAGCCGGGCGAAGGCGCGGGCATAATCCGGCGGCGCATGGCCCGCCCCCGAGATCTCAAGCCCCGCCAGCGCGTTTTCCCACTGAAGCCAGGGCAGGGAATATCGGATCTCCTGCCCGCGATCGCCGCTGAACAGGCGGCGATGATAGGCGATGATCATGTCGTCGCGTTCAGCCTCGGGGATGGGCTTCTGGAACTCGGCCCAGCGGTCGGGAAAGAAGCGCGCGACGCCGCCACCGTAGAACCAGTCCAATTCGGCCCGCCGGCCCAGGAACACGCCCCGCAGGACAAGGGCCAGAACCGAGTCGGGATGCGCTTCGGCATAGGTCAGGGCCAGTGTCGCCCCCCAGCTCCCGCCGAACAGGATCGCTCGCTCGATCCCCAGTTCCGTGCGGATCCGCTCGATATCGGCAACAAGATGCTGGGTCGTGTTCGCCCGCACCTCGGCATGGGGGCGCGAACGCCCGCAGCCGCGCTGATCGAACAGGATCGCGCGATAGTGCCGCGGATCGAAGAAACGCCGCATATAGGGGCTGCATCCGCCGCCGGGACCGCCGTGCAGGACGATGACCGGGACGCCGCGCGGATTGCCGCTTTGCTCGACATGAAGGACATGGCCGTCGCCAACGTCGATCTGGCGCTGGTCGAAAGGCTCGACCATCGGGTGCAGCTTGCCTGGCGATGGATTGCCGCCGATTTGCCCTGCCAATCTGTCCATGCGACGACTATATAACGCCCCGCAGGCGCCCGCCATACGAAGGACGGCCAGATGACAGAAAGACAGCAAACCAGCAGCATCGATCCGGCCGAGGTCGCCAAGTTTCAGGCCATGGCGGCCGAATGGTGGGATCCTCAGGGCAAGTTCAAGCCGCTGCACATGCTGAACCCGACGCGGCTGGATTATGTCACAGCCCAGATCGCCGCACAGTTCGGGCGCGACCGCGACGCGGCACAGCCTTTCGCAGGGATCTCGATCCTCGACATCGGCTGCGGCGGCGGACTGATGGCCGAGCCGCTGGCCCGGTTGGGGGCAACAGTGACCGGCGCCGACGCGGCCGAGGGCAACATCACCATCGCCTCGCTTCACGCAAAAGAGCAGGGCTTGCCGATCGAATACCGCGCCACCACCTCGGAAGCGCTCGCGGCCGAGGGCAAAAGCTATGACGTGGTCATGGCGCTTGAGATCGTCGAGCATGTCGCGGAGCCGTCCGAATTCATCGCCACCTGCCGCGACTTGGTGCGGCCCGGCGGAATGCTGATCCAGTCGACCCTGAACCGGACCGCGCGCAGCTTCGCCGCGGCGATCATCGGCGCGGAATGGGTGATGCGCTGGCTGCCCAAGGGCACCCATGACTGGCACCGCTTCATCACGCCGGACGAACTTGCGACGATGACCATTGCGACCGGGCTTGAGGTCGTCGACCGCTGCGGCATGGTCTTCAACCCGCTCGGTTGGAGTTGGTCGCTGTCCCATCGCGACCTTTCCGTCAACTATGCGATGACGGCCCTGCGCACGGCCTGAGCGATTTCACCGTTTTCCAAATACCCATGACCGGTCGCGGCGCGACCGGTCAGCGCATGTCCTGGCTCAGCGCTTCCTCAAGCTGGCGGCGCAGCAGGCGCAGGACGGGCAGCGCGGCGCGGACACGGTCCGAGCCGATATCGCGCACGACGTCCGCGATGCGCGGCATGAAGGCGGCCAGCGCCGCGTCGCGGGCCGCGCGACCGGCCGGGCTGATCGACACGAATTTGCGCCGCGCGTCGTCCCAATCGGGGCGGATATGGATGTGCCCGGCCCATTCCAGCCGGGACAGCGTATTGGTCATCGCGCCGCGGGTGACGTGGAACGCCTCGGCCAGTTCGGCCGGGCTGCGTTCGACCCCCAGATGGGCCAGCAGATTCAGCACCGAGAAATGCGAGATCTGCATGCCTTTGGGCAGCGACTTGCCGATCAGGTCGCGGGCCAGCTGGTCTGCGATGAACACCTCGGAAAACAGGCTCGCGGCAAGCGCGTCGGGGGACGGCTCGGCGCTTAGCGTCTGATTTTCCACGATCTTGCTCGGCATCATTCTTTCATGGTCCCGAATAGGCCCGGTCATGGGTCAGGGAGGGGATGCGGGACCGTGCCCCGACAACCTCGGCAGGGTCAAGCGCAACCAGCGTCACGCCGGGTTCGGTGCCGGCATCGGCGATCACCCGGCCCCAGGGGTCGACGGCCAGAGAATGCCCGTGGCTGCGCCGGGGTTTGCGGCCGGGCGACAGGTGGCTTTCATGCAAGCCGGACTGGGCCGGGGCCAGCACATAACTGCCCGTCTCGATCGCGCGGGCGCGCAGCAGCACCTCCCAGTGGGCGGCACCGGTGGTGTCGTTGAATGCCGCCGGAACGGTCAGGACCGTCGCCCCCGCCTGTGCAAGATCGCGGTAAAGATAGGGAAAGCGCAGGTCATAGCAGACGCTCATTCCCAGCGGCCAGGGACCATCGGCCAGAACCGCCCGCCCGCCGGGGCGGAAGGCCTGCGATTCTCGATAGGACTCGGTGTCCGAGACCGTCACGTCGAACATGTGCAGCTTGTCGTAGCGCGCCCTTATTTCGCCATCGGGCGCGACCAGAAAGCTTCGATTGGCAAAGCGCCCGTCCCCGTCCTCGTCCGTCTTCAGCGACAGAGACCCGATCAGCAGCCAGATCCCAAGCGCGCGCGCGTCCTCACGCAGGGCGGCCAGGGTCAGGTCCTCGGCCTCGGTCCGCAGCAGGCGGTCCTGGGTCTCGCGGTCGGCATTCAGCAGATTCGTGGCCTCGGGCGTCAGCACAAGGGATGCACCGCCCGCGGCCGCTTCGCGAATCAGCGCCCGCGTCTGCGGCAGGTTGCGTTCGGGGTCGTCCGAGACGCAAAGCTGCACCAGCCCTGCCGTAAGCGGCGCCGATGTCATGCCGAGATGCCGAGCAGCTCGTCCAGCTTGCCCTGCCGATCCAGCAGGTGGATGTCGTCGCTGCCGCCCACATGCTGACCGCCGATGAAGATTTGCGGAACGGTGCGGCGACCACCGGCACGCTGGGTCATCGCGACGCGCAGGCTGGGGTCGCGGCTGACATCGGTTTCCTCAAAGCTGATGCCCTTGCGCGTCAGCAGAGCCTTCGCTGCGATGCAATAGGGGCAGGTGGGCGTCGTATAGATTTCGACCTTGGTCATCTCGGCAGCTTCCAGATTTGCGGTTCCGTTGCCTCCTATCTAGGTATCCTTGACCGCGCGCGCCAGAACCACGACCGAAACCGGGCCGGAACCCGCATCGCGCAGCACCCCCGCCGCTTCGGCAAGCGTCGCCCCCGAGGCCATGACGTCATCGACCAGCAGGACCGTCCGCCCCTCGATCATCGGGGCAGCGCGCGACGCCACCTGCATTGACTGTGCGACATTGGCGAAGCGGTCGCCGACGGTTCCGTGATCCTGCATCGGGGTGTCGCGCCGGCGCAGCAGGGCATGGGGCAGGTGGGTCAGATGATGTACGCGGGCCACGCGTTCCGACAGCAGCGCGGCCTGATTGTATTTCCGCCGCGCAAGCCGGCGCAGATGGACCGGGACGGGCACGATCACCATGTCTGGCCGGATCAGTGGATCTGCTGCGCGCGCGACCCAGTCCCCCAGCGCCGGGGCCAGGTCCGGGCGGTCGCCATGCTTCAGCATCAGGGCCAGCTTGCGCCCGGTTCCGCGATAGACAAGCGCGGCGCGTCCCCGCAGCCAGGGTCGGGGCAGGTGCAGGCAGTCGTCGCAGACGATCAGGCTGTCTTCATCCTCCTCCAGCCCGGCGCCCGGTAAGGGGGCGCCACAGCGCGTGCAACAGGTGCCCGAGATGTACTGCGCCTCGGCCCAGCAGTCCGGGCACAGGCCGCCTTCGTCCGAAACCGGCTTCGCGCAGCACAGGCATTGGGGTGGATAAACCAGCCGCAATGCGCCTTTCATCAGCCCGCGAAGCCCCCTATTGTGCGCCCCCATGACAGCCATCCGAAACAGCTCCATTCCCGGCCTAACGGACCGCGCCGCGCTTGAACGCAACCGCGCCCGCGCCATCAGCGCCGGTCCTGTCGATTTCCTGCACCGACTCGTCGCCGACGAGATCGAGGATAGGCGGGAAGAGGTAAACAGAAGGTTTAGCGACGTGGCCGTCGTGACCGGGATGCCCGGCTTCTGGTCCAGAGCCATCCCGGGGGCGAAGATCGTGCCCGATCAGCCCGAGCTGGATCTTGAACCTGGCGCGCATGACCTGGTGATCCACGCGATGGCGCTGCACTGGGCCGAGGATCCCGTCGGCCAGATTGTGCAATGTGCCCGCGCGCTACGGCCTGACGGGCTTTTCGTCGCGGCCTGTCCCGGCGGACGCAGCCTGAACGAATTGCGCGAAGCGCTGACGCGGGCCGAGGTCGAGGTGACGGGGGGGCTTTCGCCCCGCGTCGTGCCGATGGCCGAGATCCGTGACCTTGGCGGGCTTCTGGGGCGCGCCGGTCTGGCGCTGCCGGTCGCCGACCAGATCACCCGTCATGTCAGCTATCGCGACCTGTTCCACCTAGCCCATGACCTGCGCGGCATGGGCGAGGGGAACGCCCTGTCCGGTCGCCTGCGCCACCCGACGCGCCGCGAGGTGCTGATGCGCGCGGCCGCGATCTATGCCGAATCCCATCCCGATCCGGCGAATGCCGGGCGGATCAGGGCGACCTTCGACCTGGTCTTCCTGACCGGATGGGCACCAGATGCCAGTCAGCAACGCCCCCTGCGGCCCGGTTCGGCCAAGATGCCGCTGGCCGAGGCCCTTGCGAGCATGAGGAAACCGCAGGAATGACCCGTCCCGAACACGCGCCCGACGACCATCCCGCGATCCCGGCCCGGCGGATCGGCGTTCTGATCGCCAATCTGGGGACGCCCGATGCCACCGACTATTGGTCGATGCGCCGCTACCTGAACGAGTTCCTGTCGGATGAACGGGTCATCGACCTGCCGCGCTGGAAATGGCAGCCGATCCTGCAAGGCATCATCCTGACCAAGCGGCCGTTCAGCTCGGGGGCGAATTACCGCAGCATCTGGAACAACGAGGCGAATGAAAGCCCGCTCATGACCATCACCAAGCAGCAGGTGGCGGGCCTGCGTGAGCGGGCCACCGCCCTTTGGGGCGACCGGGTGATGGTCGATTACTGCATGCGCTACGGCAATCCCTCGACCCCTTCGGTGGTCGACCGGATGGTCAAGGCGGGCTGCGACAGGATCCTGTTCCTGCCACTTTACCCGCAATATGCCGGCGCGACCTCGGCCACGGCCAACGATCAGTTCTTTCGGGCGCTGATGCAGCAGAAATGGCAGCCTGCCGCCCGCACCGTCGCCCCCTATTTCGCTCGACCCGACTATATCGAGGCGCTGGCGGGCTCGGTCACGCGCGCCTTGGGGGGCGCGGTGCCGCGCAAGCTGGTCGCCAGCTATCACGGGATGCCCAAACGCTACCTGACCGAGGGCGACCCCTATCATTGCCATTGCCAGCAGACCTCGCGGTTGCTGGGCGCGCGGCTGGGCTGGGACAGCGATGTCATCGACACCTCGTTCCAGTCGGTCTTCGGCAAGGAAGAGTGGCTGCGTCCCTATACGGTGGAACATGTCGCCGACCTGGCACGGCGCGGGATCACCGAGATCGCCGTGATCTCGCCTGCCTTCTCGGCCGATTGCGTCGAAACGCTGGAGGAGGTTCAGGGCGAGATCCGCGAGGCTTTCATGCATGCCGGGGGCAAGGAGTTCACCTATATCCCCTGCCTCAATGCTGAGCCTTCGCATCTGGACGTGCTGACCTCGATCATCGCCGAGAACCTTGGCGGCTGGATATGAAAAAGGCCCCCTCGGGGGCCTTTCCTGTCCGGGTTGAGCGTCTCGCTCAGATCAGCAGCACCTGCGTCCCGACCGTGGTCAGGTCGTAAAGCTGCTTGATGTGTTCGTTGTAAAGGCCGATGCAGCCGTTCGAGGACTTGCGGCCGATCTTGCGCGTGTCGTGGGTGCCGTGGATGCGGTAATACTGCCAGCTCAGCCACAGCGCGTGGGTGCCAAGCGGGTTGTCCGGACCCGCGGGCACGAAATCCGGCCATTCGGGGTTGCGCTTCTTCATCTCGGGCGTCGGCGACCAGGTCGGGCCGACAACCTTCTTGATGATCTCGGTCCGACCGGTGCGGGTCAAATCCTTGCTGACCGGAACCGAGGTCGGGAACAGCTTGTAGACCGACTGGTCCTCGGACCAGAAATGCAGCGCGCGCGAGGTCAGGTCGACCAGAATCGCGCCATTGGTCAGGCTGCTGAAATAGGGCTGCCAGTCCTGCATCCGGAAGCTGGAGATGTTGCGGCGCGAATCCTGCGTCTGGTCGTACTGGACCATGCCCGCGTCGGGCGTGGCGCCCCCGCCGGTCCCCTGCAACGGCTGCCCGGTATAAGGGTCGATTTGCTGGGCGATGGCCGGCGCTGCAAGCCCGGCTGCCCCGACCACCACCGAGGTGGTCAGAAATTTCCGGCGCGAGACCGGATTTTTCGGCGTGATCATCTGTCGCTCCTGAATTTGTTCCGAGCCGCCTCAAGCGGCCTTCTCTGCCCGATTTGCGATGAGCTTATGGATTTGGGCCTTACGCGCCCCCGAAGTCGCGCGCAATTCAAACAAGCGTCATTGTCGCAACAGAGCCTCAGGCTGTTGCGCTCACGCAATCTTGGGTTTGAAGGCAGTCACACGCTTTTGTATGGCTGTCGCAAAATCTTCTCCGGGACAGAACGACATGATGAAATTTGCAACCATTGCGCTGGTCTCCGTTCTTGCGCTGACCGCCTGCCAGAAGCAGCAGCCGCAGCTTGGCCCCGATGGTCAGCCCATCCCCGTGGCCTACAAGATCACGCCGCGCGAAGAAGCCCAGATCCCCGCGCGCCTTGCCGGTCAGATCAACCAGCTGCGCGCCAATGTCGGCGCAACGCCGGTCACGGAAAACCCGATGCTGGACGCCGCTGCCAAGGCCCATGCCCGCGACATGTCGGCGCAGAACCGCGCCTGGCATTTCGGTTCGGACGGCTCCTCGCCGCTCGACCGGGTCCGGCGCCAAGGCTATACCGCGCATCTGGTGGGTGAGAACATCTCGGAAACCTATGAGAACGAGATCACCACGCTGAACGCCTGGATGCAGAACCGCGATACCCGCGATGTCATCATGGACCCCAGCGTCAGCGATTTCGGCATCGGCTGGTATCAGGAGCCGTCGGGCAAGATCTGGTGGGTGCTGCTGACCGGTTCCAACTCGATGGCCGCGCCGGCGGCGCCTGGTGGTTTCGCGATGGCCTCGACCCAGTGACGGCCGGATCGCCGGGCCATGCCCGGCGATGCCCGGAAATGAGGAAGGCCCCGGAACTCCGGGGCCTTTTCCTTTGTCTGCCGGGACGCGGTCGTTCCGTCAGGGGTAGATGAAGACGGGAACGCCGGTGTTCAGCATGGCGAAGATATCCTCGATCTCTTCATCGTTGACCGCGATGCAGCCAGCGGTCCAGTCCGGGCGGTTCAGCATCCGTCCATCCGGTCCCAGCCCGTGGATCATGATGTCCCCGCCCGGCCGCAATCCCATCGAGGCGGCATAGGCGATATCCTTGGCCGCGGGATAAGAGATCCCGACCGACAGGTGATAGCGGCTGCGCGGGTTCTTGCGATCGATGAAATACATGCCCTCGGGCGTCTTGCCGTCGCCTTCGAACTGCTTTGCGCCCACCGGTTGGTTGCCAAGATTGACGTCATAGCTGGCGATCACCTGTGTGCCGCTGACCATGTACATCTTGCGCTCGCCCTTTTTGACGACGACCTGAGTCACCGGCGGACCGTTATAGCTTTTGAACTTGCTGCGCGGCTGCGCGCTGTCACCGCCGCAGTTAGCCAGCAAGAAAACCGCGATGACCGCGATCCCTGCGCGAATTGCCCGTATCATCACTGCCCTCAGAGTGCCTCTGCACCGCTTCTTGGGGGATGAGATAGCACAGGGGCCGCCAACGGGCTAGCTTCGGCGAATTTCCGCCACGGTTTCGACATGGGGCGACCAGCGGAACTGATCGACGATGAAAAGCCGTGTGATGGTCCAGTTCTTCTCGGCGAGAATCCGCGCATCCCTTGCAAAAGTCACAGGATCGCAGCTGATCCAGGCCAGCCGCGAAACACGGGTAAGGGCGATCTGACGCGCCTGCGCTTCGGCCCCGGACCGTGGCGGATCGATCACGATCGCGTCATATTCCAGCTCGTCCGCCAATAGCGGACGGCGGGCAAGGTCGCGGGTCTCGGTGGTGATTCGACGTAATCCCGAAGTCTTGCGCGCAGCAGCCTGCAGCGCCTGAAGGGGCGCGGCCAATCCTTCGACGGCATGAATCTCGGCCCGTTCGGCCAAAGGCAGGGTGAAGGTGCCGCAGCCCGCGAACAGGTCAAGGACGCGCGCAGCATCCCCGACGATGCTGCGGGTGGCGCCGGCCAGCGCGGCCTCTCCCTCGGCCGTGGCCTGAAGAAACGCGGCGGGCGGCGGCACGACGCTGGCGCGACCAAAGGAAACCATCGGCGGACGCCGCGTGATCGACTGGTCGCCCCAGCTGAGCCGCGCAAGATCGCCCCGGTCAGCAAGACCAGCCAGCGCCTCGAACAGCGGCGGGTCAAGCGGCTTGCCCCCCGTGACCGCGACATCAAGCCCCGAGGTCGTCTCGGTCACGGTCAGCGAAAGCTCACCGGCACGCGATGCCCCGGTCGTGACGATCTGGCGGAGCAGCGGCAGTGCGTCCTGGATGGCCGGGCGCAGGACATGGCAATCCGCAATGTCGACGATGATGTCCGAGGCACGGGCGTGAAAGCCCAGAAGCACGCCCTTTTTCGTGCGCCGCGCCGACAGGACCGCCCGCCTGCGCGAACGGGGGGGCGAGACATGGACACCCGCCACCGGCGCGGTCAGCCCCTGCGCGCGCAGGGCCTCGGTCACGACGCCGACCTTCCAGTCGCGAACGAACGCGTCCGAGCCATGCATCAGCGAACAGCCACCGCAGGAGCGGTAATGCGCGCAGGCCGGGCGGACCCGATCGGCGGAGGGGGACAGGATGCGGGGTGCGGCGATGCGTCCATCGATGTCCTCACCCTCGATCACCTCGCCGGGCAGGGTCAGCGCGGCCAGCGCACGTGCGTCTTCGGTCAGGGCGACGCCGTCGCCCTTGCGGCCCAGCCGCTCGATCTTCCAGGTGGTCACTCGGCAGCCTCGGTCGTCTCGTCTTCGTCAGTTCCCAGGAATCCGCCCGACTGGCGGTTCCAATAGCGGGCATAGGTGCCCTGAAGTGCCAGCAGCTCGGCATGGCTGCCCTGCTCGACAATGCGCCCGGCCTCCATCACGACGATGCGGTCAAGCTCGGCGATGGTGGACAGCCGGTGGGCGATCGCCAGCACCGTCTTGCCCTGCATGGCACGGTGCAGGGCGTCCTGGACCTGCGCCTCGACCTCGCTGTCAAGGGCGCTGGTCGCTTCGTCCAGCACCAGGATCGGGGCATCGCGCAAAAGGGCGCGGGCCAGCGCGATCCGCTGCCGCTGCCCGCCCGACAGCTTCACGCCCCGCTCGCCCAGATGGGCGTCATAGCCCTTACGCCCGGCATGGTCGCGCAGGTTCAGGATGAACTCATGCGCCTCGGCGGCGGTCGCGGCGGCAATGACCTCTGCCTCGGTGGCATCGGGACGGCCATACAGGATGTTGTCATGGGCGGAGCGGTTGAACATCGCGGTTTCCTGCGTGACCATCGCGATGTTCTGGCGCAGACTTTCCTGCGTCACCTGCCGGATGTCATGGCCATCGATCCTGACCGCGCCGCGTTCCACGTCGTAAAGCCGCAGCAACAGCGACACCATCGTCGACTTGCCCGCGCCCGAGGCACCGACGATGCCCAGCTTCTCGCCGGGGGCGACATGCAGGTCCAGGTCGCGAATACCGCCTTCGGTCCGGCCATAGGCGAAATCGACATGGTCGAAATCGATCCGGCCCGCGACCCGGCCCAGGACCAGCGCATCGGGCGCGTCCGTCAGGCCGTGGGGCGGCGACAGGGTCTGCATCCCGTCCTCGACCTCGCCAATGCTGCCCCAGACCCCCATCAGGGCCATGCTGACCCAACCGGTCATCTGCGCAAGCCGCATTGCGATCGCACCCGAGGCCGCGATGTCGCCGGCAGTGGCGAGCCCTTCGCGCCACAACAGCATGGTGCCGCCGACCAGGATCACCGGCAGCGCCCCGGCCACAGCCATCAGCGACAGGCGGAACCACGAACTGACGCGGCCGAAATCCAGCGCGCGTTCGCGAAAGCCCGCCATCGCGCCAAGCGCGGCGCGATCCTCGTGATCGGCATGGGCGAACAGCTTGACGGTCTTGATATTGGTGATCGTGTCCACGACCTGCCCGGTCACCATCGCCCGTGCCGAGGCCCGCCCGGCCGAGGTCGTGCGGATCCGCGGCAGGAAGAAGCGGATCAGCACGATATAGGAGGCCAGCCAGACCAGCAGCGCGACCGCGCCCCAGCCGTCGATCGAGACAAGGAACGCCGCCGACCCCAGCACCGAGGCCAGCGCAAAGGCGACGACGTTCACCATTTCCGAGGCGACGTCAGTCACTGCACGCGCGGTCTGCATCTGCTTTTGCGCGATGCGCCCGGCAAAGTCGTTGTCGAAGAATGTGACGGAATGACCCATCGTCCACCGATGCAGCCGCGACAGGACCAGCGGCAGCACGTTCGGCCCGATGATGACGCTGGAACTGGCGGTGGACAGGCCGAAGATCGCGGGGCGGGCGACAAGGAAGAACAGGACGAAGCCGATGATCAGCCCGCCATGCTGCGCCCAGATCTGGTCGGCGGGGGTCACGACCACGGCGTCGATCACCCAGCCCAGCAGGATCGCCGAGATGACATCCGCAACCCCGCCAAGCGCCGATGCGATGGCCGCCAGCGTCAGCCCCGGCCAGGCACCCGACAGGCACCAGCGGAAAAAGGCCATCAGCCTGCGCGGTGGCGGTCCATCGGCCGGACGGAAGGCGTCGATCATGCGGGCGAAGTAGTCATGCATCTCGCGGTCAACCTTTCATCTCGCCGGACCGGTCCAGCGCAATCCGCAGCAGGGAATCGCGCGGCAGGGTGAAGTCGCTGGCGACAAAGGCAATCTCGGCCTCGCGCAGGGCCTCGCCCAAGGCGGGTCCGGACAGTTCCGGCATCAGGTCCCGAGCCGCAAGGGGCAGCCGCGCGGCCGCCGCACGATCGATCCGTTCCTGCCAGTCCGGGCGGAAGGCGGCGCCTTGCGCGGTGCGGATCAACGCGGCGCGGCGCGCGGTTCTCGCGCCAAGCCGATAGGCGGCCTCGGGCAGCGGCAGGGTCAGGGCAGTTGCCAGATGTTCCTGCGCGCGGGCTTCCTCGCGCGACAGGCGCAGGTCATGGACCGGATTGGCGGGGGCAAGCAGGGCCAGCCGGGTCTGCCAGTCGGGCGACGCGCCCGCCTGAACCTCGGCAGCGATCAGCGCAGGCAGGGCATCGGGCCGCGACCCCGGCAGGATGCGCGCAACGATGCCTGCATCGGCCATCATCGCCACGGCCTCGACCGGGTCCGGTGCGGACAGAAGCTTGCGCATTTCCGCCCCGATCCGTTCCTTCGAGATGCCATCAAGGCCCGGCGCCAGCGCGGCGCAGGCCGCCAGCGCGGCGGGATCGGCCGCACCTTTCGCGCCATAGCGGGCATGGAAGCGGAAGAAGCGCAGGATGCGCAGGTAATCCTCGACGATGCGGGCGCGGGCGTCTCCGACAAAGCGCAGCCGCCGGGCCACAAGGTCGGGCAGGCCGCCGACCGGATCCAGCACCTGCCCCGAGGCATCCGCGTAAAGCGCGTTCATGGTGAAGTCGCGGCGAAGCGCATCTTCCTCGATCCGGTCCGAAAATGCGACGACGGCATGGCGCCCGTCCGTCTCGACATCGCGGCGAAATGTCGTGACCTCAAAGCCTTTGCTATCGGCAACGACGGTGATGGTGCCATGTTCGGCACCCGTGGGCACGGCGCGCAACCCCGCCGCCTCGGTCAGCCGCCGCGTGTCGTCGGGCAGGGCAGAGGTGGCGATATCGACATCCGCGATCGGCTCGCCCAGCAGGGCGTTCCTGACCGCGCCGCCGACCACCAGCGCCTGATGCCCCGCATCGCTCAGCGCGGCCAGAACCCGGCGCAGCGCGGGGTCGTGAAGAAAGGGGGCCTCGATCCGGGTCATGCCGCCAGCCGCAATGCCAGCGCGTGCAAGACCCGCGCCGTCGCCCCCCAGATGTAATACGGGCCATAAGGCGCGACGTAATAGTTCCGCCAGTCGCCACGCCACAGTCGGCGTTCGATGCGATAGCTGGCGGGATCGGCGATATGCGCAAAGGGAACGGTGAAAATTTCCTCGACCTCCCCGGCCTCGGCCCGGGGGGTGAACTCGCCGCGGATCAACCCCAGGACGGGGGTCATGGCGAAATTCGTGACCGTGCGGTGCGGGGGCAGGCTGCCCAGGATCTCGACCTGCGCGGGATCAAGGCCGATTTCCTCATGCGCCTCACGCAAGGCGGCCGCGACCTCGTCTGCGTCGCCGGGATCGACCTTGCCGCCGGGCAGCGCGATCTGTCCGGGGTGATGGCGCAGGCTGCTGGCGCGCTTGGTCAGCACCAGCCGGCCCTGCCTGTCAAACGCCGCCAGCACGCCGGCGGGGCGCAGCTCCACCTCGGCCGGGGGCGCCGCTTGCACCAGGTCATAGTCGGACGAGGGCGCCGCTGGGGTCGACAGCGCCCTTCGAAGCTGGTCGCGCAGCAGCGTCTGCGGCGCGGTCAGCATGTCATTGCGCCGCTTGCTGGGCAGGGGGCAGGGGCTTGCCCTGACTGTCCACGGTCGCCTCGAAGCCCAGGCTGCGCGGGTCGAATTCGTAATGCGCGCCGCAGAACTGGCAGTCGGCGGTCACGATTCCGTCCTCGGTCGTCATGTGCGCGATGTCCTTGGCGGAATAGATCGACAGCGTGCCACGCACCCGGTCGGGGCTGCACGAGCAGCCGAAATGCAGGTCCTGGCGGTGGAAGGCCGTCGGCTGTTCCTCGTGGAACAGGCGATAGACCAGATTCGGCAGCGGCAGGCCGGCATCGACCAGCTCGATCGCCTCAACCGTGCCCATCAGCATGGTTGCGCGATTCCAGTCCTCGGACTCGGCGCCTTGCAGGATGTCGGCCGATTCCAGTTCCGCACCGTCTTCGGGCGCGGCATGGCTTTGCGCCGGCAGGGTCTGCAACATGATCCCGCCCGCGCGCCAATGCTCGGCGCTGTCACCGGCCAGACGCGAGCGGCCGACCGTCACCTCGAACTGGGTCGGCAGCTGTTCGGACTGCTGGAAATAGGTCTGCGCACAGCGCGACAGCGATCCCCCGTCCAGCGGCGTCATCCCCTGATAGGGGGTCATGCCCGGACCCTGGTCGATCAGCACGGCGAAATAGCCTTCGCCCACCTGCTCGAAACCGGGCTGGTCCGAGGACAGGCGCTCGGCGTCGAAGCTGGCCCAGGCGCGGATGCGGGCGGGGGCACCTTCGGTCTCGGGGGCGTAATAGTCGGTGGCGATGGTGCGGATCGGACCATTGCCCCGAACCTGCAGCGACAGTTTCCAGCGCAGCTTGATCGTGGGACCGATCAGCGCCGTCAATGCCACAAGTTCGGCCACCATGGCGCTGACCGCGACCGGATAGTCGTGGCGCGACAGGATATGTTCAAGGGTCGGACCCAGCCGGACTGCGCGCCCGCGCACCCCCGATGCTTCCAGTTGAAAGGGCAACACGCAGTCGTCCCAGGAAAGATCCTTTGTTTGAGCCATCATTTGTCCTTCGGAATGAGGGGCGCGACCGGGCCAAGCGGCGGCGCGCGTTGCCCCCAATATAGGCCTTGGACGGAAAACCCCAAGGGGGGCCGTCAGACGCGGGGCAGGAAGGATCCGTTCATGTCGCGGACATGGTCATGCACGCGCTGCCCGGCTGGGGAAAGCGGCGTATCCTCGCGCCGCAGCAGGAACCAGCTGCGCTGGATCGGCAGGCCGATGGCCCTGATCGAGACAAGCCGCCCCGCCCGCAATTCCTCTGTCACGGTGTGAAGCGAGATCAGCGCGATCCCCAGTCCCGCGATGACGGCCTGCTTGATGGTCTCGTTGGTGCCCATCTCGACCATGCGCCAAGGTGTCCCGTCGCCGATCCGGTCCAGAAAGCGCGTCATCAGGATCCGCGTGCCGGAGCCGCGCTCTCGCGCCAGGAAGGTCTCGGCCAGAAGATCCTGCGGCAGCGCGGGATCGGCATCCGCCAGCGGATGTCCGGGCGGCGCGACGATGACATGGGGATGGGGGCCGACCGGCTCGGCTACGACGGCGGGACTGCGGGGCGGTCGCCCCATGATGGCAAGATCGACCGCGCGCGCCCCAAGCCACTGGATGACGGTGTCGCGGTTGCCGATGCGCAAGGTCACTTCGACCTCTGGCAGGGCGCGGCGCAGGTCTGCGACAAGGCGCGGGGCGAAATACTTGCCGGTCGAGACCACGCCCAGCGACACGTTCCCGGTATGGCCGCTTTGCAGCGCGGCGACGCGGCGGGCACAGGTTTCCAGCGCGACCGCGATCTGGGCCTCGGCCTCCAGCATGGCGCGGCCTTCGTCGGTGGGCAGAAAGGCGCCATGCTCTCCGCGCAGGACCAGGGGCGCGGCCATCAGATCCTCAAGCGCGCGAAGCTGGCCGTGAACGGCGGGCGGGCTGAGACCCAGGTCGCCGGCCGCTCCCGTCAGCGAGCCGCTGTCGATGACGGCGCGCAGGGCGCGCAACTGGCGCAAGGTGACGGCGTCGATCCTGTTCATTCAGGTTTTCCGAAAGAAACTTCCAGTTTTTTAAATGTTCCTTAAAATTTAGCCGTGTCAACAAGAAGGTGGGAAGCGCGCCAAGGGAGGGGCCGATGACCGCCACAAGCATCGACAGTCGCCGGATTCCGGCCGAATTCCGCCCGATGATGCAGGCCATCGCCGAAACCGGTGCCAGGCTGGCCGCGATCATCCGCGGTGGACGCGATCTGGGCGCGGCGGTGGGCAGAAACTCGGATGGCGACGGACAAAAGGCGCTGGACGTGCTCGCCGACGACATGTTCCGCGAGGCGCTGGCCGGGACCGGAGTTCGCTGGCTGGTCTCGGAGGAGCAGGACCACGCCATCGAGGTCGATCCCGCCGGGGTGCTTGCCGTGGCGATGGACCCGCTGGATGGCTCATCCAACATCGACACCAACGTCTCGATCGGCTCGATCTTCGCGATCTATCCGGCCGAGGACACGGCCGAAGCCAGCTTCCTGCGACCCCTGCGCCAGCAGATCGGCGGGGGCTACATCATCTATGGTCCGCGCTGCGCGATGATGGTCAGCTTCGGCGACGGGGTGCAGCACTATGTCCTGGACCCCGCGACCGACGCTTTCCGGATCGAGAACACGCGGCTGATGATGCCCGACTGTTCGTTCGAATTCGCCATCAACGCCTCGAACTATCGCCATTGGGCGCGTCCGGTCCGGGCGTTCATCGACGATTGCCTGGCCGGGATCGACGGCCCGCGCGAGACGAATTTCAACATGCGCTGGATCGCCTCGCTGGTGGCCGAGACGCATCGGATCCTGATCCGGGGCGGCGTGTTCCTGTATCCCGCCGACGCCCGCAAAGGGTATGAGCGCGGCCGCCTGCGCCTTCTTTACGAATGCGGTCCCATCGCCTTCCTGATTGAGCAGGCGGGCGGGCGTGCGTCGGATTCCTGCGAGCCGATGCTCGACCAGCAGGTGCAGGCATTGCACCAGCGCTCGCCCTTTGTCTTCGGATCGGCCGAAAAGGTCGCCCGCATCGCCGCCTATCACGACCTGCCCGAAACCGAGGTTTCGGCGCTGTTCGGCAATCGCGGCCTTTTCCGTGCCTGAGAGGAACACATGAGCAGGAAGCACCCCATCATTTCGGTCACCGGTTCGTCAGGCGCGGGCACCACGACCATCAAGAATACCTTCGACCAGATCTTCCGGCGCGAGGGAATCAGGGCCGCCTCGATCGAGGGCGACGCCTTCCACCGCTATGACCGCGCAGCGATGAAGGCCGAACTGGCGCGCCGGACCGAGGCAGGGGATCATACTTTCAGCCATTTCAGCCTGGACGCGAATGAGCTGCCGCGGCTGGAAGAGGCCTTCCGGGACTATGCCCGGAGCGGCAGCGGCAAGACCCGCCACTATGTCCATGACGAGCGCGAGGCCGAAATCTGGGGTTCCGCGCCCGGCACCTTCACCGAATGGTCTGAGTTCGAGCCGGGGTCTGACCTGCTTTTCTATGAAGGCCTGCACGGTGCCGTGAAGACCGATGGCATCGACATCGCCGGTCATGCCGACCTGAAGATCGGGGTCGTCCCGGTCATCAATGTCGAGTGGATCCAGAAGATCCATCGCGACAAGGCCAGCCGCGGTTATTCGACCGAGGCGGTGACAGACGTGATCCTGCGCCGGATGCACGCCTATGTGCATGTGATCTGCCCGCAATTCACGCAGACCGACATCAACTTCCAGCGCGTCCCGGTGGTCGATACCTCGAACCCCTTCATCGCGCGCTGGATCCCGACGCCGGACGAAAGCCTGGTGGTGATCCGCTTCCGCAATCCACGGGGCATCGATTTCCCTTATCTGACCACGATGATCCAGGGCTCGTGGATGAGCCGCGCCAATTCCATCGTCGTTCCCGGTCCGCGCATGGACCTGGCGATGCAGCTGATCCTGACGCCGATGGTGACGCGGATGGTCAGCGAATCGAAACGCGCCTGAAGGAGTGGCCGCGATGAACCAGATGACGCGCATGGAAACCGACGCCGAAGCCCAGATGGCGACCGCGATCCGGGTGCTGGCGATGGACGCGGTCGAGGCCGCGAAATCCGGCCATCCCGGCGCGCCGATGGGCATGGCGGATGTGGCGGCGGTGCTGTTCAACCGCTTCATGCGGATCGATCCTGCCGATGACAAATGGCCGGACCGCGACCGTTTCGTGATGTCGGCCGGGCACGGCTCGATGCTGGTCTATGCGATCAACCACATGCTGGGCTATGACGACATGCCGGTGGAGCAGCTGCGCGCCTTTCGCCAGCTTGGATCGCGCACCGCCGGTCATCCCGAATACGGCCACGCCCGGGGGATCGAGACCACGACCGGTCCCTTGGGTCAGGGCATCACCACCGCCGTCGGCATGGCGCTGGCCGAGCGGATGATGAACGCCCGCTTCGGGGACGATCTGGTCGACCACTGGACCTATGTCATTTGCGGCGACGGCTGCCTGATGGAGGGCGTCAGCCAGGAGGCGATCGATTTCGCCGGGCACCAGCGCCTCGGCCGGATGGTCGTGCTTTGGGACGACAACCGCATCACCATCGACGGCGCGACCGACCTGTCGACCGGCACCGATCAGCAGGCGCGCTTCGCCGCATCGGGCTGGCATGTGCAGGCCGTCGACGGCCATGACCGAGAGGCCGTGGCCCGCGCGATCCAGGCTGCGCGGACGGATGACCGCCCCTCGATGATCGCCTGCCGCACGGTGATCGGCTATGGCGCCCCGAACAAGCAGGGCAGCCACGATGTCCACGGTGCGCCGCTGGGCAAGGACGAGATCGAGGCGGCCCGCCAGCATCTTGGCTGGACGCATGACCCCTTCGAAATTCCGCAAGCCATCCTCGACTCCTGGCGCGCCGTCTCCGCGCGGGGGGCGACGGCGCGGTCGGCATGGCAGGAACGGCTGACCCGTTCCCCTCTGAAGCCCAGGTTTTCTGCCATGCTGGCCGCGCCCGACGCATCCGCACTGCGCCGCGCCATCACCGAACATGCCGAACGCATCGCCGTCGAGCGGCCCTCTGTCGCGACCCGCAAGGCGTCTGAAATGGCGCTGGAGGTGGTCAACGCGACACTGCCGAACACCATCGGGGGGTCGGCAGACCTGACCGGATCGAACAATACCCGGACGAAGGGGATGGCGGCCATCACGGCTGCAGACCGTGGCGGGCGCTATGTCCATTACGGTATCCGCGAACATGGCATGGCGGCGATCATGAACGGGATCGCGCTGCATGGCGGGTTCATCCCCTATGGCGGGACGTTCCTGGCTTTCAGCGACTATTCCCGTCCGGCGATCCGGCTGGGGGCGCTGATGGGGGTGCCAGTGGTCCATGTCATGACCCATGACAGCATCGGGCTGGGCGAGGATGGTCCGACCCACCAGCCGGTCGAGCATGTGGCCGCCCTTCGTGCCATCCCGAACCTGACGGTCTTTCGTCCTGCCGACGCGATCGAGACGGCCGAGGCCTGGGAAATCGCGCTGACTGCGCCAGCCACCCCCTCGGTCCTATGCCTGTCGCGTCAGAACCTGCCCACGGTCCGTGACCTCGCCCGCGTGAACATGACGCGGCAAGGCGCCTACGTCCTGCGCGAGACGCAAGGGCCGCGGGACGTGACGCTGATCGCCACCGGATCGGAGGTCGAGCTTGCGCTGGGCGCTGCCGATCTTCTGGTCGCGCGTGGCGTCGCCGCGGCCGTGGTGTCCGCCCCAAGCTTCGAGCTTTTCGCCGCCCGCCCCCAGGTCGATCGCGAAGAGGTCTTGGGCGCGGCCCCGCGCATCGGGATCGAGGCGCTGATCCGGCAGGGCTGGGACGGACTTTTCCTGCGGCCCGGTGACGGCTTCATCGGGATGACCGGCTTTGGCGCATCCGCCCCCGCCCCGGCGCTGTATCGCCATTTCGGCATCACGGCCGAGGCCGCGGCTGACCTGGCCCAGCAACTGATCACGGGAGGAAAGTGATGGCGCTGATCACGCTTCGGCAACTTCTGGACCACGCCGCCGAGCATGGCTATGGCGTGCCCGCCTTCAACATCAACAACATGGAGCAGGGGCTGGCCATCGTGAAGGCGGCCGCGCAGGCCGACGCCCCCGTGATCCTGCAGGCCAGCCGCGGCGCACGGTCCTATGCTGGCGACATCATGCTGCGCCGCATGGTCGAGGCGCTGGCCGAGATGAACCCCACGATCCCGATCTGCCTGCATCAGGATCATGGCAACAATCTTGGTACCTGCATGTCGGCGATCCGCCACGGCTTCACCAGCGTGATGATGGACGGCTCGCTGCTGGAGGACATGAAGACGCCCGCCGACTACGATTACAACGTCGCGGTGACGGCCAAGGTGTCCGAGGCCGCCCATGCGGTCGGCGCGTCGGTCGAGGGCGAGCTGGGGGTGCTGGGCAGCCTTGAGACCGGCGAGGCCGCGGCCGAGGATGGATCTGGCGCGGAAGGCAAGCTGGACCACAGCCAGTTGCTGACCGATCCCGATCAGGCGGCCGATTTCGTCCAGCGCACCCGCTGCGACGCGCTGGCGATCGCTTGCGGCACCAGCCACGGCGCCTACAAGTTCACACGCAAGCCCGATGGCGACATTCTTGCCATGCATGTGATCGAGGCGATTCACCAGCGCCTGCCCGGCACGCATCTGGTCATGCACGGGTCCAGCAGCGTTCCGCAATATTTGCAGGATCTCATCAACGGGGCGGGCGGCGAGATGCCCCAGACCTATGGCGTCCCGGTGGAGGAGATCGAGCGCGGCATTCGCCACGGCGTGCGCAAGGTCAATATCGACACCGATTGCCGCATGGCCATGACCGGGCATTTCCGCAAGGTCGCCCGCGAACGCCCGCAGGAATTCGACCCGCGCAAGTTCCTGATCCCCGCGATGGAGGAACTGGCCGCGCTGTGTCGCGACAGGTTCGAACGCTTCGGCACGGCGGGCCACGCCGGCCGCATCAGGGTCATCCCGATGGACGAGATGGCCAAACGCTACGCGTCGGGGGCGTTGGACCCGGCCATTGCCGGCGCCAGAGCCGCCTGAAGGGAGGAAGTTCGATGAACGAGATGTCGAAGACCGAAATCACCGACGCCAAGAAGCGCTATGCCGCAGGCGTTCTGAAATATGCCCAGATGGGCTATTGGGACGGCGATTACGTGCCGAAGGACACCGATGTCCTGGCCCTGTTTCGCATCACGCCGCAGGAGGGCGTGGACCCCATCGAGGCCGCTGCTGCCGTCGCCGGAGAAAGCTCGACCGCGACCTGGACGGTGGTCTGGACCGATCGGCTGACCGCTTGCGACCAATATCGCGCAAAGGCCTACAGAGTCGAGCCGGTGCCGGGCACGCCGGGGCAGTATTTCTGTTACGTCGCCTATGACCTGATCCTGTTCGAGGAAGGCTCGATTGCGAACGTCACCGCCTCGATCATCGGCAACGTGTTCAGCTTCAAGCCGCTGAAGGCCGCCCGGCTGGAGGACATGCGCTTTCCCGTCGCCTACATGAAGACCTTTGCCGGCCCGCCGACCGGCATCGTGGTCGAGCGCGAGCGGCTGGACAAGTTCGGCCGTCCGCTGCTGGGCGCGACCACCAAGCCGAAGCTGGGCCTGTCCGGCAAGAACTATGGCCGCGTCGTCTATGAGGGGCTGAAGGGTGGCCTCGACTTCATGAAGGATGACGAGAACATCAACAGCCAGCCCTTCATGCATTGGCGCGACCGTTTCCTTTACTGCATGGAGGCGGTGAACAAGGCGACCGCCGTGACCGGCGAGATCAAGGGTCATTACCTGAACATCACCGCCGGCACGATGGAAGAGATGTATCGCCGCGCCGAAATGGCCAAGGAACTTGGCTCGGTCATCGTCATGGTCGACCTGATCGTGGGCTGGACCGCGATCCAGTCGATCTCGAACTGGTGCCGCCAGAATGACATGATCCTGCATATGCACCGCGCCGGGCATGGCACCTATACAAGGCAGAAGAACCACGGCATCAGCTTCCGCGTGATCGCGAAATGGCTGCGCATGGCGGGCGTCGACCACCTGCATTGCGGCACCGCCGTCGGCAAGCTGGAAGGCGACCCGATGACCGTGCAGGGCTTCTACAATGTCTGCCGCGAGATCCATAACGAGGTCGACCTGCCGCGCGGGATCTTCTTCGAACAGGATTGGGGCAACCTGAAGAAGACCATGCCCGTCGCGTCGGGGGGCATCCATGCCGGGCAGATGCACCAGCTGATCGACCTGTTCGGCGATGACGTCGTCCTGCAATTCGGCGGCGGGACCATCGGCCACCCGATGGGCATCCAGGCGGGCGCAACCGCGAACCGCGTTGCGCTGGAGGCAATGGTCCTGGCCAGGAACGAGGGCGTCGACCTGAAGTCCGAAGGCCCCGAGGTCCTGCGCAAGGCCGCGAAGTGGTGCAAGCCGCTGGAGGCGGCGCTGGATACCTGGGGGAACATCACCTTCAACTATACCTCGACCGACACCTCCGACTTCGTTCCCACCGCATCCGTCAGCTAAGGAGAGGAAAGATGCGCATTACCCAAGGTTGTTTTTCCTTTCTGCCCGACCTGACCGACGCGCAGATCCGCGACCAGATCGAATACATCCTGTCCCGCGACTGGGCGGTCGGAATCGAATTCACCGACGAGCCCCATCCCCGCAACACCTATTGGGAGATGTGGGGCAACCCGATGTTCGACCTGAAGGACGCGAAGGGCGTGATGATGGAACTGGACGAGTGCCGCAAGGCGCATGGCGACGCCTATATCCGCATCAACGCCTTCGACAGCAGTCGTGGATGGGAGACGGTGATGATGTCCTTCATCGTCAACCGCCCCGCGCATGAGCCGAGCTTCCGCACCTGGAGGATGGAGGCGGACGGGCGGCATGTCCGCTATACCCACGAGATGGTGGGCTGACGCATCTGCCGGGCCTGTTGGCCCGGCGGCGCCGGGGGGCCGTCTGCCCCCCGGACCCCCCGAGGGTATTTTCCAAACGATGAAGGAAGGAGTGGGGTCATGGATGGCGATGCGGCACCGGTCACGGTCGACCTGAGGGCGGAATACGAATCCTCGGGCGTGCGCGAGATCCTTGACGAGCTTGACCGCGAGCTGATCGGCCTGGCCCCGGTCAAGCAGCGCATCCGTGAAACTGCGGCGCTGCTGCTGGTGGACCGGGCGCGGCGGCAACTGGGCCTGGCCCATGAGACGCCGACCCTGCACATGTCCTTTACCGGCAATCCCGGCACGGGCAAGACCACCGTCGCGCTGAAGATGGCGGGTCTGCTGCATCGGCTGGGCTATGTCCGCAAGGGGCATCTGGTCAGTGTCACCCGCGACGATCTGGTCGGGCAATATATCGGCCATACCGCACCCAAGACCAAGGAAGTGCTGAAAAAGGCGATGGGGGGCGTGCTGTTCATCGATGAGGCCTATTACCTCTACAAGCCAGACAACGAACGCGACTATGGGCAGGAGGCGATCGAGATCCTGTTGCAGGTGATGGAAAACAACCGAGACGATCTGGTCGTGATCATGGCGGGCTATGCCGACCGGATGGACCGCTTCTTTTCCGCCAATCCCGGCTTCCGCTCGCGCATTGCCCATCACATCGAGTTTCCCGATTACTCGGACGAGGAGCTGGGGCGCATCTCGGGTGCGATGCTTGGCGCGCAGGGATATGTCCTTGATCCGGGTGGGGCGGCGGCGATGGCGGAATATGTCCGCCTGCGCCGCGAGCAGCCCCATTTCGCCAATGCCCGCAGCATCCGCAATGCGCTGGACCGGGCACGACTGCGTCAGGCGAACCGGCTTTTTTCCGCAGCAGCCGTGGTTGACGCCAAATCGCTTTCCACGATAACGGAGGCCGATATCCGAGCGAGCCGCGTCTTTTCCGGCGGGCTCGACATTGACGGCAGCCGCAGGAAGGACGTGCCATGAGCTTCGACCGCAGCATCAAGATCGCCCCCTCGATCCTTTCGGCGGATTTCGCCAATTTCGGACAGGAGATCCGCGCAGTCGAGGAGCAGGGCGCCGACTGGGTCCATGTCGACGTCATGGACGGGCATTTCGTTCCGAACATCACCTTTGGCCCGGCCACCTGCAAGGCGATCCGCCCGCATATCCGGGGCGTGATGGATGTTCACCTGATGATCTCGCCGGTGGATCAGTATATCGATGCTTTCGCGGAATCGGGCGCGGATTTCATCACCGCCCATCTTGAGGCCGGGCCGCATATCCACCGCACCCTGCAGGCGATCCGGGCGACCGGGGCCAAGGCGGGACTGGCGTTGAACCCCGGCACCCCGGCCGAGGCGGCGAAGGGCCTGATTGACGACGTCGATCTGATCTGCGTGATGACCGTGAACCCCGGTTTCGGCGGGCAGAAGTTCATTCGCAGCCAGATCGAGAAGGTGCGGGCGCTGCGGGCGATGATCGGCGACCGTCCCGTCCATATCGAGATCGACGGCGGGGTCGATCCGACCACTGCGCCGCTGGTCGCCGAAGCAGGGGCCGATGTGCTGGTCGCGGGCTCGGCCGTGTTCAAGGGCGGCTCGGTTTCCAATAGCGCGCCCTATGGCGAAAACATCCGCGCGATCCGCGCCGCAGCCGAGGCCGTGCTGCGTTGATCCCGGCCGGGGGCGGGGCTAGGCTGGCCCCGACCCGATCGGAGACGAGCCCTGGCACCCATCGTCGAGAAACCGCAATGATCTGGCGCGGCGCGACTGCGCTTGCCGGTACGGCCCTGCGCCTGACCGCCCCGATGACGGGCGCGGACTGGCGCGAACGCCTTGCGTTGACCGGCCCCGAGGTCGTGCCGGGGGGGATCTGGCTTCACGCCGCCAGCGTGGGCGAGTTGACCTCGGCCCGGTTGCTGGCCGAGGCGCTGGCCGAGCAAAGCCGCCTGACCGTGACCACCAACAGCACGACCGGTCGCGCTCTGGCCCGCAAGCTGGGATGGACGGCGGTTCTGGCGCCCCTGGACGTGCCGCAGGCCGTGGGCCGCTTCCTTGACCGGATCGAGCCTTCGGTGCTGGTCACGGTCGAGAACGAGCTTTGGCCCAACCGCTCCGTCATGGCGGATGAGCTGGGCGTGGCGCAGGTGGTGGTGGGCGCGCGCATCTCGGCCCGCTCGGCCGAGCGCTGGGCCCGGTTGCCGCGTCTGATCCGACCCATGCTGGAACGCATCGACCTGCTGTCGGCGCAGGATGCCGGCAGCGAACAGCGCCTGATGCAGCTGGGCCTGCCCCCCGACGCGATCGGCAGCCGGTTGAACCTGAAGCTTCTGGACCCGGCGCGCATCCAGCCGCCCCATGACGGGCCGGATCGCGCCGAGACCGTGCTGGCCGCGTCCACCCATGAGGGCGAGGACGAGATCGTGCTGGATGCCTATCTTGCCGCGCGCGAGATCGTGCCCGGATTGCGGCTGATCCTTGCACCCCGCCATCCGGTACGGGGGGATGCCGTCGCGGCGCGCCTGGCCGCGCGGGGCATTGCCTTCCGCCGCCGCAGTACGGGCGGAGATCTGGACGCGCAGATCCTGCTGGCCGACACGCTGGGCGAGATGGCGGATTGGTATGCCGCCGCCGGTATCTGCGTCACCTGTGGTTCCTTTGCGGATCATGGCGGCCATACCCCGTGGGAACCGGGTGCCTGGCGCTGCGCGATCCTGCATGGGCCGCATGTCTCGAACCACGCCGCCGACTACGCCGATCTTGATGCGGCGGGCGCGGCGATGGGCTGCACCGCGGCCGATCTGTCGGCCCGGCTGGTCGAGCTGGCGCAAGACCCGCGGCGCCAGCGGGGAATGGGCAAGACCGCGCGCGAAATGCTGCTGTCGCGGGCGGGCGATCCACAACCACTGGTCGCACGGATCCTGGACCTCGCGCATGGCGGCCTTGCATAAGACCCTGCCAGAACCGATATCTGCAGGGAAAGGAATCGACGATGATCCGCTATGACCTGCGCTGCGAAAAGGGCCATGAATTCGATGGCTGGTTCCGATCTTCCGAAGGGTTCGAGACCTTGCGGAGCGCGGGACAGGTGGCTTGCACGCTTTGCGGATCGACGGTGGTCGAAAAGGTGCTGATGGCGCCCGGAATAGCCACGTCGCGTTCCAAACCGTCCGGGGATCTGCATACGGCCCGCAACCCCGAAGAGGCCGCGCTGGACAAGCTTCGCCGGCATATCGAGGAAAATTCAGACTATGTCGGCATGTCCTTTGCGGCCGAGGCGCGCGCCATCCATGAGGGCGATGCCCCCGCCCGCGCCATTCATGGCGAGGCGAAGCTCGAGGACGCGCGCAGCCTGATCGAAGACGGCATTCCCGTCGCGCCGCTGCCCTTCCGGTCGCGTCAGCGCGCGAACTGAAGTTTCCCGGATCCGGCGTCGTTCGGCGCCACCAGCCTTGCCTGCGAGCAGCGATCGAGCCTTGCGCGAAAGCCATGGACCGCTGCAGCCTGGGCTTAGGCTCCTGCCGGATCGCCCCGGGACTTCCTCCTGTCATCCAGGTCACCCCGCAGCGATTGCAGCGGAATCCGTCGTGATGATGTTTCGTCCGACCACATCGACGTGAGCGAGGGCGTCAAGGCTTGCCCCTGGTCCGCGGCTGGCCCTAGGTTGACATGGAATTTCAGTCAACTTTTTAGCGGGCACCATTATGCACCCATCCGATCGGGCCGGAAGCCTGCCCCTGCGAGACACCAGCACGCGTTACGGGCGCCTGACGCGCGCCCTGCATTGGTCCATGGCGGCGCTGCTGGCCTGGCAGTTCCTGGGAATGGGGTTGAAGCTGGTTCTCGGGCGCACGCCGGTTGTGTCCTTCTTCACCAGCTCGCATCAGAAGGTCGGGACGGTGCTGTTCGTGCTGATCGTGCTGCGCGCGCTGTGGGCGGTGGCGAACCGCGGCAACCGGCCCTCGCATGGCGGTGGGTTGATGGGTGTCGCGGCGCGGGCGGGACACCTGTCGCTTTACGCGGTGATGTTGCTGGTGCCGCTTGCGGCCCTGCTGCGCGCCTATGGGTCCGAGCGCGTCTTTGCCCCCTTCGGTTTCCAGATCTTTGCCGCGCAGGATCCCCAGATCGGCTGGATGGTCGGCTTCGGCAATGCCCTGCATGGAGAGCTGGGCTGGCTGATGCTGGCGCTGATCGCGGGCCATGTCGCCATGGTCGGGCTGCACGAGGGCATGTGGCGCGACGGTACGCTGTCGCGCATGGCGGGCCGCGGCCGCAGGCGCGCGCGCCTTTTCGATTGATCGGCGCGGCGCGAGATGTCACCATTTCGTCATGATGAATGCGCCCTTCGGCATTTCCTCGCAGCATGACCGGGTCGCCTTTGACCGGTCCGAGCTTGGATTGATCCTGTCGGTCTATGGTCGGATGGTCGCGGCGGGGGAATGGCGGGACTACGCCATGTCCTTCCTGCGCGAGGTCGCGGTCTTTTCGGTCTTTCGCCGTGCTGCCGAACATCCGCTGTATCGGATCGAAAAGCGGCCGCGCCTGCGCGGCGCGCAGGGGCAATACGCGGTCATCGGCATGGACGGGCGCATCCTGAAGCGCGGCCACGATCTTGCCAATGTCCTTCGCATTCTGGAAAAGAAGCTGATCCGCCCGGTCGATTAGTCCGGAGCGATCTTGTGCGCGGTCCCGCGGGCAAAGGCGTCCAGCCTGTCCATGGCCGCGTCCTGTGTGTTCACGATGCCCGCCACCATCGCCTCGGCATAGGCGGCGTCCAGGCCCGACATGTTCTGCATGTGCGAAATCGCCGAGCAGACCGCGAAATTCGACAGGGGCGTGTTCCGGGCGCTTTGCCGGGCCAGGTCCAGCGCCTTGGCCTCGCTGTCGCGGACGCGGTATTGCGCCAGGCCGACGGCCACGGCCTCGTCCCCGGAATAAAGCCTGCCGGTCAGCATCATGTCGACCATGCGGGCCTTGCCGATCAGGGCGGGCACGCGGATCGTGGCGCCGCCGCCGGTGAACAGGCCGCGCTGCCCCTCGGGCAGGCCGAAATAGGTGGTCTCGTCCATCACGCGGATATGCGCGGACGAGGCGAGTTCAAGCCCGCCGCCGACCACCGCGCCTTTCAGGGCCGCGATGACCGGCAGCCCGGCATATTCGATCTTGTTGAATGCCTCGTGCCAGCGCAAGCACAGGCGCATGAACTCGGCGGGGGTGCGTTCGGCGCGGCCATGCTCGACAAGGTCCAGCCCGGCGCAGAAATGCGGCCCCTCGGCGCGCAGGACCACGGCCCGCGCACCCGAGGATGGCAGCGCGGTAAAGACACCGATCAGCTCCTCGATGGTTTCTGCGTCCAGGGCATTGCGCTTGGCCGCGCGGTTCAGCGTGACCGTGGCGATGCCATCGTCGTCGACCGCCAGCAAAAGATTCGTCAGCCGCAGTTCCGAGATGCCAAGCATGGTCTAGCCTTTCGTGATCCAGTGAATGACGACAGGGACCGTGGCGATGCTGGCCGCGGTCGAGATCAGGATGGCGGTCGAAACCCGATGCGGCGCGACGCCGAAATGCTGCGCGAGGATATAGACGTTCCCCGCGACCGGCAGGCTTGCCGCGGCAATCATCACCCCAGCCGCGAAAGGGTCGACGTGGAACAGCGCCAGTGCCGCGACGCCGACCGCCAGCGGATGCAGGAACAGTTTCGCTCCGCTCAGCCACAGCGCCGGGCCCAGCCGCTCGGCCGAGCGGCCGGCAAGGCTAGCGCCGATGGCAAACAGCGCGCCGGGCGTCGCCGCGCCCCCAAGAAGAGACAGGAATTCGTCCAGCGGGGCCGGCATCGGCAGATGCAGCCGCGCCCAGACAAGGCCCGCGACCATCGAGACGATCATCGGGTTTGCCGCGATCCCCCGCGCCAGCGGCAGGATGGTCGCTGCAGTGATGCGGCCTTGGCGCGCGCCGGTGACGATCAAGGTGATGACGGTCGAAAACAGCACCAGATCGATTGTCAGCACCATCAGGACCGGCCCGATCGCCTGCTGCCCCAGCAAGACGACCAGCATTGGCACGCCCAGAAAGCCGGTGTTTCCGGTGATCGCGCTATGCGCCTCCATTCCGGCTTCGGCCAGCGGCAGGCGTCGCCAGCGGCCCACGGCCATCGCGATCACCCAAAGCGCCAATGTCCCGCACAGATAGGCCAGAACGAAGGCCGGATCGAAAAGCCGGTCGATGTCCACGGTCGCCGCAAACCGGAACAGCATCGCGGACAAAGCGAAGTAGAAGACGAATTTCGTCAGCCACGCAGTCGCCTCTTGCGGGAACAGTCCGACGCGGCCGGCCAGCCAGCCGGTGCCGATCAGCAGGAAAAAGGGCAGGGTCTTGAGAAAGATTTCAAGCATCGGTTCCGCGTTCGACGGTGTATTCGGTTCCGCCATCGCCGATGTCGCGGGTGGCGACAAGGCGGTGCCCGCCTTCGGTGCAGAAATGCGGCACGTCGATCATCGCGGCGCGGTCGGTCGCCAGCAGAGTGACACGCGCGCCGGGGGGCAGGGGGATCAGCCTTTTGCGCAGCCTCAGCACCGGCAATGGGCACAGCAATCCGCGCGCGTCGATGCTTTCGGTCATGCTGCGCGCCCGATGCGGGCATGGCACCAATCCAGCGCGCCTTCAGGGGGCACCGGTTCGGCCATGTCTCCCGCGAAGGCATGGAAGGCAGGCAACTGTTCGGCCGGGACGGACAGAAGGACGGGGATGCCATGCGCAAGGGCGCTGGCGATGAATTCGCGAAAGCCCCGGCCAAACTCCTCCTGCTTGCCGAACTTGTTCACGATCACCAGATCCGCGCCCTGCGCCAGCACCGCTTCGGCCCGGCCGACGGCGCGGGCCAGCGCGCCGGTATCAAGGCGGCAACCTTCGGAGCAGGTTCCCAGCGTTTGCGAGATGCGGATCGGCGCATCGTCGCCGTCGCCCAGGATTCGCAGATCCATGTCGCAGTCGCGGTCCGGGCCGTGGTCCAGGTTGACCTGGATCGCGCCGGCCAGCCGGAGCCCCCCTGTTTCCAGCGCATCCGCGATCTCGGCCAGAAGCCGGTCGGCGGCGCCCGCCCGATGATCGATGGTGACGAAGCCCAGCATGACCGCTCCTGTATCAGGGGGACAGAATAGTCCCGGTGGCGGCAGGCGCAACCGGGCGGAGTCGGAGATCGGCGATTTCGCCTAGTTGCTGTCGGCCAGCGGGCCGTAAAGGATCAGCGCCGGATGGGCGCTTGGGCCTTCGGCCAGCAACAGCGCCGCCAGCCCCGCCACGGTGGTGCGCACCAGCCGCTGGTGCGGATGGCCGACCGCCTCGGCCAAAAGCGCAGGGGTCGCAGCCGGCAGGCCGTGGCCGATCAGTTGTTCCGCCATCGCGGGAAAGGTGCGCTGCCCCATAAAAACAACCGTCGTGGCATGGGGATCGGCCAGCGCCGCCCAGTTCTGGTCTGCGGGCAGCCCGCCGGTCACATCGGCCCCGGTCACGAACTGAAGCCGCCGTGCGGTCAGCCGCCTGGTCAGCGGCAATCCGGCGACCGCGGCCGCGGCCATGGCGGATGGCACGCCGGGCACGATCTCGAACGGGATGCCATGCGCGCGCAGGGCGGCGATTTCTTCCTCAAGCCGGCCAAAGACACCGGAATCGCCGGATTTCAGCCGAACGACCTGTCGGCCTGCCTGCGCATGTTCGACCAGCAGCGCATTCACATGCTCCTGCTTGGCCGAGGGCCGACCGGCGCGCTTGCCGACCGCGATGCGCAGCGCGTCCGGGCCCGCGCAATCCAGCACCGGCCCCGAGGCAAGGTCGTCGAACAGGACGACATCCGCAGTCTGCAGCCGCTTGACGGCGCGCAGCGTCAGAAGCTCGGGATCACCCGGCCCCGACGAGACGAAGCTGACAATGCCGTTCATATCGTTCATGCTTTCCGCGATGGGCCAAATCCGGCGCAAAGACAAGGGGCAGGATGCTCGCGGCAAGCGCCGCGTGGCTGCTTGCCGCCAAGCGCGGCATTTGCCATATAACCCGCAACCGAACCGGGGGACCCAAGCCATGTTCCGTGCCCGCCATCTTCTGGGGATCGAGCCGCTCGCCCCGGCCGAGATCACCACGCTTCTCGACCTGGCCGAGACCTATGTCGACCTGAACCGACGCACCGTGAAACATTCGGATGCGCTGGAGGGCATGACCCAGATCAACATGTTCTTCGAGAACTCGACCCGCACCCAGTCCAGCTTCGAGCTGGCGGGCAAGCGGCTGGGGGCCGACGTGATGAACATGTCGATGCAGACCTCCAGCGTGAAGAAGGGCGAGACGCTGATCGACACCGCCCTGACGCTGAACGCCATGCACCCGGACCTGCTGATCGTTCGCCACCCGGAATCGGGCGCGGTCGACCTTCTGGCGCAGAAGGTGAATTGCGCGGTCATCAACGCAGGCGACGGCCGGCATGAGCATCCGACGCAGGCGCTGCTGGACGGGCTGACCATCCGCCGCGCCAAGGGGCGGCTGCACCGCCTGACCGTCGCCATCTGCGGCGACATCGCACATAGCCGCGTCGCGCGCTCGAACCTGTTCCTGCTCGGCAAGATGGAGAATCGCCTGCGCCTTGTCGGCCCGGCCACGCTGATGCCCGCTGGGGCCCGCGACTGGGGCTGCGAGGTCTATGAGGACATGCGCGAGGGGCTGAAGGGGGCGGATGTCGTCATGATGCTGCGTCTTCAGAAAGAGCGTATGGACGGCGGCTTCATCCCCTCCGAGCGCGAATATTACCACCGCTGGGGCCTTGACCACGACAAGCTGGCACTGGCCGCGCCCGATGCGATCGTCATGCATCCCGGCCCAATGAATCGCGGGGTCGAGATCGACGGCACCATCGCCGACGATATCAACCGCAGCGTGATCCAGGACCAGGTCGAGATGGGCGTCGCCGTCCGCATGGCCGCGATGGACCTGCTGGCACGGAATCTGCGCGCCGAACGCGGGGCGAAAGCCTCGGAGATGATGGCGTGATCACGGCGGGTCGCGTCCCGTCGGCGCAGGCCAAGCTTGCGCGTCGCGGTTCGCGTGCGCGCGGTCCTTTCAAAGGGCGGGATCCGCTGACGGCTTTTCCTCTCAAGCACCTGCCATCCATCAAAGCCTTGCGCCTGTCTGCCGCCGACGCGCAGGCGCGCGAAATCCGGGCCAATCGCCAAAAGGTACCCGCATGATCCTGCATTTCCAGAACGCACGCCTGATCGATCCCGAGGGCCTGACGGATGAAATCGGCGCGCTGACGATCCGCGATGGCCGCATCGATGCCGTCAATGTCGAGGCACCCGAAGGGGCCGAACTGATCGATTGCGGCGGCAAGTACCTGGCCCCCGGTCTTGTCGACTGGGGCGTCAAGATCGGCGAGCCGGGCGAACGGCACAAGGAAAGCTTCCGCAGCGCGGGGCTGGCCGCGGCGGCGGGCGGGGTCACGACCATCATTGCCCGGCCCGATACCCTGCCGCCGATCGACGCGCCCGAGTCGCTGGAATTTGCCACGCGACGTGCCGCGGATGCGCCGGTGAACATCCGACACATGGCCGCCCTGACCCGCGATCGCGGCGGGCGCGAGATGGTCGAGATGTCCTTCCTGCAGGATGCCGGCGCGGTCGCCTTTACCGACGGCGTCCGCGTCATCGCGGACACGCGACTGATGTCGCGCTGCATGACCTATGCAAGGGGTCTGGGCGCGCTGATCGTCGGCCACCCGCAGGAGCCGGTCCTGTCGCGCGGCACCGCCGCGACCAGCGGCAAGTTCGCTTCGCTTTACGGGCTGCCCGCCGTCTCGCCCATGGCCGAGGTGATGGGTCTGGACCGCGATCTTGCTTTGGTCGCGATGACCGGGGCGCGCTACCACGCCGACCAGATCACCGTCGCGGCCAGCCTGCCCGCCTTGCAGCGCGCACGCGACGCCGGGCTTGACGTCACGGCGGGGATCTCGATTCACCACCTGACGCTGAACGAATTCGATGTCGGCGATTATCGCACCTTCTTCCGCTTCACCCCGCCCCTGCGCGCCGAGGATGACCGCCTTGCCATGATCGAGGCGGTGGCCGATGGCGTGATCGACGTGATCGCCAGCTTCCACACCCCGCAGGACGAGGAATCGAAGCGCCTGCCCTTTGCCGAGGCTGCGCCGGGGGCGGTGGGCCTGCAGACGCTGCTGCCCGCGGCGATGCGGCTTTACCATTCCGGCGGGCTAAGCCTGCCGCAGCTTTGGCGTGCGATGTCGCTGAACCCGTCGCGACGTCTTGGTTTGGATGGCGGGAGGCTCGTCGCGGGAGCTCCGGCCGACCTCGTTCTTTTCGACCCGCATTCGCCCTTCGTTCTTGACCGCTTCACCCTGGTCTCGAAATCCAAGAACACGCCCTTCGACGGGGCGCGGATGCAGGGCAAGGTGCTGGGCACCTGGGTCGCGGGCCGCCGTGTCTTTGGCGAGGAGGCATCGGCATGATCCTTTGGGCCATTCTGGGCTACCTGCTCGGCTCGATCCCGTTCGGACTTGTCATCGCGCGCGCGCTGGGTCTGGGCGACCTGCGCAAGATCGGCTCTGGCAATATCGGCGCGACGAACGTCCTGCGCACCGGCAACAAGCCCGCCGCCTTGGCGACACTGCTGCTCGATTCCGGAAAGGGCGCGGCTGCGGTGCTGCTTGCCCGCTGGCTTGCCGGGCCGGACGCCGCGATGATCGCGGGCGCGGCCGCTTTCCTTGGGCACCTGTTCCCGGTCTGGCTGGGCTTCAAGGGGGGAAAGGGCGTCGCCACCTTCCTCGGGACGCTTCTTGCACTCGACTGGCGGCTGGGGCTTGCCGCCTGTGGGCTATGGCTGCTCGCGGCGGTGATCGGCCGGATCTCGTCGCTGTCGGCGCTGGTCGCGGCGGCGCTTGCCCCCTTCATCGCGCTATGGCTGGACGGGGCGCGCATGGCCGGGGTCGCGGCCTTCATGGCGGCCCTGATCTTCCTGCGCCACCGTGCGAACATTACCCGCATCGTCGCGGGGACCGAGCCCCGCATCGGCCGCAAGACCTGATCTTCACCGTTTTGCAAATACTCCGGGGTCCGGGGCAGCGCCCCGGCAGCCCGGGGTGCGGTTACCGGGTCGGGACCGGAGTCTCTCCGGAATAGTCATAGAAGCCGCGCCCAGTCTTGCGGCCCAGCCACCCGGCCTCGACATATTTCACCAGAAGCGGGCAGGGGCGATACTTTGTATCGGCCAACCCGTCATGCAGCACGTTCATGATCGCAAGGCATGTGTCCAGACCGATGAAATCGGCCAGTTCCAGCGGGCCCATCGGGTGGTTGGCGCCCAGCTTCATCGATTCGTCGATGGACTTGACCGATCCCACCCCCTCGTAAAGCGTATAGACCGCCTCGTTGATCATCGGGATCAGGATGCGATTGACGATGAAGGCGGGGAAATCCTCGGCGCTGGCGGCGGTCTTGCCGATCCTGTGGACGACATCGGCCAGCTCTCGATAGGTCGCCTCGTCGGTGGCGATGCCGCGGATCAGTTCGACCAGCTGCATGACCGGGACAGGGTTCATGAAATGCACGCCGATGAAGCGCCCCGGCCGGTCCGTCCGGCTGGCAAGCCGCGTGATCGAGATCGACGATGTGTTCGAGGCCAGGATCGTCTCGGGCTTCAGATGTGGCAGCAGGTCCTCGAAGATCGCCTGCTTGATCGTCTCACGCTCGGTCGCGGCCTCGATGACCAGATCGCACTGGCCCAGGTCGGCCAGATTCATCGTCGTGCGGATGCGCCCGATTGCGCGGGCCTTGTCCTCGGCCGAGATCTTCTCGCGGCTGACCTGCCGTTCAAGGTTCCGGTCGATCAGCGACAGCGCCTTGTCCATGGCGTCGCGCGAGATGTCGGTCATCAGCACGACGTAGCCCGCAAGGGCGAAGACATGGGCGATGCCGTTGCCCATCTGACCGGCGCCGATCACGCCCACCGATTGAATTGCCATGATGACTTCCCCTTGCGCTATCGCCGGGACGATAGGCGCAACGCCGGTGTTGCATCAATGCAAAAACCGTCCGTGTGACGGACGGTTTTTCTGGGTTTGGGTGGGTGGGGGCTGTGCCCCCGATCCCTTCGGGATCTTCCCCGGGGTATTTTCCGAAACGGTGAAGCTCAGAGCTTGTCGGTCAGTTCCGGCACCAGGGTGAAGAGGTCGCCGACCAGGCCGTAATCGGCGATCTGGAAGATCGGGGCCTCTTCGTCCTTGTTGATGGCGACGATGACCTTGCTGTCCTTCATGCCCGCAAGGTGCTGGATCGCGCCCGAGATGCCCACCGCGACGTAAAGCTCGGGGGCCACGACCTTGCCGGTCTGGCCGACCTGCCAGTCGTTCGGGGCATAGCCGCTGTCGACCGCCGCGCGCGAGGCGCCGACCGCCGCGCCAAGCTTGTCGGCCAGCTTCTCGATCACCGCGAAGCTGTCCTTCGAGCCGACGCCGCGCCCGCCCGAGACCACGCGCTTGGCCGAGGTCAGTTCCGGGCGGTCGCTGGCCGCGACTTCGTCGGCAAGCCAGATCGACAGCGCCGGGTCCGTGGCCGGGGCGGCCTCGGCCAGGCTGGCCGCGCCGCCTTCGGAGGCCGCGTCGAAGCTGGCCGTGCGCAGGGTGAAGACCTTTTTGGCATCCTTCGAACGCACCGTCTGGATGGCGTTGCCGGCATAGACCGGGCGTTCGAACGTGTCGGCATCGATCACCGCCGAGACATCCGAGATCACCATCACGTCGAGCAGAGCGGCGACGCGCGGCATGATGTTCTTGGCATCAGTCGTCGCGGGCGCCGCGATATGGGAATAATCGCCGGCCAGGGACTGGATCAGCGCCGCGGTCGGTTCGGCCAGGCGATGGCCGTAAAGCGGGGCCTCGGCCACCAGCACCTTGCTGACGCCCGCGATCTTGGCGGCCTCGGCGGCGGCGGTCCGGGCCTGCGCCCCGGCGCAAAGCACGGTCACGTCGCCCAGGGATTTCACCGCATTGACCGCCTTGGCGGTCGCGTCGCGGTTCAATTCGCCCCCGGTGACTTCACCCAGCAGAAGAACAGCCATCAGATCACCCCCGCTTCTTTCAGTTTCGCGACCAGCTCGTCGACCGAGCCAACCTTGATGCCGGCGCTGCGGCCGGCCGGTTCGCGGGTCGAGACCACCTCGAGCCGCGGGCTGACATCGACGCCGAAATCGGCCGCGGTCTTTTCGTCCAGCGGTTTCTTCTTGGCCTTCATGATGTTGGGCAGCGAGGCATAGCGCGGCTCGTTCAGGCGCAGGTCGGCGGTGACCACCGCCGGCAGCGCGACCTCGATCGTCTGCAGCCCGCCATCCACCTCGCGCGTGACCTTGGCCTTGCCGCCGTCGAGTTCGAGCTTGCTGGCAAAGGTCGCCTGGCCCCAGCCCAGAAGCGCCGCCAGCATCTGGCCGGTCGCGTTCATGTCGTTGTCGATCGCCTGCTTGCCCGCGATCACCAGCTCGGCGCCCTCGGATTTCGCCACCGCGGCCAGGATCTTGGCCACGGCCAGCGGTTCGATGTCCTGGTGCACGTCATCGGCCGCAACCACAAGGATCGCCCGGTCCGCGCCCATCGCCAGCGCCGTGCGCAGCGTCTCGGCCGCCTGCTTCACGCCGATGCTGACCGCGATCACCTCGGCGGCCTTGCCGGCCTCCTTCAGACGGATCGCCTCTTCAACCGCAATCTCGTCGAAGGGATTCATCGACATCTTGACGTTCGCCAGATCGACACCGGAACCGTCGGCCTTCACGCGGGCCTTCACGTTGTAGTCGATCACGCGCTTCACTGGCACGAGAACCTTCATCGGTCTCTCTCCCTTTTGGTTGCGTCACCTGTTCGGGGGTTTTGTTAGCTGGCCGGTCGGGGCAATAACAGGGAAAAAACGACGCCGTCGCGTCGTTTCGCAACGATCCCGCGCCGATGTCGCTAACGGCTGGCGCCCGGCACCCACAGGATGTCCTGCGCGCCGTTTTCATTGGCGACGCGGGCCGCAACGAAGAGCCAGTCCGACAGGCGGTTGAGGTATTTCACCGCGGCGGGGTTGGCGTCCTCGGCCGCAGCCAGTGCCACGGCCCCACGTTCGGCCCGGCGGGCGACCGTCCGGCACAGGTGCAGATGCGCGGACAGCGCGCTGCCACCCGGCAGGATGAAGCTGCGCAGTGGCGCCAGCGCTGCATTCATGCCGTCGATCTCTGATTCCAGCCGCTCGACCTGGCTGTCGATGATGCGCAGAACGGGATAGGGGGCCTCGGCATCCTCATGCATCCGGGGGCGGGACAGGTCCGCGCCAAGGTCGAACAGGTCGTTCTGAATCACCGAAAGCCGCGCGGCCATCTCGCCTTCGGCATGCAATCGCGCAAGACCCAGCGTGGCGTTCAGTTCGTCGACCGACCCATAGGCTTCGACCCGCAGGGCGTGCTTGGGAACGCGTTCGCCGTTCGACAGCGCGGTTTCGCCCTTGTCGCCGGTGCGGGTATAGATGCGGTTCAGGACAACCATCAGCGGCTCCTTGCCCAAAGATACAGCAGGAACACGACGATCGCGACCGCCTGCGCGATGATGCGCCAGCGCATCAGGCGGTTGCCGTGCTTGCGGTTGAATTCGCCGCCCTTGGCAAAGCCGCCGATACCCGTCGTGAGGATCACGAGGACGGCGAGGCAGCAGATCGCCAGCAGGATTAGCAGGGGTTTGTCGTGCATCTTGAAGCCTTTCTCGGGAAGACTAGCTGCGGCGTGCAAACCAGTCCAGTGCGCGCGTGGAAAGCAGCCTGCGGCCGATTCCCGAAACATGGGTGGGCGTGGTGACGTAATAGCGCGGGCGCGGGTTCGGGCTTTCCAGCGCCTGCGCGATCCGGGCACTGACTGCCGCCGGAGGCAGTTCGAAGCGGTCCTTTTTCGCGCCCGGTTCATACAGGCGTTTCAGCAGCACGCGGCGATACTGCTCGGCCCTCGGACTGGACCGCCAGTCGATCCAGGCCTCGAAATGCGGGATCGAGTTCAGGCGGATTCGGGTGCCGATCGGTCCGGGCTCGATCAGGATGAACTTGACCGGGGTATCGGCCATCTCGACGCGCATCACGTCGGTCAGCCCTTCAAGCGCGAATTTTGTCGCGACATAGGCACCGCGCCAAGGGATGCCGACAAGGCCGAGAACCGAGCTGATGTTGACCACGCGCCCGCCATGTTCGCGGAATTGCGGCAGCAGGCGGCGGGTCAGGTCATGGGTGCCGAACAGGTTCGCCTCGAAGATCGAGCGCAGGGCGCCGCGGGGCAGATCCTCGGCCGCACCGGGAATCGCGAAGGCGGCGTTGTTCACCAGCGCGTCGATGCGCCCCAACGCCAGTGCCTCATCCGCCGCGCGGGCCACGTTGTCTTCATCAGAAAGTTCCAGGTGGATGGCGTCGAAGCCTTCGTCACGGCGGGCGGCCAGATCCTCGGGCTTGCGGCAGGTGGCAATCACGCGCCAGCCCCGCGTCCGCATGTGCCTGGCGGCATCCAGTCCGATGCCCGATGAACAGCCGGTGATCAGAACGGTTTTCATGCATGGCCCCCTGTTGCCGGGACGGTTCTGCGACAAGCGGCGCGCTCGCGCAATACGCGCATTTCCGGCTGGACCGACGGCGCGCGCAGGAATATTCAACCGGACATGTCCGACGATCCGAACATCCCCGATCCGAATGCGGATCAGACCAGCTCCGAACCCTTGTCGCGCGCCATTGGCGAGCGTTACCTGACCTATGCGCTCAGCACGATCATGCACCGGGCGCTGCCCGATGCACGCGACGGGCTGAAGCCGGTCCATCGCCGCATCCTTTACGCGATGCGCGAACTGAGGCTTTCGCCGACGGGTGCGTTCCGGAAATCCGCCAAGATTACCGGCGACGTGATGGGGAACTATCACCCGCATGGCGATGCCGCGATCTATGACGCGATGGCGCGTTTGGCGCAGCCCTTTGCCATGCGTTATCCGCTGGTCGACGGGCAGGGAAACTTCGGCAATATCGACGGCGACAACCCGGCCGCCAGCCGCTATACCGAAGCCCGCCTGACCGCGAGCGCCGAGGCCCTGATGGAGGGGCTGGCCGAGAATGCGGTCGATTTCCGCCCGAACTATGACGGTACGCTGGAAGAACCGATCGTGCTGCCCGCGGCCTTCCCGAACCTGCTGTGCAACGGCGCCAGCGGCATCGCGGTCGGGATGGCGACGAACGTGCCCCCGCACAACCTGCACGAAGTCATCGACGCCTGCCTGCACCTGATCAAGTCGCCGGATGCCCGCGACGACACGCTGATCTCGATCATGCCCGGTCCCGATTTTCCGACGGGCGGCGTTCTGGTCGAAAGCCGCGAGACCATCGCCGAGGCATACCGCACTGGCCGTGGCAGCCTGCGCCTGCGCGCGCGCTGGTCGGTCGAGGATCTGGGTCGGGGCATCTGGCAGGTCGTCGTGACCGAGATCCCCTATCAGGTCCAGAAATCCAAGCTGATCGAGCGGCTGGCCGAGGTGATCCAGCTGAAGAAGGTGCCGATCCTTGCCGATGTCCGCGACGAATCGGCCGAGGATGTGCGCATCGTGCTGGAGCCGCGCGCCCGCAACGTCGACCCCGAGCAGTTGATGGCGGCCCTGTTCCGCGTTTCGGACCTGGAAATCCGTTTCGGGCTGAACATGAACGTCCTGATCGACGGCCGCGTGCCCAAGGTCTGTTCGCTGAAAGAGGTGCTGCGCGCCTTCCTGGACCACCGGCGCGACGTGCTGGTGCGGCGTGCGAACTTCCGGCTGGACAAGATCGCGGCGCGGCTTGAGGTGCTGGAAGGCTATATGATCGCCTTCCTGAACCTTGACCGCGTGATCGAGATCATCCGCTTCGAGGATGATCCCAAGGCGGTGATGATCGCCGAGTTCAAGCTGTCCGAAGTCCAGGTCGAGGCGATCCTGAACATGCGCCTGCGTGCCTTGCGCAGGCTTGAGGAAATCGAGCTTCGCGCCGAGCATGAGAACCTGACAAGGGAACGCGAGGGTCTGGCCGCCATGCTGGCCGACGAAAGCAGCCAATGGGCGAAGATCGCCGAAGAGCTGCGCGAGACCCGCGGCAAGTTCGGCAAGTCGGCCCCCGGCGGATTGCGTCGGACCGAGATCGGCGAAACCGGCGAAGTGGCCGAGATCGACATGGATTCGATGATCGAGCGCGAGCCGATCACCGTCATCCTGTCCAAGATGGGCTGGATCCGTGCGATGAAGGGCCACCAGCCGCTGGATGCCGAGGTGAAGTTCAAGGATGGCGACGGGCCGTTCCTGGCGCTTCATGCCGAGACCACCGACAAGCTGATGGTCTATGGCGCGAACGGACGCTTCTATACCCTGCCGGCGAACAATCTGCCCGGCGGGCGCGGCATGGGCGAGCCGCTGCGGCTGATGATCGACCTGCCGAATGATGCCGCGGTGATCGACATGTTCCCGTGGCGCGACGGGACGCGCTATCTTGTCGCGTCGAAAGCGGGGGACGGGTTCATCGTCGGCGCGCCCGACATCCTGGCCCAGACCCGCGCCGGCAAGCAGGTGCTGAACGGGGATGCGCTGCTGTGCCGCCCGGTCACGGGCGACCATGTCGTCACCGTGGGCGAGAATCGCAAGATGCTGGTCTTCCCGCTGGACGAGCTGCCCGAGATGGGACGCGGCAAGGGCGTGCGCCTGCAGAAGTTCAAGGATGGCGGCCTGTCCGACGCGATCTGCATCACGCTGGCCGACGGCCTGCGTTGGCAGGAAAGCGGTGGGCGCACCCGCAGCGAACCCGACCTGACCGAATGGTTGGGCAAGCGCGCGGGCGCGGGTTACATGGCACCGCGCGGCTTCCCGCGGGACAACAGGTTCAACTGAAATCGGGGCCGGTCGATCCGGCCCCGTTTCACTTTTCCGCCGTCGCTTAGCTGTTCGCTTTGGGCTTCAGGATGATCGTCGTGCCATCCGGGGCCGTCGTGGTCGAAGCGGACTGATCGGCTTTTGCCTTGCTGTAGGGGCAGGCCATTGCTGGCAGAGCTGCCACGGACAGGATCAGTGCTGCGGCGGCAATGATCTTGGTCATGTCGTCGTGCTCCTTGAAAGGGCGGGGAAACACGGTCGGCGAAATCGGGCGCCATCCGTGCGCAGTTCGCATCTTCAGGGTCGCATGCAGCGGCGATTCGCTCAATCAGTCTGTCCCGCGATCACGCACCTGTTTGCGCCCGGTCAGCATCGGCCGGACCAGATCCTCGCGCTTCCAGAAGCGATAGAACAGGATCATCGCGACATGCAGAAGCACCAGGATCAGGACCAGATTGGCCCCGACCTCGTGCCAGCCGACTGCCTTGGCTCGCAGCGCCGGGCTGACATAGCCGGCCAGCGGGCCGATATTGATGTAATCGTCCGGGTCCGAGATCAGCCCGCTTGAAACCTGCGCGGCCAGCACCGCCAGCATGGCGATGACGGAAAGCGCGCCCAGCGGATTGTGGCCGGGCCAATGGCTGGGTTCGCGCAGGAAGATGCCCCGCATGTATCCCGCGACCGCCCCGGGTCCGCGCAGGAAATGCGAAAACCGTGCCGGTGCGGGCCCGATGAATCCCCAGACAAGCCGAAAGAGCAGAAGCCCGATCACGACATAGCCGCACCAGAAATGCAGCGTCATCTTGGCCGGGCCGAATTGCCCCAGACACCAGCCCAGCGACACGAACAGCGCAAGCGTCCAGTGGAACCCGCGCAGCAGCGGATCCCACAGCGCGACCTCTTGCACCGGGTCGTCAGGCGCGGGTCGGGGGGCGGACCCCGCCATCAGCTTTTTTCGCGATAGACGTCGTGGCAGGCCTTGCAGGCAGCGCCCAGCTTGCCGACCACCGGGCCGACCTTGTCCTGCCCGCCCTTCACCGCCTCGGAAGCGCCGGTGGCGGCCTCGACCAGGCCGGCGAACTTGGATTTGAAATCGTCCAGGTTGGTCCAGATCTCGGGCTTGGCGGCGCTGTCCTCGGCCTGGCCATGGGCGCTGCCTTCGATGAACAGGCTGGGCAGGTCGTAATGGGTCAGCGCCTCGATATTGGCGCCGGCGCGGCTGGCCACGGCCTCGTCATAGGCGATGTCGCCCTTGGCCATGCCGGACAGGGTCGCCATGTTGATGGCAAGCATGTTGTAAAAGCCGTGGCGGGCCTCGATCGCCTGTTCGATGGCGTCGTCATCGGCCATCGCGGCCAGAGGTTGAAGCAGGGAAAGCGCGGCAAGGGAGGCGGCGGTCAGGATCTGGCGCATGTCGTCTGTCCTTTGTGTGGCGTTGGGCTGCACGTGGCTCGCGCCGCCAGAGTTGCACAGGCCTTGGATTCTGCCAATCGGACCGTTGGTGCCATTTGCGTGATCACATCGGCTTGGGCGTTGGTCTTGCTTGCGATCTTGCGGGATTTTCGCCCATCGGGCGGGCCGGACTGGCGCTGAAACAAGCAGAGGCTGTCCATACAGCCGACAATACCGGATTGGCGTTGAGTTGTTCTGCACTGCGGCGCAACCTGAAATGGACGGGGCCGCATCCCTGTCACCCCGCGCCGCACGGGGTTCTTCATGGCAGCGCCGCCGTTCTTGCCGCGTCTCTCCTCCCTCCACGCGACGCAAGGACGGCGGCCACCTTTTCAGGGGCGGGCCAGCAGGTAGCTGTCCATGATCCAGCCATGCGCGGCACGGGCGCGGGCCCGGATGCGCGTGATCTCTGGCCCAGCCTGCGCCAGAGGACCAGAATGCAGGATCTGCTGCGGCATTCCCAGATAGGCCCCCCACCAGATCGTCACCCCCAAAGGGTCCAGCCGGTCAAACGAGCATTCTCCGTCCAGCAGCACCACGATCCTGTCCGCGCCCGATGGCCAGCCCTGATCCCGCAGCCTGCGTCCGGTGGTGACGATCACCGGCTGGCCAAGGTCGTTCAGGGGAATCGCATGGGCCGCGCACAGCGCCTGGATCGCGGTGATACCCGGAATGACGCGCAGGTTCAGCGCCATGCGCGCCGACAGGTGGCGGGCAATGCGCAGGCTGCTGTCGTAAAGCGACGGATCGCCCCAGATCAGCAGGCTGGGGCGGCTGGCGCGGTGGCTTTCCAGCACCTGCAGCCAGGAACAGGCGATGGCATCGTGCCAGTCTCGCACCCCCGGCAGATAGCCCTGCGCATCATCGCGGCGGGGCATGGGAAACCGTGCCAGCGGCGGCGGGCTGGGCAGGACCTGCCGGCACAGCGCCTCGCGCAGGAAGGCCAGGTCCGCCTTGTCCTCGCCCTTGTCGGGGATCAGGATCAGGTCCGAATCCAGCATTGCGGCGATGGCCTGCCGGGTCAGGTGGCCGGGACTTCCGGTGCCGATGCCGATCAGGGTCAGGTCGATCATGGTCTTTCCCCGATCAGGTGGAAGAAGCTGCCGGTGGCATTGCCGCGGCGCGAGCCGGTTTCGGAAACGGGAACGCCCTCGGCATCGGTGACATGGGCCAGCGGTGCGTCGGGTTGGTCTAGAATGGTGGCATAGTGGAACTCGTGCCCGGTCAGCACCCCGGCATGGATTCCGGCCAGCGGCGCCAGCGGCGTGGCCAGACGATAGCCCAGATGCATCCGGCGACTGGCATAGCTGCTCTCGATCCCCAAAAGCCCGGCCATGCGATGCCGTTTGCCCGCCGCGTCGACAAGCCCCGCCCCCATAGCCATGTAGCCGCCGCATTCACCATGGACCGGGCGCGTCAGGGCGAAACGCGCCAGCCCGTCGCGGAAACGCGCGGCGGCGGCAAGAGCACCGGCATGAAGCTCGGGATAGCCTCCGGGCAGCCAGCAGGCCCCGGCACTGTCATCGGGCGCCTGATCCGCCAGGGGCGAGAATGGCAGGATCGTGGCCCCGACTGCGCGCCAGCCGTCCAGCAGGTGCGGATAGACAAACGAGAAAGCGTCATCCTGTGCCAGCGCAATGCGCCCGGCTGGCGGCGACAAAGGACGATGCGGCTGCGGCGCAAGACCGCCGCCGGCCGCGGCGAGGATCGCGTCCAGATCAAGGTGGCGGGCCATGCATTCGCCTGCCCGCGACAGAAGCAGGTCCAGCGCGGCATGTTCGCGCGCCTGAACCAGCCCAAGGTGCCGCTCGGGCAGCTCGATCCCAGCGTCGCGGGGCAGGACGCCCAGCACCGGGATCGCCACGGCGTCCAGCGCCAGCCGCATCAGCGCCTCGTGCCGGGCCGAGGCGACGCGGTTCAGCACAACCCCCGCCAGCCGCAGGTCGCGCCGCATCTGGCGAAAGCCAAGGGCGACGGCAGCGACGGATTGCGCCTGCCCGCGGCAGTCCAGAACCAGCAGGACGGGCCAGCCGGTCAGCGCGGCAATATCGGCGCTGGCACCGTTCCCCGCGCCGCCGTGGCGGGCAACTCCGTCGAACAGCCCCATCGAGCCTTCGGCCAGCGCAAGGTCGGCCCCGACCGCCTTGCCGACCAGATGCGCGATCTGCTCCGGTCCCATCGCCCAGCTGTCGAGATTGAAGGATTCGCGCCCCGCCGCCGCGCGGTGAAAGGCGGGGTCGATGTAATCCGGCCCGCTCTTGAAGGGCTGGATCACCAAGCCCCGGGCCCGCAGCGCCGCGATCAGGCCCAGCGTCACCGTGGTCTTGCCGCTGCCCGAGGCAGGGGCGCTGATGACCAGCCCCTTCATTCCGGGAATCGCGGTGCGGCACCGACCGGGCGAAAGCGGCGGTCGTAATCGGCGGCGTAAAGGCGGCTTTCGTCGAAACCTTCGGCGGCCAGCGCCCGCCCGACCAGAATCAGCGCCGTGCGCTCGTCCCGCCCGATGGCCGGATCAAGCGCGGCCAGCGTCGTGCGCAGGATGCGCTGTTCCGGCCAGCTTGCGCGAAAGACCACCGCGACCGGGCAGTCGGGTCCGTAGTGGGGCAGCAGTTCCGAGCGCACGCGATCAAGGACATGGATCGACAGGTGGATCGCCAGCGTCGCGCCGGTCGCGGCAAAGGCGGCCAGCGTCTCGCCTTCGGGCATGGCCGAGGCGCGGCCCGAGGTCCGCGTCAGCACCACCGATTGCGCGACCCCCGGCAGGGTCAGTTCAGCCCCCAGTGCCGCCGCCGCCGCCGCGAAGGACGGAACGCCGGGCGTCACGTCATAGGGGATGCCAAGCGCCCGGAGGCGGCGAAGCTGCTCGCCCATCGCAGACCAGACCGACAGGTCGCCCGAATGAAGCCGCGCCACGTCATGGCCTGCCTGATGTGCCGCCCGGATCTCAGCCATGATGTCATCGAGGCTCAGGGCGGCGGTGTCGACGAGGCGTGCGCCGGGCGGGCAATGGTCCAGCAACGCGCGTGGAACCAGCGATCCCGCGTAAAGGCAGACCGGGCAGGCCGCGATCAGATCGCGCCCGCGCAGCGTAATAAGGTCCGCCGCACCCGGACCCGCACCGATGAAATGGACGGTCACGGGGCATCTCCTTCGGCAATGGCCGCCGTCGCCATGCCATCGCGTGAGGTGACGCGGGGCACGACGATCCGCGCATCAGCGCCAAGTGCGGCCAGTGCCGCAGCCTCGGCGACCGACCCGGTGCCGTGCATCGCCTCGACCCGACTTGATCGGGTGGGGGTCGCGACGCCCGCGACCGGCACCGCCATCAGCGGCAGGTCCAGGTGTCGTGCCAGCGCCTGCAGTGCTGGGGCATGGGCCTTGCTGGCGCAGGTCGCCAGCGCATCCGCACGCCCGGCGCGGGCCAGCGCCTCGCGCAGCGAGGCAAGGGTTGCGCCGTTGCGGAAACCCAGTCCGGCAATTCTCATGGCAAGCTCCATTGTGTGACGGTTCGTAAGGGGGTCCAGCCGCGCATCCGGCCCAGCGGCGCGGTTTCCTGCAGTGAAATCCGGGTCAGGTTGCCCCCGCGCGCGGCGTGAAGCTGGGCCAGCAGCGTCTCGGTCTCAAGCGTGACGGCATTGGCCACGATCCGGGCGGGGGGAAGGGCATCGAACAGCGCGGCATCCGCCCCGCCACCGACAAAGATCGCGTCCGGCAAGGGCAAGTCCGCCAGCGCTTCGGGCGCGGTGCCGGGGACAAGGCGCATCCGCCCGGTCAGGCCGAAAGCCTCGATATTCGTCGCGATGTTCGCCAGCCGGTCTGGGCGTGGCTCGATGCTGAGGGCGCGACCGCCATTCAGGCACCATTCGACCCCGACCGAGCCCGAGCCGCCGCCGATATCCCACAGGGTTTCGCCCGCTCGTGGCGACAGTGCGGCCAGCGTCATTGCGCGGATGGCACGGCGGGTGATCTGCCCGTCATGGGCGAAGACCTCGTCCGGCAGGCCGAAGCCATGCGGCAGGCCGGTCCCGGCGGGCAGCGCGCTGCCATCCAGCGCAACTGCGACCGGGGACCGGCAGGGCAGCGAGAACCGCGCCGCCGTGCTTTTGCGCATCCGCTCGCGCGGCCCGCCCAGCGATTCAAGCGCGATCATCTGCGTCTCGCCCAGGCCGTGGCGGGTCAGCCAGCGGGCAAGCTCGGCCGGGGCTTCCCCGTCGCGCATCAGGCAGATCGCGCGCGCGCCCCGTGCCATGACCGGGCGCAGGCGCGCAAATGGGCTGGCATGCAGGCCAAGGCAGGCGACGTCCTCAAGTCGCCAGCCCAGCCGCGCCGCCGCCAGCGAGAAGGTGCCCGGCACCGGAAAGGCGCGCCATTCGCCCGGTGCCAGCGCCGCCGCCAGCGCGCCCCCCGCGCCGTGCCAGAACGGATCGCCCGAAACCAATGCGGCCACCCGCCGCCCACGCCGGCTGAGCAGCGGCGCGATGTCGAAGGGAACGGGCCAGACCTCTCCCGTGCCGACGCCCGCCAGCGCCAGGTGACGGGGGGCGCCAAAGACGATATCGGCTGCCTCCAGCGCCTCGCGGCTTGCGGGGCAAAGCCCGGCGGGTCCATCCTCGCCCAGTCCGATTATCGAAAGCCAGGGGTCAGCCAAGATGCGCATCCTTCTGTTGGGGGGGACGACGGAAGCGAGCGGCATGGCCCGCCTGCTCGCCGGGGCCGGGATCGACGCGATCTATTCCTATGCGGGCCGGACCAGCGCCCCGGTCGGCCAGCCCCTGCCGATGCGGATCGGCGGGTTCGGCGGGGTCGAGGGCATGGCCACGTTCCTGCGCGAAACGGCCGTGACCCATGTGATCGACGCGACCCATCCCTTTGCCGCGCAGATCAGCCGGAACGCGGTGGCCGCGAGCGCCCTGACCGGCAGCGGCCTGATCGCGCTGGAGCGTCCGGCCTGGGTCGAGCAGCCCGGCGACCACTGGATCGACGTCGCTGATTTCCCTGCCGCCGCTGCTGCCCTGCCGGGCGATGGGGAGGGGGTGTTCCTTGCCATCGGCCGCCAGAATCTTGCGCCCTTCCTTGCCATCCGGCAGCGTTGGCTTTTGCGCTTTGCCGAGGTGGCGGCGCATCCCCTGCCGGGGGCCACGCTGATCGCGTCGCGCGGGCCATTCACGGTGGCGGGGGATGTCCAGCTGATGCGGCGCCACGACATCCGTCATGTCGTCACCAAGAATGCGGGTGGCTCTGCGGCGCAGGCAAAGCTGGTCGCCGCCCGCGAATTGGGGCTGGGGGTCGTCATGATCCGGCGTCCCGACCTGCCGCCGCGCCGGCTTGCCGCAACCCCGGTCGAGGTGATGGACTGGCTTCATGGCAGTGCCGATCGCGGGGTATAGACCCAGCGCCCGACGCGGCAGGTGGCACTGTTGCCAAGGATCACGACCGTGCGCATGTCGGCCATCTCGGGCCGGGCCTCGGACAGGGGCAGGGTCGACAGGCTCTCTTCTGGCGTCGTGACGGCGCGGGCGAAGCAGATCAGCCGCTTTTCCCCGCATTCATCGCGCAGGATCTCCAGCGCGCGCGCGAATTGCTGCGGCCTTGCGCGCGAGCGCGGATTGTAAAGCGCCATCGCGAAATCGGCCTGCGCCGCCAGCCGCAGGCGGCGTTCGACCAGATCCCAGGGCTTCAGGTTGTCGGAGAGGTTGATCGCGCAGAAATCATGGCCCAGCGGCGCGCCAAGCCGTGCGGCGGCGGCCAGCATTGCGGTGATGCCGGGCAGGATGCGGATGTCGGGATCATGGCCCGGCCGGGTCTTCAGCGTTTCGAACAGGGCCGAGGCCATGGCAAAGACCCCCGGATCCCCGGACGAGACGATGACGACCCGTGCGCCCCGCGCGGCCATGTCCAGCGCCAGCGCGGCCCGGTCCAGTTCGACCCTGTTGTCAGACGGATGCAGCGTCAGCCCCGGCCGGGGGGGCACGCGCGCGACATAGGGGGCATAGCCCACGATGTCGGTCGCCTGCGCCAATGCCGCTTCGACCTCGGGCGTGACCAGGGCGGCGTCGCCCGGTCCCAGCCCTGCCACGGCCAGCCAGCCGGTCATTCCGCTGCCTCGGATGCGGGGCGGCGTCCGCGCCCGTGGACAAGGACCGTCGCGAAATAGGGGCAGGCGGCAAGGTCGGCCGCCGCCAGGGGCATCATCCGCTGGTTGGGCATGGTGCCACGCTCGACCAGCCAGGCATCGTCCAGACGATCTGCCAGGGCCAGTGCGCGGGCGATCTTGGGCAGGTTGCGCCCGGTCTTCATCACCACGATCGCGTCGGCGGCGCGCATGTGGCGGGCCAGTTCGTGCTCGGGCAGGGTGCCCATCAGCACGGTCATCGCATCGTCGCCCCAGGTCATCGGCGTTCCGATCGCGTTCCAGCAGCCGGTCATGCCGGGAATGCCGGGGATCACCTCGACCGTTGCGATCGGGGCCAGCCGCGTTTGCAGATGCATGAACGAGCCGTAGAAAAGCGGATCGCCTTCGCACAGCACGACGATGTCATCCTGCGCGGCCAGTGCCGCCAGCCTTGCGGTCCATTCGTCGTAAAACGCGGACAGCAGGCGGTTGTATTCGGGGCTGTCGAAGGGGATTTCGGTCGTGACCGGGTATTCCATCGCGTGTTCCGCGACTCCGGGGGGCAGCATTCCCTCGACGATGCGGCGCGCCTGACCGGGTCGCCCCTTCTTGCGGAAATAGGCGATCTGGCGCGCGCTCCGGATGGCGCGATCCGCGCGGACCGAGATCAGGTCGGGGTCGCCGGGGCCAAGCCCGGCGCAGATGATCCGGCCCATCATGCCTCCTGTCGGCTGGCAAGCGCGTTGATCGCCGCGACCGTGATGGCCGAGCCGCCCAGCCGCCCGTGTACGGTCAGGGCGGGAACGGGCAGATCCTGCATCAGCGCGGCCTTGGATTCGGCGGCCCCGACAAATCCGACCGGGCAACCGATGATCGCGGCGGGTCGCGGGCAGGCGGGATCATGCAGCATGTTCAGCAGGTGAAACAGCGCCGTCGGGGCATTGCCGATGGCGACGACCGCGCCCTTCAGGTCCGCTCGCCACAATTCCAGCGCCGCGGCCGAACGTGTGTTCCCCATCCGCTCGGCCAGTCCGGGGACGCCCGGATCGCCCAGCGTGCAGATGACCCGGTTCCCGGCGGGCAGGCGGTTGCGGGTGATCCCCTCGCTGACCATGCGGGCATCGCACAGGATCGCGGCCCCCCCCTGCAAGGCCAAGCGCGCCGCCGTCGCCATGCCGGGCGAGAATTCGATCTCGCGTTCCAGCCCGACAAGGCCCGCGGCATGGATCATGCGGACGGCGACGGGTTCCTCGTCCGGGTCGAAGCGGTCCAAATCCGCCTCGGCGCGGATGGTTGCAAAGGACTGGCGATAGATCCGCGCGCCGTCGGTTTCATAGTGATGCATGGTCCTGTCCGTGCTGAGATCGGGTGTGTCGGCGTGCGTGGCGACAAGGCCCGCCGCCATGGCAAGGGTCAGTCCCCGGCGCAGGGGCGGGTCGCTGGCCCGGCCATTCTGCACAAGGTCGAAATGATCGGGGGACCGCGCCACCAGCACCCGGGCCGCAGGACCCGGATGCGCGCAGCCCTTGGCGCAGCCGCTGAGATGCAGCGTGCCGGTCCCCATCTGCGGGGCCAGCTTGCGGGCCAGCGCGCGCATGTCGGCCCGCGCTTCGGGGCAGGCGGGCGCGCCCGTGCAGGCGTGGATCCGCATCAGGGGATCGTCCGGCGCGGTGATCGCGCCGGCAATCGCGGGGGGGCGGGCATCCTCGACCAGCAGCATCCGCCAGGGCGTCAGGCGCACCGGTGCGCTGATCGCGGCAAGCTGGGGGGCGGTGATCTGGCCAAAGGCAAATCCCAGCAGCCAGCCCTGTGCCACCGGACCCGGTTGCGGTGCCGGCTCGGGCGAGGATTGCCCGCCCGGCACCGCCCCCGACGGGGGAGGAGGACCCCGCCGGATCAGATCGCGCATCCGCCCGCGCCCGTTGGGGCATCCGCCCTGCGCGACGAACCAGCGGGCAAGCCCCAGCGCGACGTCTGCCGCCTTGTCATAGGGGGCGCGCAGAACCCACGCCGCGCCATCTGGACGAATCTGCCAGCCAGCATCCGCATCGGGCGACAAGCGGAGATCGGCGGGCGCGCCTTCCCGCAGCCGCGCGCCATGATCGACCGCGAAGCCGAACTTGCCCGGCAGATCGGGCCCGTCGTCCCGCGACAACAGGTCCGAAAGCGCCGTCGCGATCCTCCAGGCGGGGCTGTCCAATGGCGCAAGTGGCGACAGGACCACGTTCCGCCGCGCCTCGGCCCGCGGCGAGGCGTCAAGCAGGTCCAGCCCCGCCAGCACGTCCAGCGCTGCCCGGTGGCCCGGTTCGTCCAGCCCGCGAAGCTGCAGGTTCGCGCGCGAGGTCAAGTCGATCAGCCCGTTGCCGTGGCGCTGCGACAGATCCGCCAGCGCCGCAATCTGGCCGACCTCCAGCCGTCCATTCCGGGGCCGGATGCGCAGGATCAATCCGTCGCCGGACCGCATGGGGCGAAGCGCGCCCGGACACCAGCCCTTGACCTGCGGCGTCATTCCTCACCCCCGGCATGGACCGAGTTCCGCCGCGTGACCCACAGCCCCGATGCCAGCAGGCGCGCGAACATGTCCCGCATCGCGGCAAGCGCGGCGGGGTTTTCGCGGGCCATGAAGGCCGCAACCTCGGGGCGTTCCAGCGTCGCGCGATGGTACAGATCGAACAGATGGCCGGGGACCACGCCCGCCAGATTGGCAAAGGCGGCCATGTGGTCCAGCGTCGCCGCAATCTCTGCCGCACCGCGAAAACCGTGGGCCATCATGCCGCCGGCCCAGTCCGGGTTCGCGGCGCGGGCGCGGGTGACGCGGGCGATCTCTTCGGACAGGGTGCGGGCGCGGGGTGCGTCGGGGCGGGTCGTGTCGAGATGGTAAAGCGCCGGTGCGGGCGCCCCCAGCCGTGCCATTGCCGCGGCAAAGCCCGCCTCATGCGCGGCATGGTCGGCGGCCAGCAGCAGGTCGGTTTCCGGCAGATCCTGCGCATGGACAAAGGCATCCGCCTGCGCCAGCCGCGCGCGGAGCGCGTCGGGGGCGTGGCGGACCTGACCGTCCGCACCGATCGCGTGCGCGGATGCGGCAAGCCAGGCCTCGCCCGCGGCGCGGCGGGCCTCGGGCGTGAAGGTTTCGGCCAGTGCACCGATGCCGACACCATATTGGCCGGGTCGGGGACCGAAGACGCGCGGCGCGATGGATCGATAGGGGTTGTCCTCGGGCAGCTCGTCCCGCGCGGCCAGCATCGCGGCCCCGGTCTGGAACATCTGGGCCAGACCCGGAAACACGTCACGAAACAGGCCCGAGACGCGCAGTGTCACGTCGATCCGGGGCCGGCCAAGCTCGGCCAGTGCCAACGCCTCGACCCCGGTCACGCGACCCGAGGTCGCATCCCAACGCGGCGCAAGTCCCGCCAGATGCAGCGCCATGGCGAAATCCTCGCCCGCGGTGCGCATCGTGGCGCTGCCCCACAGGTCGACGACCAGCCCTTGGGGCCAGTAGCCGTGATCCTGCAGGTGGCGGCGCAACAACTCTGCCGCCAGCTTCACACCCTGCGCATGGGCCGCGCGCGTGGGCACGGCGCGCGGATCGACGGCAAACATGTTGCGCCCGGTCGGCAGCACGTCCCTGCGCCCGCGCGCGGGCGAGCCCGACGGACCGGGTGCGACGCGCAGCCCCGCCATTGCGCGGGCCAGACCTTCGCGCTCCTCGGTCCCGCAATTCCCGCTGCCATAGACGTGCAGGCCATGGCCAAAGCGGCTGTCCTTGAGATCGCACAGGAAGCGGTCGATGCGGGGCACTGCCTCGGCGGCCGAGGCGTCGGCGGGCAGGCCAAGATCGGCTTCGATCCCGGCGGCACGGGCCTCGTCCCGGATCGCGCCGATCAGGCGGTCGCGCCGGCGCGGGTCCAGCCCGTCGGCGGTCGAATATTCGTCCAGCAGGCGTTCCAGCCCGGCAAGGGTTTCCGGCAGGCCGGAATCGACCAAAGGCGGGGGCAGGTGGCCCAGCGTGATCGCGCCAAGCCGACGCTTGGCCTGCGCCGCCTCGCCGGGGTCGTTGACGATGAAGGGATAGGTCACCGGCAGGTCGCCCAGCAGCGCCTCGGGCCAGCAATCGTCGGACAGGGCCACCGCCTTGCCGGGCAGCCATTCCAGCGTACCATGCGCGCCCATGTGGATGATGACCCGAACCTGCTGCCGTAGCCACAGGTGAAAGGCGACATAGCCATGGCGGGGCACGCGAATCAGGTCGTGATAGTCCTCGGACCGGGTGGCGACCTCGGCCCTTTCGGGTTGCAGCGCGACCAGCGCATCCCCGTGTCGGATCGCGGCAAAGCGGAAGACCCCGTCCTGCACCGCAGGGTCAGCCGCCGGATCGCCCCAGGTCTTTGCCAGATCGTCCTGCAGGCGGGGGGGAAGGGCTGCCAGCGTGGTGCAATAATCCGCAAGCGGCCAGTCCAGGCGTTCGCGCATCAGCCGCTGCCCAAGATCGTGATGTGGAATGCCCAGCATCGCGCCGCACGAGGCCAGCGCGTCCAGCCCGACGGCATGCGCCAGCTGATGGGGCTTTCCGGGATAGGTGGACAAGACCACCGCCCGTGCCGCCGCTTGTGCCACCGGCGCGCGCAGCCGGTGCCAGCCCGCGAACTTTGCCACCGCCGCCGCGATGCGCGCCGGATCGGCCCTGTGGATCTGGCGCGAGAATTGCAGGACCGGATCGCGCGGCTGGGTGGCCTTGAAGCTGACCACGCCCAGAAAGATCCGCCCGTCGATCTCGGGCAGGACGACATGCATTGCAAGATCGGCGGCGGACAGCCCGCGCTCTTCCCCAAGCCACAGATCGCGGGTCGAGGTGGCAAGCGCCACCTGGAATACCGGGAAATCCGCGCCGTCAAAGGGCGTCGCGCCAGCGTCGTCCCGTGCCGAAAACGCGGTCATGTTCACCACCGCGGCCAGTCCGGGCAGGTGCGGGGCAAGCCATTCCCCAAATCCGGGGGATTTCAGCGAGGGGGCAAAGACCCCGGTCGCGGCAAAGCCCGCTAGCCGCAGCGCCCGGATCAGGGCGTCGACCGGGTCAAGATCGGCGCTGGTCAGATAGCTGCGGTAGAAGCTGACAAGAACCGGGCGCGGCCCGCCAAGTGGCGCGGCCATTATCCCGGCATCCGGATCATGGAAGCCAAAAGTCGGGACGGTGGGCGCATCCGCGACCTCTGGCCCATCCAGTCCCGCGGATGCGGCCAACACGGCCAGCGCGCTGCGGGCCGCGTCAGCGCCGCCACTGTCGCAAAGCGCGGCCAGTCTGCGCAGCACCGGCACCGGCAGGGTCGAGAGGCGGTCGAGGGTGGCGTCCTCGTGCCCGTCGCCGGGCAGGATGGCCAGCGCGATGCCCCGCCGCCGGGCAAGATCCTGAAGACTGGCGATGCCATAGGGCCAATACCCCTCGCCCCCGATCAGGCGGACCAGAACGGCGCGTGCGCCGGACAGAACCGTCTCGCAATACTGGTCGACCGACAGGGGATGGCGCAGGGCCGAAAGATTGCACAGCCGAAGCGATGGCAGCCCGCCCCGATGCCAGCCTGCCGCGAAAGCACCAAGGTCGCTGTCCGAAAAGGACAGCACGACCATGTCGGCCGAGGTCTGGCCGGGGTCCGTCGGAACCTCGGTCTCCTCAAGCCCACGGCTTTCGCGGAAGACGACATGCATGGGTCAGGCCGTCAGGATGTGCCGGATCGCGGCTTCGTCGATGTCGTCATGTTCGGCAATGACGACAAGGCGCGACTGGCGCGGGCTGTCGCCCCAGGGGCGGTCGAACTGGTGGCGGACCCGCGCACCCACGGCCTGCACCAGCAGGCGCATGGGTTTGCCCGCGACGGCGACATGGCCCTTGACCCGCAGGATGTTCCGTTCACGCGCCAGCCGGGCGATCCGATCCGACAGGTCGGCGGGATCGGCGATCTCGGGCAGGTCGATCACGACGGAGTCGAAATCGTCATGCTCGTGGTCATCCGCGCCGTCATGGTGGCTGGGGCGGGCATCCAGGTCATCTTCGGCAGCGGCGTTCAGGCCCAGGATCACGCGCGGATCGATCACACCCTCGGACAAGGGCAGAATCGGCAGCTTGCGCGGCGCCTCGGCCTCGACCACGGCGCGGGCGGCGGTAAGGCCGGCCTCTCCCGCCAGATCGGCCTTGGTCAGCAGGACAAGATCGGCGCAGGCGATCTGGTCCTCGAATACCTCGGACAGCGGCGTTTCGTGGTCCAGGCTTTCATCCGCCGCGCGCTGGGCCTGCACTGCGTCCTCGTCCGGGGCAAAGCGGCCCGCGGCCACCGCCTCGGCATCGGCCAGGGCGATGACGCCGTCGACGGTGATGCGCGAACGGATGGCGGGCCAGTCGAAGGCCTTCAGCAAGGGCTTGGGCAGCGCCAGACCCGAGGTCTCGATCAGGATGTGGTCCGGCTTCCGGGGCAGGGCCATCAGCGCTTCCAGCGTCGGGATGAAGTCGTCGGCGACGGTGCAGCAGATGCAGCCATTCGACAGCTCGACGATGTTCTCGGCCGGGCAGCTTTCATCCGCGCAGGATTTCAGGATGTCGCCGTCGACGCCCACGGTGCCGAATTCGTTGACCAGAACGGCAAGCCGCTTGCCCTGCGGGTTCTGCATCAGGTGCCGGATCAGCGTGGTCTTGCCCGCGCCAAGGAAGCCTGTGATCACGGTGACGGGGGTCTTGGTCAGGTCGGTCATCTTTCACCCAATCGGAGGAATGCGCGCGATACTGCGCTTGCGGAAAATCGCGACGCGGTCGCGCCATGGCACGATGCCGTCGGTGCTGGCGGCATAGGCGGCCGCGCCCTGAAGGATCTCGGGCACGTCCGCGATCTCCATCCGGCCATAGACATAGCTCCACCGGCCCGGCCCGCTGAGCGCGATGGCCGAGCCGCTGTTGCAGGCCGAGAGGCATTCGACGGGAATGATGCGGACGCCCGGGGGCGGGGCCACGCCGTCCAGCGCCGCATGCAGCCTTGCGCCCGCGACGGGCTGGCCATCCAGCACCGGCTGGCCGGCGCGGCAGGTGGTGCAGACAAGCAGTGAAACGTCCATGCGCCCTTCATTTCCATGTGGCGGGCGCGGTGCGGGTATGCGGGCACGGGATTCGTGCCACGAACCCAAGCAGGAACACCCCGTCCGCCGGTCAAACAAGGCGCAGGCAGGTCTCCCGGCTTGCGGATTCAGGCTTTCGCCAACGGTCGGCCCACCTTCCCGGCCGAAGCCAGTGGCATAGGGCGACCTTTCCGGTCACGGTCGCGGGGGCGGCTGCTTTCCAGGCCAAGGCCTGTCGCATTCCCTCTTAGCCTGCCATAAGGCAGGACCAGCGCAGGCAAAGAAGTGCGCCGGGCGCCCGCACTTGTCAAGCAAGGGAGTCGCGATGTCAGCCGAAGGGAATACCCGCCATTCCGAGAAGATGGCCCAGATCAAGGCCGCCCGAGACCGGATGATGCAGGACAAGACCGGCGAAAAGGGGCTGGTCATCGTCCATACCGGCAAGGGCAAGGGCAAGTCGTCCTCGGGTTTCGGGATGATTCTGCGCTGCATCGCCCATGACATGCCCTGCGCGGTCGTGCAGTTCATCAAGGGTGCATGGGACACGGGCGAGCGGCGGTTGCTGACCGGGCATTTCGGCGATCTGTGCCAGTTTCACGCGATGGGCGAGGGCTTCACCTGGGAAACCCAGGACCGGGACCGCGACATTGCTGCGGCGCGCGCGGGCTGGGACAAGGCGCAAGAGCTGATCCGCGACCCTCGCATCCGCATGGTCCTGCTGGACGAGATCAACATCGCGCTCCGCTATGGCTATCTGCAGGTGGGGGAGGTGCTGGATTTCCTGCAACGTGAGAAGCCGCCGATGACCCATGTCGTGCTGACCGGGCGCAATGCCGATCCGGCCCTGATCGAGGCCGCCGATCTCGTGACCGAGATGGAGGCGGTGAAGCATCCCTTCCGCGCGGGCATCAAGGCGCAGCCGGGGGTCGAGTTCTAGGTCAGCTCACCGCTCGGCGGGCGGCCAGTCTATATCGACCCAGACCAGCCGATGGCTGGAGGCCGCCAGCGCCACCTGCGCCAGTTCGCCCGTCGGGGGCCAGAATACGCCCGAGCCAAGCACCTTCAGGCCCTTTTGCGGCAGGACGTAATCGACGCGCAGGTTTCCGGGCGGCTTGTCGTCGGGCCAGTCGCCGGTATCCAGCGCCGGGTCGCCCTTTTGAGCCGCGTTCACGCCCGCGCTGCCGGCAGCCCTGCCCCCTTCGCTTGCGGGCAGGGAATCGGTCACGCGCGCCATCATCCGGGCCAACGCATCGGGGCGCCCCTCGCTGTCGGCAGCGTCGATGTTCAGCTTGCCCGCCAGCACGAAGGGCGCGCCGGGCAGCCGGTCCAGCCAGAAGGCCAACTCGTCATGGTTGCGCCTGCCGTTGCGATCCTCGGGCCCGTCGAAAACCGGGGGCGAGGCCGCCATTGCCAGCAGGTGCAGCGGCTTTCCCGCGACGGTCAGCGTCGCGTCCCAATGTGCGGCCGAGGACAGGCGCTGCACGGCCGCCACCTCGGGCGCGGCCGGGGGCATCAGATTGCCGGGCAGATCGCGCCACAGGAACGCCGAGTGGTCAAGGACCGGGCCGATCGGGTGACGCGACAGGATCGCCATGCCGCCCTGCCCGGAAAAGCGGCCAAAGCCCTGCCGGTCATTGGCGGTCCCGGCCCTGCCGTTTCCGTCCAGATCCAGCCCGCTGGGCATGCCCGCGTTGGGGCGGGCCGAGAAACTGTGCGGATAATCCGCGCCAGCCGCCGACAACCGGGCGCGGAAGGCGGCCAAGGCCAGCCCGTCCAGATCCCAGTCGAAACCGGTCAGCAGCAGGATATCGGGTCGGGTTTCGGCGATCACCCGGACGACCGCGTCGATCTGGGCGTCCTTGCGGCCAAGATCGCGCAAAAGAAGCCCTGGCCCGTCTCGCGACAGGTCGGGGCTGAACGTGGCGATCCGCAGGGGCGCGGCCGCGGTGGCGGAACCCAGGGCGGCAAGAAGGACCGCCCCGGCAAGCGCCCTTAGACCCAAGGGAGGCTCTGGGCCATCTGGGTCTCGAAGCTGTCGATCGAGCCGGATTTCTCCATCGTCAGGCCGATGTCATCCAGCCCTTCCAGCATGCAATGCTTGCGGAAGGCGTCGACCTCGAACGCGAAGCTTTGCCCGTCCGAGGTGGTGACGACCTGATTTTCCAGATCGACGGTCATGCGGGCATTCGCCCCCTTGCGGGCGTCTTCCATCAGCACGTCGACGACTTCCTTGGGCATGACGATCGGAAGGATGCCGTTCTTGAAGCAGTTGTTGAAGAAGATGTCCGCGAAGCTGGTCGAGATGACGCAGCGGATGCCGAAATCCATCAGCGCCCAGGGCGCATGTTCGCGCGACGACCCGCAGCCGAAATTGTCGCCCGCGACGATGATCTGCGACTGCCGATAAGCGGGCTGGTTCAGGACGAAATCCGGAACCTCGTTGCCTTCGGAATCATAGCGCATCTCGTCGAACAGGTTCTTGCCCAGTCCCGAACGATGGATCGTTTTCAGGAACTGCTTGGGGATGATCATGTCGGTGTCGATATTGACCAGCGGCATCGGAGCGGCGATCCCGGTCAATGTGGTGAACTTGTCCATTTGCTTCCTCGCAGAATTGACTGGCCGCGTGGGTGGCCGTTAGCTTTTTGGCGACGGCAGTTTGCCACCGTCCGTGAGGTATGTTCGATGTTTGGTTTCCCCGGCCTGTCCGGCCTGAGCGATTGCATCTTTGGCGACTGGAGGCCGCAGATCGGGGATCCCGAGATCACCGGCTGGCTGACGGTGGTCTCGTATGTGATATGCCTTGTGCTGGCGATCATGGTCCTGCGCCGCCAGCCGCAGGGTGCGGCGCGCGGCTTGTGGGGCACGATCGCGGCGATCATGGCGTTCCTGGCCATCAACAAGCAGCTTGACCTGCAAACCGCGCTGACCGCGACGGGGCGCTGTCTGGCACATGTGCAGGGCTGGTATGACCAGCGCTGGCTGGTGCAGATCGCCTTCATCGCTGTGCTGGTTCTGGTCGTGCTGGTCGCCCTGCTGGTTGCCCTGCGCTCGCTTTCCGGTCAGTTGCACGCAAACGGCCTGGCCCTGCTGGGCCTTGCCGTGCTTTGCGGCTTCGTTCTGGTGCGGGCGGTGGGGTTCCATCATGTCGACCGTCTCATCAGCATGGATTTCGCGAACATCCGTTTCAACTTCTGGTTCGAGAATGCCGGGCTGGTGCTGATTGCCGTGAACGCCGTGCTTCTGCTGCGGCGGGGCAGGGTGCCCCGCCGCGCCGAAGTCAGACGGTCTCGGCCATGAATTCGCGCACGTCGGTCAGGTGGCCCTTGATGCCCGCTGCTGCCGCCATCACCGGCGACATCAGGTGCGTACGTCCGCCACGGCCCATCCGCCCTTCGAAGTTGCGGTTCGAGGTCGCGGCGCAGCGTTCGCCCGGGGCAAGCTGGTCGGGGTTCATGCCCAGACACATCGAGCAACCGGCAAGGCGCCATTCGAAGCCGGCATCGGTGAAGATCTTGTCCAGACCCTCTTCCTCGGCCTGAAGCCGAACCAGACCCGAGCCGGGCACGACCATGCCGCGCACGCCCTCGGCCAGATGCTGGCCCTTGAGGATGCCGGCGGCAGCGCGCAGATCCTCGATCCGGCCGTTGGTGCAGGACCCGATGAAGACCGCGTCGATCTTGATCTCGTTCAGCGGGGTGCCGGGCTGCAGACCCATATAGTCAAGGCTGCGGCGCGCGGCCTCGACCTTGCCACCCTCGAAGTCTTCGGCGGCGGGAACCTTGTCGGTGATCGCCAGCACGTCCTCGGGCGAGGTGCCCCAGGTCACGACGGGGGCGATATCTTCGCCCCGGATGGTCACGACCTTGTCGAAATGCGCGCCTTCGTCGGTGTAGAGCGTCTTCCACCAGTTCAGCGCGGCTTCCCAGGCAGCGCCTTTCGGGGCGTGCGGGCGGCCGTTCACATAGGCGAAGGTCTTTTCGTCCGGGGCGATCAGACCGGCGCGTGCGCCACCTTCGATCGCCATGTTGCAGACGGTCATGCGACCTTCCATCGACAGCTCGCGGATCGCTTCGCCGCAATATTCGATGACATAGCCGGTGCCGCCGGCGGTGCCGGTCTTGCCGATGACGGCCAGAGTAATGTCCTTGGCGGTCACACCCGGCAGCAGTTTGCCGGTGATCTCGACCTTCATGTTCTTGGACTTCTTCTGGATCAGCGTCTGGGTGGCCAGGACGTGTTCCACCTCGGACGTGCCGATGCCGTGGGCAAGCGAGCCGAAGGCGCCATGCGTCGCGGTGTGGCTGTCGCCGCAGACGACGGTCATGCCGGGCAGGGTCCAGCCCTGTTCCGGGCCGACGATATGGACGATGCCCTGGCGGACATCCGACATCGGGTAATAGTTCAGCCCGAATTCACGCGCGTTCTTGTCCAGTTCGGCGACCTGGATGCGGCCCTCGGGGTTTTCGATCCCGTTCACCCGGTCGGCGGTGGTCGGAACGTTGTGGTCCGGAACGGCGATGGTCTGGTCGGGGCGGCGCACCTTGCGGCCGGCCATGCGCAGGCCTTCGAATGCCTGGGGCGAGGTCACTTCGTGGACCAGGTGACGGTCGATATAAAGGATGCAGGTCCCGTCATCGGAACGGTCGACCACATGCGCGTCGAAGATCTTGTCGTAGAGGGTGCGCGGTGCGCCCATATTGGTGTTGCCGGTCATGGCTTTCTCTTTCCGAAAGAGTAGCTGGGAAAACGCGAAAATTGGCGCCGCGATACGCGGCAGGGCGCTGGCACGCGCCATCGACCGTCAAAGTCGTGCAGTGACGGACAGGCTTTCGCCGTAAAACCGCCCCGGCAGGCGGGCGCGGTCATGGATGTCGAAATAGACGAATCCTCGCATGGCGGCAGTATTACGATGAATTGACGGGCCAGGCAATATCGACACACGCGCCTGTCAATTCCCCTTCGTGTCATCTGCGTTATCATCCCGGCCCAGTCGGATGGAGGGCCAGGACATGACGATTCGCATCCTGCTGCGGGTGGTTCCGTTGGTGATTGCGGCGCTTTTTGCGCTTGATGCGTTGGTCCGTGATGGGGCAAGCGACCGCCGGGACGAGATGACGCGGCTTCAAACGAACCAGCTTGCCTGGGTCCAGTCCGGGCTCAACTGCCCGGAGAGGCAGGAAAATCCGCGGGATTTCGCCTGTCCCGCGGCGTCATCGTCAACAAAAACCGGCCCGGAACATTGAGCGGACGGCGATTCATGCTACATTGATGGAACCCAGTGCCGGGGTTTTTCGGCTCGATGACCGGAGGATGAACCCCTGTCCAATACCGCTTCGCCGGCCCCTTCGCCGGCTGCGTCCACCGCGGAGTCCGAGCTGAGCAGCGATCAGCTACTGGACCGCATTCTCACCTCGCTTGATGACGACAAGGCCGAAGAGGTCGTGACCATCGACCTGCGCGGCCGTTCTGCCATGGCCGATCACATGGTGATCGCCTCGGGTCGTTCGTCGCGCCAGGTGGCCGCCATCGCCGAAAAGCTGGTGCAGCGTCTGAAGGAACAGACCGGCCGCACCGCCCGGATCGAGGGCAAGGAAACCGGGGATTGGGTCCTGATCGACACCGATGATGTGATCGTTCACCTGTTCCGCCCGGAAGTGCGCGAATTCTATCAGCTTGAAAAGATGTGGATGCCGGCGGATGCGCTGCGTTCTGCCACGCTTGAGCGGATGCGCGCAGATCACGCGGCTGAAGAGGCCCGCCGGCCCCAGAACTGACCGGAACAGACGATGCGCATGGTCATTGCCGCGGTCGGGCGGCTGCGGCAGGGCCCCGAGGCGAAATTGATCGCCGATTACCTTGACCGTCATGCCAAGGCCGGACGCGCGCTTGGCCTGCCTCCGGTCACGATTTCCGAAGTCGAGGACAAGCGCGGTGGCGGCATGGCCGCCGAGGCTCCACTGCTGGAACGTGCGATCCCCGACGGTGCCGCGCTGGTCGTGATGGACGAGCGCGGGCAGATGCTGACCTCACCCGAATTTGCCCAGAAGATCGCGGGTTTTCGTGATCAGGCGCGTGACATCGCCTTTGTCATCGGCGGCGCGGACGGGATCGATCCGGCCCTGCGGGACCGCGCCGATCTGGCGATCAGCTTTGGGCGCATGGTCTGGCCGCACATGCTGGTCCGCGTCATGCTGGCCGAACAGATCTATCGCGCGACCACCATTCTGGGGGGCAGCCCCTATCACCGGGTCTGACCCGCCCGCTCAGGGGCAGGGCACGACCCAGTTGTCGATGATTGCGACCGCTTCCTCGGCGGTTTCGACAAAGCTGATCAGCCCCAGATCCTCGCGGTTGATCGTGCCGGCCTCGGCCAGCGCGTCCCAGTTGATGATCCGGTTCCAGAATTCTGCACCGAACAGGATGAAGGGGACACGCTTCATGCGGCCGGTCTGGATCAGGGTCAGGGCCTCGAACATCTCGTCCATGGTGCCGAAGCCGCCGGGGAACACCGTCACTGCCTTGGCGCGCATCAGGAAATGCATCTTCCTGATCGCGAAGTAATGGAAGTTGAAGCACAGGTCGGGCGTCACGAATTCGTTCGGCGCCTGTTCATGCGGAAGCACGATCGACAGGCCGATGGAGGCCCCCCCGGCCTCGTGCGCGCCAAGGTTTCCCGCCTCCATCACGCCGGGTCCGCCACCGGTGCAGATGACGTTTTCGGCGCCATAGCTTTCAAGGCTGCGCTCGGTCATCATCCGGGCAAACCGGCGGGCTTCCTCATAATAACGCGACAGCTCGGCCAGGGCCGGGGTGCGCGCGCCGTCGCGCTTCGCGGGCGAAGGGATGCGGGCACCGCCGAACAGCACGATGGTCGAGCGGATGCCGCGCGCATCCATGATCATCTCGGGCTTGAGCAGTTCAAGCTGCAGCCGGACGGGACGCAGTTCCTCGCGCAACAGGAATTCGTGGTCGGTAAAGGCAAGACGATAGGCGGGCGCACGGGTCTGGGGCGTGTCGGGCAGTTGGCGCGCGGCCACGGCGTCCTGCTGGCTGTCACGGATCGGGTGGTGGCGCTCGTCTTCTTCGATCATCGAAACCTCTGACGTGGGGCAGGCGCGGATTGCGCGGCTGCACGCCCCCGGTCTATAGCCCTTGCGAGACAGTTTCCACCCGAGTTCCAGCAACAGAGAGATCCCATGTCCAACGCCCAGCTTGAAGCCGCCATCGAATCCGCCTGGGACATTCGCGACCAGATCACCCCCGCCACCACCGGCGAGGCGCGCGAGGCTGTGGAGGCCACGCTTGACGCCCTGGACCGCGGCACGCTGCGCGTGGCCGAGAAGCGCGGCAACGACTGGCACGTCAACCAGTGGGCTAAAAAGGCCGTGCTGCTGGGCTTTCGCCTGAAGGACATGGAAGTTCATGCCGGCGGTCCGCAGAATGGCGGCTGGTGGGACAAGGTGGACAGCAAGTTCGCCGGCTGGGGCGAAAACCGCTGGCGCGACGCGGGCTTCCGCGCGGTGCCGAATGCGGTCGTGCGCAAATCGGCCTTCATCGCCAAGGGCGTGGTCCTGATGCCCAGCTTCGTGAACCTGGGCGCCTATGTCGACGAAGGCACCATGGTCGATACCTGGGCCACGGTCGGTTCCTGCGCGCAAATCGGCAAGAACGTCCACCTGTCGGGCGGCGTGGGCATCGGCGGCGTGCTGGAGCCGATGCAGGCCGGCCCGACCATCATCGAGGACAATTGCTTCATCGGCGCGCGTTCCGAAGTGGTCGAGGGCTGCATCGTGCGCGAGGGATCGGTTCTGGGCATGGGCGTCTTCATCGGCAAGTCGACCAAGATCGTCGACCGCGAAACCGGCGAGATCATGTATGGCGAGGTGCCCGCCGGATCGGTCGTCGTCGCGGGTTCGCTGCCTTCGAAGAACGGCGTGAACCTTTATTGCGCGGTGATCGTGAAGCGCGTGGACGCGCAGACGCGCTCGAAAACCTCGATCAACGAGCTTCTGCGCGACTGAAACACGACGGAACGGGGCGCGTCCGGCGCGCCCCAGATTCCGCCCCGAGCCATGTGAACTTCATTGGGGGTCGCGGCGTTAAGGCGTCGGACACCCTTTCCAAAGGAGACGTGCATGGAAGGCTTGGGCTGGATCGCCGCCATCGTCGTGGGCGGTATCGCGGGCTGGATCGCCAGCAACATCATGAAGGCAGATACCGGGATTTTCCTGAACGTCATCCTGGGCATCGTGGGCGCCGTGGTCGGCAACGCGATCCTGGGCGTCCTGGGGCTGAACGCTCAGCCCGGAAGCTGGATCGCACAGGGTTTCGTCGGACTGGTCGGCGCGGTGATCCTGATCTGGCTATACCGGGCGGTCGCCAAATAGCCATTGACGGGGGGCGAGATCGCCCCCCTTTTTCATTCGGTGAACTCGGCCATGCGGGCGCCGGTGATGCGGATCAACTCCTGCGGAGAGATCGAGAACAGGTGCCGCGGCGTCCCCGCCGCCGCCCAGACCTCGGGGAATTCGGTCAGGCGCGGGTCGATATAGGCTTCGATCCGTTGCAGATGTCCGACCGGGGCGACGCCGCCGATCGCAAAACCCGTCTCGGCCCGGATCTGGTCGGCATCGGCCTTGCCCAAATCCTGTCCCGCGACCTCGGCCGCCTTGCCGGAATTGACACGGTTGCCGCCCGCGGTCAGGAACAGCACGATATGGCCCGACTCTTCGCCGCGGAAGATGATGGACTTGGCGATCTGGTCGACCTCGCAGCCGACGACTTCGGCCGCGCCCGCCGCGGTTCGCGCGCGGTCGTCGGTTTCGCGGATTTGGGTCGTGGCTCCGGCGGCTTCCAGCGCGGCACGGACCCGGGCAAGGCTCTTGCTCATTGTCACTCTCCGATGTTTCGGGGATATGAGCGCAAATCGCATCAAGGGGAAAGCCATGGCGCAGCATGTCTATACGCTTCTGGTCGAGGTCGGCCGTGCCGCCGATGACGGCCTGCCTGAAGACGCAACCGGCGCGGCGCTGGTCTGCTATGCCTCGGGCACAGACGAAGGAGAGGCCGTGCGCGAAACGGTGGCCATCCTGAAGCAGGCGGGGCTTTCCCCGATCGAAGTCACCGGCCACGGCACCGTCGAGGAGCGGCTGGCCGAAGGCCACGACATTCCGGAGGAAGAGCGCGCCCTGATGGATCGCGCGCTTGAGGAGAATGCCGTCATCGTCGCGCAGATGGAGCCCCTGTTCGGCGACGAGGACGAGGACGCGGAAGACGACGACGCCTGATCCGGGCCTATCCAAATCGTGCCTTGCTGGGTTAGACTGGTTCTCAACCAGAACAAGAGCACGGGACAGGCAAGAAATGAGGGCAGGACATTTCCGATTAGCGGGCGCGATCCTTCTGGTCTGCGCGCTGGCGGGCTGCGGCGTATCAAGCCGGGCCCCCGGTGCGGGCGGAGGCAATTTCAGCGGCCTGCCGACGGCGGGCGGCCAGGGTTCAGAGGCCGGTTTCCGCTATTGGGTCCAAAGCTTCCGCCCCCGCGCGATCGCGGCGGGCATCTCTCCGGCGGTGTTCGACAGCAACATGGCCGGGGCGCATTTCCAGCCCAGCATCGTGGCGCTGGACGGCAAGCAAAGCGAGTTCAGCAAGCCGATCTGGGACTATCTTGACGGTGCGGTCGGCGGCAGCCGGATCGCAACCGGCCGGCAGATGTCGGCGCGCTACAACAGCACCCTGTCCGCGATCGAGGCGCGCTATGGCGTTCCGCGCGAATATGTCCTTGCGATCTGGGGCATGGAATCCAATTTCGGCGCGAATCGCGGCAGCACGCAGATCGTGCCCGCGCTGGCGACGCTGGCCTATGACGGCCGCCGGGGCGAATTCTTCGCGGGCGAGCTGGTCAGCGCGCTGCGCATCATCCAGGCCGGCGATGTCGACAGCTCGCACATGGTCGGAAGCTGGGCGGGCGCGATGGGACATACGCAGTTCATGCCCTCGTCCTTCCTCAGCCATGCCGTCGACTTCAACGGAGATGGCCGCCGCGACATCTGGTCGGACGATCCGACGGACTCGCTGGCCTCGACGGCGTCCTATCTGCGCCAGAACGGCTGGCGTCCGGGTCAGCCCTGGGGAACCGAGGTCGTGCTGCCGCAGGGCTTCGACTTCAACCATGTCGGCAAGTCGGTGGTGAAGTCAGGCAGCCAGTGGGCGGCTATGGGCGTGCGCGCGGCGAATGGCGGCGCGGTGCCCTCGGGGGCGATCCTTGCGCCTGCAGGGGCGCGCGGCCCGGCTTTCCTGATCACCGACAACTTCCGCGCCATCCTGAAATACAACGCCTCGGACAGCTATGCGCTGGCGGTTTCCTATCTCGCGGACGGGATTGCCGGGCGACCGGGCATTCGCGGCAGCTGGCCGCGTGGCGACCGCACCCTGTCGAATGGCGAAAAGGCCGAGATCCAGCGCCTGTTGATGGCCAAGGGCTTCGACACCGGCGGAGTCGACGGCAAGCTGGGCGCCAAGTCGGTCGAGGCGGTCAAGGCCTATCAGCGTTCGCGCGGACTGGTCCCGGACGGCTATGCCGACAGCCAGCTTCTGGCGATGCTGCGCAGCTAGACCCGGACAGATTGTGGACCGAAGGGGGTGGCGCAGGCCGCCCCTTTTCCATTTGCCGCATCGCAACGCCTGTCGCCCGAAAAACTGGCAGAAAATCGGGCAGTTCCGAACGGTTTCGAACGAAGTTGCCCCGGAACTTGGCAAAATCCGGTGTCGCTGACCTGATCGTTGCAGCCGCCACGCGGCATAATCAACGAGAGGGAAACAGGGATGAAACATCACAATCGCGCCTTGGCCGCCGCCCTTCTGTCGGTCGGCCTGGCGGGCGCCTCATGGGCGCAGGAAGACACGATCAAGATCGGGGTCCTGCATTCGCTGTCCGGGACGATGGCGATTTCGGAAACCACGCTGAAGGACACGGTCTTGATGATGGTGGACCAGCAGAACGCCAAGGGCGGATTGCTGGGCAAGAAGATCGAGGCGGTGGTCGTCGACCCGGCCTCGGACTGGCCGCTTTTCGCGGAAAAGGCGCGCGAGCTGATTTCGGTCAACGGGGTCGATGCGATCTTCGGTTGCTGGACCAGCGTCAGCCGCAAGTCGGTCCTGCCGGTCATCGAGGAGCTGAACGGGTTGCTGTTCTATCCCGTCCAGTACGAGGGCGAGGAATCTTCGAAGAACGTGATCTATACCGGTGCCGCCCCGAACCAGCAGGCGATCCCGGCAGTGGACTACATGATGGAGGAACTGGGCGTCGAGAAATGGGCGCTTCTGGGAACCGACTATGTCTATCCCCGCACCACGAACAACATCCTTGACGCCTATCTCAAGGGTAAGGGCGTGGCCGAGGGCGATATCTTCGTTAACTATACCCCCTTCGGGCATTCCGACTGGTCGAAGATCGTCGCGGACGTGGTCGCGCTGGGGGCAGATGGCAAGAAGGTCGGCGTCGTCTCGACGATCAACGGTGACGCGAATATCGGCTTTTACAAGGAACTGGCGGCGGCGGGCGTTTCGGCCGATGACATCCCGGTCATGGCCTTCTCGGTCGGCGAGGAGGAGTTGGCGGGCCTGGATACCGCGAACCTGGTCGGCCACCTGGCCGCATGGAACTATTTCCAGTCCGCCGACAGCCCCGAGAACAAGGCCTTCATCGAGCAGTGGCACAAGTTCACCGGCAAGGATGATCGCGTGACCAACGACCCGATGGAAGCGACGATGATCGGCTTCAACGCCTGGGTTGCGGCCGTGGAAAAGGCGGGGTCGACCGATACCGACGCCGTTCTTGACTCGATCGTGGGGGTCGAGGTGCCGAACCTGACCGGCGGCACGGCCAAGGTCCTGCCGAACCACCACCTGACGAAGCCCGTCCTGATCGGCGAGATCCGCGCCGATGGTCAATTCGACATTGTCAGCCAGACTGATGAGGTCGCTGGCGATGCCTGGACCGACTTCCTGCCCGAAAGCGCCAAGCTGGACGCCGACTGGCCGGGCAAGAAATGCGGCATGTGGAACACCGAGACCCAAAGCTGCGTGCAGGCGCAGTCGAACTACTGAGCCTGACCGGGGCGGCGGTCGTCGCCGCCCCTTTGCGGTCCGAGGATTTCATGCGTCACCTTCTGTCTGTCCTGGCGCTGCTGGCGCTGGTCCTGCCCCTTGCCGCGCGGGCGCAAGCGCCCGACCTGGCGGCGGTCGTCGCCAGCCATCGCGCGCAGATCGAGAAACCCTCTCGCCAGTCGGTCGGACCGGTGGTCGAGGATATTGCCGCCACTGGTCCACAAGGCGCGGCTTTGCTGCAGGCCTGGGGTGACCGCCTGCTCGCGCTGCGCAAAAGCGACGGGCTGCTGGTCATCACCGCGCCCGAGGGGCAGGGCCTGCGGCTGCAGGACGCGGTGACCGGTGCCGATCTGGGCGCGGCTGTCGAGGCGGATCTGACCCTTCTGCGCCCGAATTCAGGTGTACGTGGCGTCATCGCGGCCGCCTTGGCCGGGAATGCCCTGTCCGATCCTGATCCGCAACGCCGGGCCGAGGCGCTGGACGCGCTGGCCCGTCGTGCCGATGCCGGGCAGTTGCAGCTGCTGCGCGAGGCAATGGACGATCCCGACCCAGCGCTTGCCGCGCGCAAGGCCCGGCTGGAGCGGTTGCTGACCATCCAGCATGATCCTGATCCCGATGCACGCATCGCCGCGATCGAAGGCTTCGGCGGCGATACCGGGCTGGATTTCCGCGCGAGCCTGAATCCGATCCTGGCGACGAAGCGGGTCGCGCTGGAGGCTGTCCCGGCGGGTGCGAATATCGCCCGAGAACTTTCCGTCGGTGGCGATCTTGGCCGCGACGAGGCTTATGGGATGCTGGTCTCCGAGGGGCTTGCCCCGGCGCGGCTGACGCCAGACGCGATGCGCGCGACGCTGTCCGGCCATATTGCCAATGGGGCTGTCGGTGGCATTCCCGTCGCCGAACTTGGTGATCAGCAGGCGCGCGACCGCGCCTATACCGCGCTGGAGGGTCAGGGCCTTGTCCAGCCCGCCGCCAGCGAGGATGAGGTCGACGCGGCGCTGGCCCGGCACCGTTTCCTTGATCTTTACGCCGAGCCAAACCCGCAGGTCACGGACGCCGCCCGCGCCGCGCTGCGTGGGACCGAAACGCGGATCGGTCTGATGCAGGCGGCGGACCTGTCGCTTGACGCGCTGTCGCTGGCCTCGATCTATTTCCTGGCCGCCATCGGGCTTGCGGTCACCTTTGGGGTGATGGGCGTCATCAATATGGCGCATGGCGAATTCATCATGATGGGCGCCTATACCGGCTATGTCGTCCAGCAATTCATAGCCGACCGGACACTTTCGCTGATCGTGGCGCTGCCCTTGGCCTTTGCCGTCACCTTCGCCGCGGGCGTGGCGCTGGAGCGGCTGGTGATCCGCCATCTTTACAAGCGCCCGCTGGAGACGCTGCTGGCCACCTTCGGCGTCAGCATCGCGTTGCAGCAACTGGCCAAGAACATCTTCGGCACGCAGGCGCGGCCGCTGACTGCGCCCGCATGGCTGGACGGCGCGCTGACCTTCAACGACGTGGTCTCGATCAGCTATATCCGCATCGCGATCTTCGTCCTCGCGCTGGTTTTCCTGGGCCTTTACCTGTTCATCATGAACCGCACCCGGCTGGGGCTGGAGGTCCGCGCCGTGACCCAGAACCCCGGCATGGCGGCCAGCATGGGCATCAGCCCGGACCGCATCAACATGCTGACCTTCGGACTTGGCTCGGGCATTGCCGGAATCGCAGGCGTGGCGATCGGGCTGTTTGCCAAGGTCACCTCCGAATTGGGCAGCGACTACATCGTGCAAAGCTTCATGACGGTCGTTGTCGGCGGGGTCGGCAATATCTGGGGCACGCTGGCGGGCGCGGCGCTGATCGGCTTCCTGCAAAAGGGGATCGAATGGTTCAACCCGGCCAATACCCTGGCCGCCCAGACCTACATGATCCTGTTCATCATCATTTTCATCCAGTTCCGGCCGCGCGGCATCATTGCCGCCAGGGGCCGGGCGGCGGGGGCCTGACATGCGCAAACCATTGGTCCTGCGGCACCCTTCGATCCTTGTCTTCCTTGCCGTGCTGGCGGTCTTTACCGTCGCGGTCACGGTGCTGTCGGCGGGCTATGGGACTGGCGTCATCTCGACCAGCATGGTCAAGACGCTGGGCAAGACGCTCTGCCTTGCACTGGCGGCAGTGGCGATGGATCTGGTCTGGGGCTATGCCGGTATCCTGAGCCTTGGGCAAATGGCCTTCTTCGCGCTTGGCGGCTACATGATCGGCATGTGGCTGATGGTCGCCCGGACCGAGGGGATCGTCGCCGGCTCGCTTGCGAACCTGCCCATCCCGCCGACCGAGGCCGAGATTTCCGCCGCCGTCGCCACCCAGATCTTTGGCGTCGTGGGGGCGGACCGTTTCCCGGCGATCTGGACCTTTGCCGGCTCGCTCCCGGCACAATTGGCGCTGGTCGTGCTGTTGCCGGGGCTGCTGGCGCTGGTCTTCGGCTGGCTCGCCTTCCGTTCTCGCGTGAACGGGGTTTACCTGTCGATCCTGACGCAGGCGATGACACTGGCGCTGGCACTTTACCTGTTCCAGAACGATTCCGGCCTGCGCGGGAACAACGGCCTGTCGGGCCTGCAAAACATCCCCGGCCTGGATGGCGTGGGGCAGGAAAGGCTGTCGGTCTGGTTCCTCTGGGCCTCGGCTTTGGCGCTGGGGTTGGGTTATCTGCTGATCGCCTGGGTCGCCTCGGGGAAATTCGGCAGCGTTACCCGCGCCATCCGCGACGACGAGGCGCGGGTGCGTTTTCTGGGCTATTCGGTCGAAAGCTACAAGCTGGTGGTCTTTGTGCTGGCCGCCATCGTGACCGCCATCGCCGGGGCGCTGTATTACCCACAGGCGGGGATCATCAATCCGGCCGAGCTTGCGCCCATTGCCTCGATCTATCTGGCGGTCTGGGTGGCGATCGGCGGGCGCGGGCGGCTTTATGGCGCGGCGATCGGGGCCGTCTTCGTGTCGCTTCTGTCAAGCTGGTTCACCGGCGGCCGTGCGCCCGACGTGAATCTGGGCATCTATACCATCAAATGGGTTGACTGGTGGCAGGTGCTGCTGGGCCTGTCCTTCGTGCTGGTCACCCTGTTCGCGCCGAAGGGCATTTCCGGGCTGGTCGCCTGGTTCGAGGGGCTGCGCCCGCCCCACCGCCGGGGGGCCGCCCTTGGTCCCGACATGGGCGCCCTGCGCGAAAAGGAGGCGGTGGAATGAGCGCGCTGCTGGAGGTTCGCGGCATCTCGGTCAGTTTCGACGGGTTCCGCGCCATCAACAATCTGTCCTTCGAAATCGGCGAGCGTGAACTGCGCGCCATCATCGGGCCGAACGGCGCGGGCAAGACGACCTTCATGGACATCGTGACAGGCAAGACCCGCCCGAACGAAGGCGAGGTGTTGTGGGGCGAAAGCTCGAAAAGTCTGCTGCGGATGAACGAGGCGCAGATTGCGCGCGCCGGGGTCGGCCGCAAGTTTCAGCGTCCGACGGTCTTCGAGGATCAGACGGTGGCCGAGAACCTGACCATGGCGCTGAGCGCCGCGCGTGGGCCGTTCCGCGTTTTGCGCTGGCGCCCTTCGGCCGACAGCGTCGCTCGCGTGGCTGAGCTTGCAGAGGAAGTGGGTCTTGCCGAACATCTGGGGCGCAAGTCCGGAGAGTTGAGCCACGGACAGAAGCAGTGGCTGGAAATCGGGATGCTGCTGGCGCAGGAACCGCGCCTGCTGCTGGTCGACGAACCCGCCGCCGGGATGACGCTGGCCGAGCGCGAGCAGACGACCACGCTGCTGCGCCGGCTGGCCGAACGGCACGCCGTTGTCGTGGTCGAACACGACATGGACTTCGTGCGTCGGCTGGAGTGCAAGGTGACGGTGCTGCACGAAGGCGCCGTGCTGGCCGAGGGAAGCCTGGACCACGTCACCGCGAATCCGCAGGTCGTCGACGTCTATCTGGGAAGGGGCTGAACATGCTGGAAGCACGCGACATCACCCTGCATTACGGCGGAAGCCAGATCCTGCACGGTGTCGACCTGATCGCCGAGCCGGGGCAGGTCACCTGCGTCATGGGCAATAACGGCGTCGGAAAGACCAGCCTGCTGAAGGTACTGTCGGGCAGTCATCCGCGCTCGGGCGGCAGCCTGCGGCTGAGTGGCGCAGAACTGGGTCGCGTCAATGCGCAGGGCATGGCGGTCCGCGGCGTGGGCTATGTCCCGCAAGGCCGGATGATCTTTCCGCTGCTGAGCGTGCGCGAAAACCTGGAAACGGGCCTTGCGCTTCTGCCCCGTGGCGAGCGGCGGATTCCCGACGAGATCTTTGATCATTTCCCGGTTCTGGCTGAAATGGCCCACCGTCGCGGAGGGGACCTGTCCGGCGGGCAGCAGCAGCAACTGGCCATCGCGCGGGCGCTTATCCCCCGCCCTCGGGTCCTGCTGCTGGATGAGCCGACCGAGGGGATCCAGCCCAACATCATCCAGCAGATCGGGCGTGTCATCAAAGGCTTGCGTGACCGTGGCGACATGGCGATCGTCCTGGTCGAGCAATTCTTCGACTTTGCCCATGACCTTGGCGACCGCTTCCTGATGCTGGAACGCGGGCGGGCGGTCCTGCAGGGCACCCGCGCTGAAGTTCCGCGCGAGGCGCTGAAGGCGCGGCTGGCGGGTTTGGGCGCCGCCGCCTGACATGCTATCCTGCCCCCGCAAATTGGAGGGTTGGAGATGAACGAATCCGAGAACGACCTTGTCCTGAAACGCCTTCTGGCAGCGCCGCGCGCCGCGATCTGGCGTTGCTGGACCGAACCTGACCTGCTGGTCCAATGGTTCTGCCCGAAGCCCTGGAATGTCTCGGAAGCGCGGATCGAGCTGCGACCGGGCGGTCAGTTCTCTACCGTCATGAACGGTCCCGAGGGTGAGCGTTTCGACAATATCGGCGTTTTCCTTGAGATCCTGCCCGGCGAACGGCTGATTTTTACCGACGCCTTCGAACCGGGCTGGCGACCTGCGGGAAAGCCCTTCATGGCGGCTAGCGTCACGCTGTCGGATGCGGAGGGCGGCGGCACGGATTACGAGGCCCGCGCCATGCATTGGAATGCCGAAACCAAGGCCGAGCACGAGGCGATGGGCTTTCACACCGGCTGGGGGATGGCGGCGGATCAGCTTGAGGCGCTGGCCAAGACACTGTGATCTTGCGACGAGGATCCCGGGCAGAGCGCGCAAGGCGTCCTGCCCATTTCCGCTTGAGGCGTGATTCCCGCTCGTGGTGAATCTCTGCCCTGACGCTCTACAGGTCAGGCGGGTCGCTCAGTCGATCCGCACCCGGCCGGGTCTGGCATGGCAGTCAATGGCCCGAGGCCAGCTTCATCGTGACGATGCCGCTGACGATCAGCAGGGCGGCGATGATGCGCGCGGGGCTTGCGGCCTCACCCAGCAAAGTAATGCCCAGGATGAAGGCCCCGACCGCGCCGATACCGGTCCAGATCGTATAGGCAGTGCCCAGGGGCAGCGTCTTCATCGCGACGGACAGCAGCGCGAAGCTGGCGATCATGGCGACGATCGTGACGACCGAGGGGGTAAGGATTGTGAAGCCCGCGGATTTCTTCATCGCGTAAGCCCAGACGACTTCCAGAATGCCTGCAGCAAGAAGATAGAACCAAGCCATGCCTGATCTCCTGTCGAAAGATCGGGCCGTCCCGCTTGATATCCATGATGGAGAGGTCGTCCTCGCCCCTGCAGATAGGGCAGGGGATGCGGCAATTCAAGGGCCTTAATTGCTGAATGGCTTCATTGGATTTGGCGAATGCCAATTCCACGTCATTCAGATAAATATCGGTGGGCCAGTATTCGAAACCGGCCCATCGGATTGTTTATTGGGAACCGGAATTACCGGACCACATAAAGAACCTTGCGTGTTTGCGGTTCGACGATCACCGGCTGGTCATTCACATAGACATACTGATAGGGCGAATCCGGGATCTGCTGGAATTGGACCGCGTCGGGGATTTGAGAGCCGACGACGACATTGCCTTGAACCGGAACAGACTGGACCGGATTTTGCAGAACATAGGTGCGGGTCGCCGGCGTCATCGCGTCCTCGGTCACATCACCGGTGACGGCACCAACGATACCGCCCACGGCAGCCCCAACCGGCCCGCCGGCAATCGCACCGGCAATGGCTCCGGTGGTTGCGCCGCCGACCGCGCCGCCACCGCTGGTCGGGGGATCATTGGTCTGGACTTGCGCGGTTGCCGGGGGCTGGGTCACGACGACCGGCTGGCCCGGCGTCACGACAGTGGTTTGGGCCAAGGCGGATCCGGCGGCAATCGCGGCGATGGCTCCGGGAATGAGGAAAAGGCGTTTCATGGCTGATCTCCTTTCGACTGGAGGATGAAGCCTTTCGCAGGGTTCTTTGTTCCTGAGATCACCGGTTTGTTTTCAGCGCGTGAATTGATTGGCGACGCGGTTTGCAACGATATGTGCGGAATGGATTATTTCCGGCCAAAGCATCAAAACATTATATTGCGAATTGATCAGCTTCGTATTTTGGGGAGGTTTTTCCATTTCTTCGGCCAATTTTTGCCGGTGATGACTGGTCGCGGGACTCCCAATGAAAATGCCGCGCTCCGGTGGAGTGCGGCATTTCAATTTCAGGTTGAGAAAAACCCCTAGGACACCAAGTTCGCGAAATCCTTGAACACCTGTTCATAGACCGAACGCTTGAAGGGCACGATCGACGAGGTCAGGTCGGCGGCGCGCATCCATTGCCAGCGGTCGAACTCGGGGTGCTCGGTCTGGATCCGGACGTCCTTGTCCGAGCCAAGGAAGCGCAGCGCCAGCCATTTCTGCTGCTGACCCCCGAAGCGCCCTTTCCAGACCTTGCCCAGAAGCTCGGGCGGCAGGTCATAGGTGACCCATTCGGGGGATTCGGCGATGACCTCGACCAGATCGGGGGTGACACCGGTTTCCTCGACCAACTCGCGCAGGGCGGCTTCGCGCGGGGTTTCCCCCGCGTCGATCCCGCCTTGCGGCATTTGCCAGGCATGACCCGGATTGTCGATGCGCTGCCCGGCAAAGACCAGACCCCGCTTGTCGATCAGGACGACACCCGCGCAGGGGCGATAGGGCAGGCCCGACGGGCCGAGCAATTGCCCTGTCATTGCCGTTCCGCGCCTTCCTCGTCTTCCTGGGTGGCATCCTCGCCGGTGATCGCGGGCTTCACGCTGTCGGGAACGGCGCTGGCCTGGAAGTTCACCGCGGAAAGCCCCTTCAGGATGTCGACGGCATAGGCAAGCTGGTAATCTTCGTCCCGCAGCTTGGCGGTCGCTTCAACCTGCTTGGCCTCTTCCTCGATCTGCTTGCGCTCATCGTCGCTGATCGCGTCGTTGTTCAGAGCGCCGCGCAGGTCGGCTTCCGAGTTCAGGAATTTCGACTCGGTCTTGGGCTTGTCCTCGTTCTCGTCCACGGGCTTGGCCGGGGGCTGTTCAACGATGATGTCCGGCTGAATGCCAAGCGACTGGATCGAACGCCCCGACGGCGTGTAATAGCGTGCCGTGGTCAGGCGGATGGCGCTGTCCGAGGTCACGGGCATCACCGTCTGGACCGATCCCTTGCCGAAGGACTTGGTGCCGACGACGATGGCGCGACGGTGGTCCTGAAGCGCGCCGGTCACGATTTCCGAGGCCGAGGCCGAACCGCCGTTGATCAGAACGACCATCGGCTTGCCCTGCGCCAGATCGCCTTTTTCGGCGTTCCAGCGTTCCGATTCCTCGGGCTTGCGTCCGCGGGTCGAAACGATCTCGCCCTTGTCGAGGAAGGCGTCCGAAACCTCGATGGCCTGGTTCAGCAAGCCGCCGGGGTTATTGCGCAGGTCAAGAACGAAACCCGTGATCTTGTCCATCCCGCCGGCATCCTTGACCGCCTTGGCCATCTGGGTCTTCAGCGTGTCCATCGTCTCGTCGTTGAAGGTCGAGACGCGCAGGACAACGGCATGGCCCTCGACACGAGTCTTGACCACGGTCAGCTTGATGGTGTCGCGCACGATGGTCAGGTCGAAGGGCTCTTTCTCGCCTTCGCGCAGGATGGTGATCTTGATTTCGGACCCGACCGGGCCACGCATCTTCTCGACCGCCTGATCCAGCGTCAGCCCGACCAGCGATTCGCCATTCACATGGGTGATATAGTCGCCCGCCTTGACGCCCGCCTCGGCCGCGGGTGTGTCGTCGATGGGCGAGATGACCTTGACGATCCCGTCCTCTTGCCCGACCTCGATCCCAAGGCCGCCGAAGCTGCCGCGCGTCTGGGTCTGCATGTCCTCGTAATCCTTGGCCGACAGGAACGAGCTGTGCGGATCAAGCGAGGTCAGCATGCCGTTGATCGCGGCCTCGATCAGTTCCTTGTCGTCGACCTGTTCCACATAGTCGCTGCGGACGCGTTCGAAGACGTTGCCGAACAGGTCGAGCTGCTCATAGACTGAGGCGTTCTTGCCGGTTTCCTGCGCGACCAGGGGGCCCGCGAACTGGGTCGCGACCAATGTGCCGGCGATGGTGCCGATAGCTCCGGCCAGAAGGTAATGTTTCATTCCGATGTTCCGTCCTGCCCGGTTGCGTTGTGGCTTGTCCCGCCGATGATGGGATTCATCACGAACCACTCGGCCGGGTCCAGTGTTTCCTTGCCTTTTCGCAGTTCAACATACAGTGTTTCGCTCTGTCCAGCGCCGTTGCCCATGGCCGCGTCGGCCACGAACTCGGCCCCGAATTCCTGTGCTTCAGGTTCGATGCCGCCCATCAGGCCGACCGGGTCGCCTGCGGCAAGCACGTCGCCCGTCTCTCCGAAGACCTGGGCCAGGCCTGCGAAAATCATCAGATAGCCGCGCGCCGGCTCGACGATCATGACATTGCCATAGTCGAGCAGCGGGCCGCGATAGCGGATGGTCGCGCTCCATGGCGTCGTCACGAGCGCCGCAGGACCGGTCGCAATGACAAGACCGGGGCGCTGGACGCCGGCGGCGTCGGCCTCGTTATAGCGGCGCAGGACCGTGCCCAGCACCGGCAAGGGCAGGCTGCCCTGCGCGCCTTCGAAATCGGCCATCGGCGCGCCGACGTCCTGTTCCATGCCGACGATCCCGGATGCGAAGGCATCAAGCGTATCGGCGGACTGAACCAGCGAGGTCAGCTCTTCCGGGTCCTGCCCGAAGCGCACCGGAAGATCCGAACGGTCCGTGACGGCCGAGGCCAGCAGCCGTCGCGCCTCCTGCACCTGGCCCAGACCCTGGGCCAGCGTATTGGCGGCGTTCAGTTGCAGGGTGCGGACCGTCTGGATCTCTTCCAGCTGGCGGCGCATGTCTTCGGCCTCGGCCTGCAGGCCCGGCGCGACCGAACTGAGGATCATCCCGGCATGGGCCGACGCCTCCGGTCCGGCGGGGTGCAGCAGCAGCATCGTTTCGGGGGAACGCTGCATGGCGGTCATCACGCCGACGACCCGACCCAGACGGTCACGGCGGGCATCGAACTCGGCGCGGATTTCCTGCTCGCGGATGCCGGCGCGGCGCAATCCGTCGCGCAACGCAGCCAGTCCCTGTTCATAAGCCCGGATCATGTCGGTCAGCGAGCGGACCTGGTCATCCTTGCTTAGCGCCTGATCAAGCTGTCCGGTCGCATTGCGCAGCATGTCGGCGGCTTCGGCCGCCTCTTGCGCCGCCTGGCTAAGCGCGGCGCTTTGCTGGGCGGAGCTGGCCTGCTGGGCCGGGGCGACGCTGGCAAGGCCCGCGGCAAGAAGGACGGGCAGGGCGAGTTTCAGCTTCATGGGCGCACGATCAGGGATTTGCCGGTCATCTCGGGCGGAAGGTCCAGCCCCATCAGGTCCAGCACGGTCGGAGCGATATCGGCCAGGCGGCCATTGCTCAGGCTGGCGCCCTGCGATCCACCATAGACGATGACGGGAACCGGATTCACGGTATGGGCGGTATGCGGCCCTCCGGTGGCGGGGTCGATCATGGTTTCGCAATTGCCGTGGTCGGCGATGACGACCGCCGCGCCACCTGCCTTGTCCAGCGCCTCAAGCATCATGCCCAGCCCCTTGTCCACGACCTCGCAGGCGCGGATGGCTGCCGGAAGGCTGCCGGTATGGCCGACCATGTCGGGGTTGGCATAGTTCACGACGATCAGGTCGTAACCCTCGCCGATGGCCCAGGCGAGCTTCGCGCTGACCTCGGGTGCCGACATTTCGGGTGCAAGGTCATAGGTCGCGACCTTCGGGCTTTGCGGCATGAAGCGGTCCTCGCCCGGCTCGGGCGTTTCCTTGCCGCCGTTCAGGAAGAAGGTGACATGCGGATATTTCTCGGTCTCGGCCAGACGGAACTGGCGCAGGCCCTTGTTCGCGACCCAAGCGCCCAGCGTGTTTTCCACCTGCCGCTTCGGATAGGCGGCGTCCATGTACTCGTCATGCCTGGTGGAATAATCGACCATGCCCAGCAGCGAGGCCCATTGCGGCCGCGGCCCGGTTTCGAACGCGTCGAAATCCGGCTGGCCGATGGCGGCCAGGATCTCTCGCGCGCGATCGGCACGGAAATTCAGGCAGAAAAAGCCGTCGCCGTCTTTTGCACCGGCATAGTCCGCGATCACCGTGGGCTGGATGAACTCATCGGTTTCGTCGCGGTGATAGGCGGCTTCGACGGCATGTGCGGCATCGGGGGCGGACTGTCCCTGCGCCCGGACCATTGCGGCAAAGGCCCGGCTGACACGTTCCCAGCGATTGTCGCGGTCCATTGCGTAATAGCGCCCGATGACAGTGCCGATGGTCACGCCCGCGGGCAGGTTGCCCTGAAGCTCGGTCACGAAGCCCATCGCGGATTTCGGCGGCACGTCCCGCCCGTCGGTCACTGCATGGATGACCACCGGAACGCCACGGGTCGCGATGGCGCGGGCCGCGGCGATGACATGCTGGATATGGCCGTGGACACCGCCATCCGAGACGACCCCCATCAGATGCGCAGTGCCACCGCTGGCCTTCAGCTTTTCGATGAAGGCGCCGATACCGGTATTCTCGTAAAAGCTGCCATCCTCGATGGCGAGATCGATCTGGCCCAGGTCCATCGCGACCACCCGACCAGCGCCGATATTGGTGTGGCCGACCTCGGAATTGCCCATCTGCCCCTTGGGCAGACCAACATCGGGGCCGAAGGTCACCAGCGTTCCATGCGGGCATTCGCGCATCAGCCGGTCGAAATTCGGGGTATTGGCCTGATCCGGCGCGCTTTGCTCGGGCCGCGACGAGATGCCCCATCCATCGAGGATGCAAAGGACGACGGGTTTCGGATGGGTCATGCGCGCCTCATTCTCGGGTCGTGACGCTTCTACGATCCTGCGGCGCGCGGGGCAAGTTCGGTGCAGGTCTTACCCATATTCGTGAATCCTCGCACCATTCGCGGGTGGAGAGGTCGCATTGGGTATTTATGAAACAGTGAGGCCGTGAGAGGGGTAGCCGGAGCTTCGGATTTCACCGTTTTTCAAATACCCCAGCAACAAGCCGTGCCGGGCGAACCTGCCTCCGCCTCAGACCCGCGCTTCGGCGGCGATCTGGGCGGCGGTCTTGCGGCCACGCTCGGTCGCGGTTTTCAGCTGTCCGCAGGCGGCCATGATATCCTCGCCGCGCGGGGTGCGGATCGGGCTCGCATAGCCCGCCTTGTGGACGATGTCGGCAAATGCCTCGATCCGTTCCCAGCTGGACCGCTTATAGGCGACGCCGGGCCATTCGTTGAACGGGATCAGGTTGATCTTGGCCGGAATGCCGCGGATCAGCTTGACCAGACGGCGGGCATCCGCATCGCTGTCGTTCACGCCGTCGAGCATCACATATTCAAAGGTGATGCGTTCGGAATTCGACAGGCGCGGGTATTCGCGCAGCGCGTTCAGAAGCGTCTCGATGTTCCATTTCTTGTTCACCGGAACCAGCATGTTGCGGGTCTCGTCGGTGGTCGCATGGAAGCTGACGGCCAGAAGACAGCCGATTTCCTCGGCGGTCTTGGCGATTTCGGGAACGACACCAGAGGTCGACAGGGTGATGCGGCGGCGGGACAGGCTGATCCCTTCGCCATCCATCACCACTTTCATCGCGTCACGGACATTGTCGAAATTGTAAAGCGGCTCGCCCATGCCCATCAGCACGACGTTGCTGACAAGGCGCGTCTCGTCCTTGGGCGCGCCCTGAACCGGCCACTCGCCCAGGTCGTCGCGCGCGACCATGACCTGACCCACGATTTCCCCCGCGGTCAGGTTGCGCACCAGCTTCTGGGTGCCGGTGTGGCAGAAGGAACAGGTCAGCGTGCAGCCGACCTGGGACGAGATGCAAAGCGTGCCGCGCGATTCCTCGGGGATATAGACCGTCTCGACCTCATGCCCACCGGCGATGCGCAGCAGGTACTTGCGGGTGCCGTCGGCCGAAACCTGACGGGTCACGATTTCGGGGACCGCAATCTCGAACCGCTCGGCCAGGAAGGCGCGATAATCCTTCGCCAGGTTCGTCATCTGCGCAAAGTCGCGTACGCCCCAGTGATAGACCCACTGCCAGATCTGGCCGACGCGCATCTTCGCCTGCTTTTCGGGCGTCCCGGCCTCGACCAGCGCGTCGCGCAACTGGTCGCGGGTCAGCCCCACGATGTTCTTCAGCGCCGTTTCCGGCAGCTTGCGCGGGATGGTCAACAGGTCCTGGGTGATCGGGGCGGTCATGGCTTGGGCGTCCGGGCGGATGGGGGAAGGCCGTTATATAGGGTAAACGAGCCAAAAAGAAAACAGGGGCCCAAGCCCCTGTTCACGAGAATCTTCGGCAAATCGGGACCGCGAGGCCTATTTGCAGCTGGTCTGGGCCTTGTTGGTCATCGCGGTGATGCCCGACAGGCTGAACGTGTCCTTGGTCACGGTGCCGCGGGCCGAGCGTCCGGTCAGCACTGCGGTCGAGCCGCCGCGCAGGGCCGTGATCAGCTTGCCGTCTTCTGCGGGCGAGCCGGTCCAGGCGCTTTCACCCTCGGTGAACAGCTTGAAGGTGTTGCCGCCGATATTCACCTCGACCGCCGAATCCGGGGCAAAGGGATAGCCGCCCGAGAACGAAACTTCGCCCGACTGGCCGGGACGATAGGCGATGTACAGGCGGATATCGCCGCGGGACACTTCTTTGGGGCTGCCGCTCGAGTCCGTGTTCTGGGACGATTTCGGTGCGGAAACGGCCCAGCACTCTTTCGGGCTGGAGGCCGAAAAAGCCGTCCAGTCGCCTTGGGTGCCGATCACGTTCGTCGAATCCTGCGCGAATACGGGCGCAGAAAGGGCGATTGCGAAAGCGGCGGCTGCCGCCGCCACATGCGGGGCGGATTTCAACATGCTCTGGCCTCCTGCCATGGTCCGGTTTATCCGGACTTGTTGCCGATGTCGGTTGTGGATTCAACCATCCGGCTTAAGGATAACGCAAAAATCGACGCGCAAAAAAGCCCCCTTGCGGGATATCGCGTGATTGTCAGAGGAAAACTGTCCATGACTGCGGCCAATCTGATCGAATTATGGCGTGGCGGCCTGCTTGAAAGCCTGCATCGCGGCCATGCCGTGGTTGCCGATGCCAATGGTATCGTCGAGGCCTGGGGCGATCCGGGAACGGTGATCTTTCCGCGATCCTCGTGCAAGATGATCCAGGCGCTGCCGCTGGTCGAAAGCGGAGCGGCCGACCGCGCCGGACTTGGTCCCGAACAGTTGGCGCTTGCCTGTGCCAGCCACAATGGTGCGCAGATCCATGTCGGTCGCGTTGCCCATTGGCTGAAAGGGTTGGGACTGGACGAGCCCGACCTGCGCTGCGGCAGCCACCTGCCCAACGACCCGGACGAGCGCAAGCGCCTGATCTGTTCGGACAGCGAGCCCTGCCAGTTGCACAACAACTGCTCGGGAAAGCATGCGGGGTTCCTGACACTGAATCAGGTGCTTGGTGGCGATGCCGATTATGTCGAGATCGACCACCCGGTGCAGAAGGCCGTGCGCGCGGCCTTTGAGGAGACGACCGGAGAAGAGGCTGCGGGCTGGGGTGTCGACGGCTGCTCGGCACCCAATTTCGCTTGCAGTGTCGCTGGGTTGGCGCAGGCGATGGCGGATTTCGCCGATCCGCGTCCCGGTCTGCGCGGGGATGCGCAGCGGCGGCTGGTCCAGGCGATGATGGCCCATCCCGAACTGGTCGCCGGCGAAGGGCGTGCCTGCACCGAAATGATGCGCGCCCTGGGCGGTCAGGGCGCAGTCAAGACCGGGGCCGAGGCGGTCTTCGTGGGTATCCTGCCGGAACGCGGCCTTGGGATCGCGCTGAAGATCACCGATGGCGGCACCCGCGGGGCCGAGGCGGCGATTGCCGCATTGCTGGTCCATCTGGGCCTGCTGCCCGAGGACGCGCCGGTCATCCGCCGTCACCTGACCGGTCCGCTGACGAATTGGCGAGGGCGCGTCACCGGCGAGTTGCGGCGCTCTCCCGGTTTTCCGCAGTAAGGGAAGATCACGACGAATCAGGGATCGGGGCGGGGCCGACCCTGCCCGGTCGTTGCGCAGTGTGCCCCATCCTTGACCGGGATGCGCGGCAGAGTGCCCAGGGGCGGTCGATCGGCGGGATGAAATCCGCCGAAAACCCGCCTGAGGCTGCCCGTGCGTCGTGGCAGCGTCGCATCCGTGGCATAAGGCTTGCACAGTCCGACGGGTCTTGGCTTCGCAAGGAGGATGCGCGATGGCGACACTTTCCTACAGGGTTTACTCGGTCATCTATGCCGACATGCTGGCGGATATCGCCGACACGCTGGATGACCAACTTGATCGGCTGAGTTCGCTGAACACGCGCGACGGAACGATGGGCAACGATGCCCTTTACGGGGGATCCGGGGATGAAGGCCTGCTTGGGCTGGCCGGAAACGACCAGATCTTTGGCAAGGGCGGGATCGACTTCGTTTCGGCCGGAACCGGGGATGACAGCGTCTGGGGCGGCACCGGCGGAGATTTCCTGTTCGGCGATCTTGGGAACGACAAGATCTGGGGGCAGGAAGGGAACGACTTCATTTCCGGCGGAACGGGCAATGACACCGTCTTTGGCGGGGTCGGAAATGACAGCCTGTTCGGGGTCGAAGGCAATGACAGCCTGCTGGGCGAGGCTGGCAACGATTCCCTGCATGGCGGCTATGGCAATGACTTCGTCGCCGGAAATGCGGGTAACGACACGCTGCATGGCGATTTTGGTGACGATACGCTGAGCGGCGGTGCCGGCAACGACTCCATGCTGGGTGGCTGGGGGCATGATGCCTTTGTCTTCGACGGCGGCAAGGACGTGATTCGCGATTTCGAGACCGGGTTGCGCGCCGATGGCAGCTCGACTGGCGCCCCGGCAGAAAGTGTCACCGTCGATATCGATTGCGTCGACAATTTCGGCGACCTGATGGATGCCGCCACCCAGGTCGGCAAGAACGTCGTCTTCAACTTCGGCGATGGCAATGTCCTGACGCTGCAGGGCGTGCCGATGGCGCAGCTTGAATCCTCGATGTTCGATTTCGTCTGACGGTGACGGGTTAGGTCAGAGAAGTTGCCAGATCAGCCGCAGCGCCAGCGCCGTCGAGGTGATGACCAGAAGCGGCTTGATCACTCTTGCGCCGATCCGCATGGCAAGGCGTGCGCCCAGCATCGCTCCTGCGATCTGGGCCACGGCCATGACCGCGCCCAGCGCCCAAAGCGGCTTGCCGACCAGCGCAAAGGCCACCAGCCCGCCCAGGTTCGACGCAAAGTTCAGCAGCTTGGTATGGGCCGTCGCCTTCAGCACGCCGTAACCGGCAAGCAGGACGAAGCCCAGCATCAGGAACGACCCGGTTCCCGGTCCGACCAGTCCGTCATAAAACGCGATGGCGGGCACGAAGCTGGCGGTGAAGACGGCAGAGGACATGCGCCGATGGCGGTCGCGGTCGTCCAGCCCCGGCTTCAGCGCGAAGAAGACCGCAATTCCGATCAGCAGCACCGGCAGGCCATAGCGCAGCGCGTCGGTCGGGATCGAGGTGACGAAAAACGCCCCCGCCAGTCCCGCGACAAAGGCGACGACGGCAGCGATCTTCTGGTGGCGCAGGTCGACGAGGCCGCGACGGGCATAGGAGATGCAAGCGGTCGCGGCACCGAAGACGCCCTGCACCTTGTTCGTCGCCAAGGCCTGGGCCGGGGGCAGGCCCGCAAGCATCAGGGCGGGCACCGTGATCAGGCCGCCACCGCCGGCTATGGCATCGACGAAGCCGGCGGCAAAGGCGGCGCCGGTCAGCATCAGGACAAGGTGGAGGGAGAGATCGAACATGGCGCGTCTTTGGTCCTGCCGCGCGCGATTGTAAAGATCGCGCCAACCGCAGCCTTGCGGCGAGTATCTGGAAAACGGTGAAGCTGCCTGGTCCGTGCCCAGCCCCTAGCTGCGGGGATGGGCGGCGCGATAGACTGAAAGCAGCCTTGCGTCATCGACCCCGGTATAGACCTGCGTGGTCGACAGGCTCGCATGGCCCAGAAGTTCCTGGATCGTCCGCAGATCGCCCCCGGCGGCGAGCAGATGGGTGGCAAAGGAATGGCGCAGCGCGTGCGGCGTCGCGGTTGGCGGCAGGCCCAGCGACTGCCGCATGGTGCGCATCGCGCCGGCCAGGACCGAGGGGTTCAGCCTTGCCCCCCTTGCGCCACGGAAAAGCGGTGCGTCGCCTTGCACCGGCCAAGGGGAAAGACGCAGGTACTCGGCGATCGCCGCGCGCGCCACGGGCAGGACCGGAACCTGGCGTTCCTTCTGTCCCTTGCCGCGTATGGTCAGCGCTTCGCGCAGGGGCCAGTCCGAGCCGTCAAGCTGCAGCGCCTCGGAAATCCGCAGGCCGCAGCCGTAAAGCAGGGTCAGGACCGCGGTGTCGCGCGCCGCGATCCAGGGTTCGCGATGGCTTTCCGCGGCGATGTCGAGAAGCTCCAGCGCCTGTTCGGGGGCAAGCGGACGCGGCAGTGAGCGGGTGAATTTCGGCCCGCGCGATGCCAGTGCCTTCGAGGCGTCGAAGCCGTGGCGGTCCGACATCCAGCGGATGAAGCTGCGCACCGCCGACAGCCGGCGCGCGAGAGAGCGCGCCGAAAGCCCACGTCCGCGTTCGGCCGCGGCAAAGGCGCGCATGTCGGATTGTGTCAGCTGACCCAGCGTCTGCGGCAGGGCAGGGGTGGCGTGATAGCCACCAAGAAAGGACAGGAACGCCAGCAGGTCCGCCTGATAGGCGACGATGGTGTGATGGGAACGGTCACGGGCCGCGCGCTCGGCATCCAGCCAGCGTTGCAATTGCTCGGCCATCAGCGGGGCCAGGGCCAGCGGTGGCGTGGCCCCTTGGGTCATTCGCGCAGCCAGGAGATCAGGACCAGCCGGAAGGCCTGGCTGAAGAAGCGCAGCAGATCGGTGCCCTGCGCCGGGGTAAAGCGCCCCGCCTCGGCCGAACCGATCAGAAGCAGCGCCGGGAAGCGGCCGGGGCCAAGGTCGATCGGCAGCAGCGCCTCGGATTTGATCGGGGCGCGGGCATCGCCGTGATGGGGCAGCGATTCCCCGGCGACGGCGCGCAGGATGATGTCATCGGCGCGCGGTGCCCGCCGTCCGCCGGACAGCATTGCCGCAATCGTGCCCGCGGGCACGATGGTCAGCGGACCGGCCAATTCGCGCGCCGGTTCGACCGAGCCCGATTCCATGATCAGGTGCAGCGTTTCGACCCGCAGAATCGGGGCGACCGCGGATTCCAGATTTTCCAGGAATGCCGCGAAATCCATGGGCTCCAGCAGGGACAGTACCGCGCGATGCACGGTGTTCATCCCTGACTGGTTCTCATAGGCGGTGGAGATGACCGTTTCATGGGTCTCCTCCAGCCGGTCGAGGCGGCTTTCCAGCGCCTGCATGGCGCGGCCGCGAATGTCGATGACATTCTCGCCCCGGTCGGCCTCGCGCGCGCCGATCAGCGCGCGCATCAGGTCTCGGTCAGAAAGGATCAGTTCGGGCCGGGCCAGAAGCCGGGCGCGCAGATCCTCGGGAAGATCGACGGCCTGATCCCCGCTCATCAGCCGATCTTCTGCCCGGTCTTGGCCCAGTCGGCGTCGAATTGCGCCAGGCCCTTGTCGGTCAGAACGTGATTCGCCATCGCCTTGATGACGGACGGCGGCGCGGTGATGACATCGGCGCCGATACGGGCGGCGTCGGTGATGTGGTTCACCGAACGGATCGAGGCAGCCAGGATCTCGGTCTTGAAATCGTAGTTGTCATAGATCGTGCGGATGTCCTCGATCAGCTGCATGCCGTCCAGGTTGATGTCGTCCAGACGGCCGATGAAGGGGCTGATGAAGGTCGCGCCCGCCTTGGCGGCCAGAAGCGCCTGCGCCGCGCTGAAGCACAGCGTGACGTTGACCATGTGACCTTCCGAGCTGAGCGCCTTGCAGGCTTTCAGCCCGTCCCAGGTCAGCGGCACCTTGACCGCGATGTTCGGCGCGATCTCGGCCAGATGCTTGCCTTCGCGGATCATGTCGGCGGCGTCCTTGGCGACGACTTCGGCGCTGACCGGGCCAGTGACGATGCCGCAGATCTCTTTCGTGACCTCGACGATGTCGCGGCCCGATTTCAGGATCAGCGAGGGGTTGGTGGTGACGCCATCGACCATACCCAGGTCGTTCAGTTCACGGATGGCGGCGGTGTCGGCGGTATCGACGAAGAATTTCATGGCAATGGCCCTTGTTGCGGCTTTGATGCAGGGTTTAGCCCATAAACCGCTGCGGGTGAAGTCCGGGCGGGCGGCTTGCGGCCCGACGACGCACCGTGCCAGTATCCGCGCGATGCTCAAAGCCGTGCCCGCCCTGTTCCCGTTCCGAACCCGCCTGATCCAAGGATGAGCAGGCCGCTGTTCTATCCCCACGGTGCACGCATCGCCGTGCTGACGCAGGAAGTCGTGGGCGTGCTGGATTATCTGGCCCCCGAAGGCGGCGTGCGGCTGGGTCAGCTTGTCGTCGTGCCGCTGGGACCGCGTCGGGTCATGGGCGCGGTCTGGGGACAGGGCATGGGCGATTTCGACATGGCCAAGCTGCGCCCTGTCGCGCGGCTGATCGACGCCCCCCCGCTTGCGCCCGAGATGATCGAGTTCCTGACCCGGATGGGCGAATATACCCTGACGCCCTTGCCCTCGATGCTGCGCATGGCGACGCGGGCGCCGGATCTGGACCAGCCCCCCTCGGCGCGGCGGATCATCCACAGGGCGGGGCCGCCGCCCGATCGGATGACCGATGCCCGCGCCGCCGTCCTGCGGGTGATCGAGGATCACGGCGGTGCCGGTTTCGCGCCGGGCGAGTTGGCGCAACTGGCGGGGGTCACCGGCAGCGTGGTGCAGGGCTTGGTCAAGGCGGGGACGCTGGCCGAAACCCTTGCCCCCCGCGACACGCCCTATCCCCGGCTGGATCCCGACCTGCCCGGCAAGCCCCTTGCCCCGGACCAGGGCGAGGCGGCGGCACAGTTGCGTGATGCGCTGAAGACCCGACGCTATGGCACGACGCTTTTGCGGGGCGTCACCGGTTCGGGCAAGACCGAGGTCTATCTTGAGGCCGTGGCCGAATGTCTGCGACAGGGGCGTCAGGCGCTGGTCCTGCTGCCGGAAATCGCGCTGTCCTCGGAATTCCTTTCCCGGGTCGAGGCGCGGCTCGGCGCGCGCCCGGGCGAATGGCATTCGGGCATCACCCGCACAGAACGCCGCCGGCTTTGGACCATGGCCGCGCAGCACCATGTCGGCATGGTGGTCGGCGCGCGTTCGGCCCTGTTCCTGCCCTTTGCCGACCTTGGCCTGATCGTCGTCGATGAAGAGCACGATTCCAGCTATAAACAGGAAGACGTCGTCTTCTACAGCGCCCGCGACATGGCGGTCCTGCGGGCCAGTATTGCCGGGGCGCAGGTGGTGCTGGCCTCGGCCACGCCCTCGGTCGAAAGCTGGGTGAACGCGGGGGCGGGAAAATACGCGCGGATCGACCTGCGGTCGCGCTATGGCACCGCGGAGCTGCCCGAGATGGGGGCGATCGACCTGCGCGAATCCGAGATGGAGAAGGGGCGCTGGATCTCTCCCCGACTGGCCGCCGAGATCCGGGCGCGCAAGGGCAGGGGGGAGCAGTCGCTGCTGTTCCTGAACCGGCGCGGCTATGCCCCGATCACCGCCTGTCGGGCCTGCGGTCAGCAGGTCGGCTGCGACCAATGCGACGCCCGCATGGTCGAGCACCGCTTCCAGAATCGCCTTGTCTGCCACCAGTGCGGCGAAACGAAGCCGATCCCGGTCGCCTGCCCAAGCTGCGGGGTCGAGGGCAGGATGACCGCGATCGGTCCGGGGGTCGAGCGTCTGGCCGAAGAGGTGGCCGAGCGTTTTCCCGATGCCCGCGCAACGGTCCTGTCCTCGGACCTGTTCCACTCGGCCCGCGCGCTGAAAGAGGCGATCGCCCAGATCAGCGCCGGGGAAACCGACATCATCATCGGCACGCAGATCGTGGCCAAGGGACACAATTTCCCACGCCTGACGCTGGTGGGCGTGATCGATGCCGATCTTGGCCTGCAGGGCGCCGACATGCGCGCGGCCGAGCGCAGTTTTCAGTTGATGCGCCAGGTGGCGGGACGCGCGGGCCGCGAAGGGGGCGACGCGCGGGGGCTTGCGCTGCTTCAGACCCACCAGCCTGCGCATCCCGTGATCCGCGCCATCCTGTCGGGCGAGGACGAGGCGTTCTGGGATGCCGAGGCTGCGCAGCGCCAGCAGGCCGGGATGCCGCCCTTTGGCCGGTTGGCCGGGATCATCCTGTCACATCCCGACCAGTCGGCGGTCGAGAATCATGCCCGAGAAATGGCCCGTCGCGCCGATCCACTGCACCAGATCGGGGCCGAGCTTTGGGGTCCGGCGCCCGCACCCATTGCCCGCGTCCGGGGCCGCTATCGTGTCAGGATGCTGATCCGCGCGCCCCGGCAGGCGCCGGTGCAGACGGCGATTTCGCGTTGGCTGGCGCTGGCGCCGAAGCCACCCTCGAACCTGCGGCTGTCCGTGGACATCGACCCGCAAGGCTTTCTCTGACGGTCGCGCACGGGCGGCAACCTGCCCGCGGTTGCGGTGCGCCGGGCTTTGCGTGCTAGGCTGGGGCGGAATGCAACCGGGACGAAGGTGACGCATGACCGACAAGACAACAGCGAAAACGCAGCCTGTCCTGCTTTCGGGTGGCAATCCCCAGATACCCAAGGGCTATGGTGACGGACCGGTCCAGGATTACATCGCGGCCATGCCGGGCTGGAAAAGCGGGGTCGGCGCCTGGCTTGACGGGCTGGTCGTCAGGACGGTGCCGGATGTGCAAAAGGCTGTGAAATGGAACTCACCCCTTTACGGGATGGACGGCCAGACCTGGTTCCTCAGCCTGCATTGCATGACGAAATACATCAAGGTCGCCTTCTTCCGCGGGGCCGAGCTTGAGCCGGTGCCGCCGGTCGCCTCGAAGCAGGCGCATGTGCGCTATGTCCATATCCAGGAAGGCGAGACACCCGACGAGGCGCTGTTTGCCGAATGGATCAGGCAGGCAAGCAAACTGCCGGGCGAGAAGATGTAGACGTCCATCCGACCCCGCATGGCAAATTGCCGATGACCAAAGCAAGTCATGGGCGGAAATCGCGGTCCGCTAAAGCTCTTGCCGGTCCAGGATCCCCGCCAGCACCCCGGCCAGACGGTTGGCCCAGATAATCTGACCCGCCTCGTCCTCGATCAGGTCGTTGCAGATCTCGATGAGGACGTTCGGGCGACCATGCGCCAGCGCGTGCTTGTCGATGGAATCGCCGTCGAGATGGCCGGAATAGGGCTCGTTCTCGCCCGTGATCCAGCCCTTGTCGCGGCATTCGCGGACCAGCGCGGGGCCAAGGCGGTCGTCGCGATGCGAATAAAGGATGCCCACCGCCCAGGGTCGGCGCGGGCGGCCGCGCAATTGGCGCGTGAAGCTGTGGATGGCGCAGATCGCGCGGCGCGGATGAGTATCGGCGAGCCGGGCATAGGCGTCGTGATAGGGACGGTAAAGCCGGTCCAGCCGACGCTCGCGTTCCGCCGTGTCCATGACGCGGTTCGCGGGAATGACGGTTCCGTCATAGATCCGCATCAGCAGGGTCGGATCATCCTCGCCGCGATTCGGATCGATGACCAGACGCGAGAAATTCGACAGGATGCCGGGCGCGTCCAGCCGGTCGGCCAGATGCCGCGCCAGTCCCGCCGCGCCCACGTCAAAGGCGATGTGGCGGGCCATGTCCTCGGCCGCGATGCCCAGATCGCCGCCATTGATCCAGTCCGGCACCCGGTTCGACGCGTGGTCGCAGGTGACAAGCCAGCGCGATTTCCGGTCGCGTCCGATGGTGGTAAAAGCTGCTACCGTCATGGTCCCTTCGCCTTGCATGCGGCAAGGTTTAGTGCAAGCCCTGATCCGGGCACAGTTGCCGCGACGCGGTGCATGGGTTTATACAGCGTCTGCTAGCGCAAACACGACGGAGAAACGGATGAGACGCCACCGCAAGGTCAAGATCGTTGCAACCCTTGGGCCATCGTCCAGCGACTTCGACACCATCCGCCGCCTGTTCGAGACGGGCGCGGACGTGTTCCGGCTGAACATGAGCCACGGAACGCATGCCGAGCAAAAGGCCCGCTATGACATCATCCGCCGGGTCGAGGCCGAATCGGGCCGCCCGATCGCGGTGCTGGCCGATTTGCAGGGGCCGAAGCTGCGCGTTGGCGCCTTTGCCGATGGGCCGCATGATCTGCAGGCCGGTCAGGCGTTCCGCTTTGACCTGGACGACGCGCCCGGCACGCCCGCCCGCGTCCAGCTGCCTCATCCCGAGATTTTCGCGGCGCTTGAACCCGGCTCCGAACTTCTGGTCAACGACGGCAAGATCCGCCTGAAGGTCGAAAGCTGTGGTGCCGATTTCGCCGAATGCGTGGTGACAGTGGGTGGGGCCATCTCGAACCGCAAGGGCGTGAACGTGCCCGACGTGGTTCTGCCGCTGGCCGCGCTGTCCGACAAGGACCGCGAAGACCTGGAATTCGCCTGTCAGCTTGGCGTCGACTGGCTGGCCCTGTCCTTTGTCCAGCGGGCCGAGGACGTGATCGAGGCGCGCAAGCTGGCCAATGGCCGCGCCGCCATCCTGTCCAAGATCGAAAAGCCCGCCGCGGTCCGCGCCTTTTCCGAGATCCTCAAGGTCTCGGACGGGATCATGGTGGCGCGAGGCGACCTTGGGGTCGAACTGCCGGTCCATTCCGTGCCGCCGATCCAGAAGCGCCTGACCCGTGCCTGCCGCGCGGCGGCCAAGCCGGTGATCGTCGCGACCCAGATGCTGGAGTCGATGATCGAAAGCCCGATGCCGACGCGGGCCGAGGTGTCCGATGTCGCGACCGCGATCTATGAAGGCGCCGACGCGATCATGCTGTCCGCCGAAAGCGCCGCCGGGGCCTATCCGATCGAGGCGGTGGCGACGATGGACAATGTCGCCCGTTCGGTCGAGACCGATCCCACCTATCGCGAGATCATCGAAAGCTCGCGCTCGGCCAAGCGCCAGACCGTGGCCGACGCCATCGTCGCCGCCGCGCGCGAGATTGCTGAAACGACCGACATTTCCTGCATCTGCGCCTTTACGCAATCGGGCACCACGGCCAGCCTGATCGCACGCGAACGTCCGCGTGTGCCGATCATTGCCATGTCTTCGGAAACGCCGACGCTGCGGCGGTTGTGCCTGACCTGGGGGACGCATTGCGTGCTGACACCCTCGCTCGAGCGGTTCAAGCAGGCAGTTGTGAACGCGGCCAAGGCAGCGCGCGACTTCGGTTTTGCCGACGAGACGAACCAGATTGTCGTCACCGCAGGCGTGCCTTTCAATCAGGCCGGCACCACGAACATCCTGCGCATCGCCCCCTGCGACGAACGCTTGATCTATCGCACCGATCCAGAATAGGTCCTAGGATCAGACGGATCAGCGAAGGCGAGGGAACGGCGCGATGATCGATATTCTGCTGCTAGCGGGCGTTGCCCTGTGCATCCTGTCGGTGCTGCTGGCGATCCTGGCGCTGGCCCGGACGCAAGCCCCGCGCGGGGCGGCGATCTCGCTGGTGCTGGGTTTGCTGGTGCTGCTGGCGACCAACGCGCTTGACGACCGCCCGCTTAGCCTGAACAGCGTCGCGCAATCCTGGTTCCGCGTTACCAGTGGCCAGCTTTCGCCGACGACCTCGACCGATGCACCCGCTGCTGATGCTCCGGCGGCAAGTGCGCCGACTACCGGCCAGTCCAGCCAATAGGGCTTGCCTTTTCGCCCGCGCACCCGTATAGGGCGCGCTTCCACCCGCACGGCCGGCCAATATGGCATTGCCGAGTCGTGCGTTCACTCTGACCGCAAGGAGAGTAAAATGCCGAAGATGAAGACCAAAGCGGCCGCGAAAAAGCGGTTCTCGTTCACGGCCTCGGGCAAAGTCAAGGCTGGCCCGGCCGGCAAGCGCCACGGCATGATCAAACGCTCGACGAAATTCATCCGCGATGTGACTGGGACCATGATCCTGTCCGATGCGGACGCGAAAATCGTCAAGAAATACATGCCCTACAACCGCTAAGGAGAACCAGACATGTCACGAGTCAAGTCGGGAAAAGTCACCCACGCCCGCCACAAGAAGGTTCTTGACGCGGCCAAAGGCTATTACGGCAACCGTTCGCGCAACTTCCGCACCGCGACCCAGGCTGTCGACAAGGCCAACCAATACGCAACCCGCGACCGCAAGAACCGCAAGCGCAACTTCCGCGCGCTGTGGATCCAGCGGATCAACGCCGCCGTCCGCGCGGTGGATGCGGAAATGACCTATTCGCGCTTCATCGCGGCGCTGGCCAAGGCCGGCATCGAGGTGGACCGCAAGGTTCTGGCCGACCTGGCCGTGCACGAGCCCGACGCTTTCGCTGCGGTCGTGGCCCAGGCCAAGGCAGCCGCCTGATCGCTTTCGTCTGAAAAAGACGGAACGTGAATGAAACCCGCGCCCCAGGCGCGGGTTTTTTCGTCATGGACGATCTTGCCGCACCCCAGCTGAGCGAACAAAGTTCCCACTATCCGGCCCGTGTTCCCTTGGGACGCAGGCCGCTTGGCATACTGGGCTCGGCGCTGGTCGCGCGGCGCAACGTGCTGGAACTGATCCCCGAGATTGCGACGCGCCAGCCCATGGTTTCAGGCCGGACCGGCAAGCGCTGGCACATGGTCATGGATCCCGGCGCGCTGGCCATCGTTCTGAAGGACCGGGTCGACGATTACCCGAAATCCGTCGTGACCAAGCTGCTTCTGGAACCTGCCATCGGCCAGTCCCTGTTTGTCGCCGAGGGGGCGCATTGGCGTTGGCAGCGCCGGGCCGCCGCACCCGCCTTTGCGCAGCGCCATGTGGAAGCCCTGGCCCCGGTAATGACCGCCGCGGCCGAAGCCAGTCGGCGCCGCCTTGCCTCGGCCACGGGGCCAGTCGACGTCTTTGCCGAAACCGTCGCCGCGACCTTCGAGGTCATCTCGGACGTGACCTTTTCCGGGGGCGAGGGGTTTGATCGCGACGCGGTCCACCAGGCGATCGATTCCTATATCTCCAGCGCGGCGCGGCTGTCGGTCATGGACATCCTGGGACTGCCCGGCTGGATCCCGCGCCCTGGCCGCGTGCGGTCGGGCAGCGATCTCAAGCGGATGAAGCGGGTCGCGGACGATGCCATCCGTGCCCGGGCGCAGTCGGGGCCGCGGCCGACGCCCGATCTTCTGGACCTGCTGCGGGCCGGGCAGGACCCCGAGACGGGCCGCGCCATGTCGACGGGCGAGCTGCGGGACAACCTGCTGACCTTCATCGTTGCCGGGCACGAGACGACGGCGCTGACACTGGCTTGGGCGCTTTACCTGCTGGCCTTCGATCCGCAGGTGCAGGACCGCGCCGCGGCCGAGGCTCGCGGTGTTCTGGGCGCGCGCGCCGCCACCGCGGCCGATGTTCCACGCCTGCCCTATCTGCGCCAGATCGTTGACGAGGCGTTGCGACTTTACCCGCCCGCGGCCTTCCTGTCGCGGACGGCGCTGATCCATGACCGCCTGTGCGGGCGCGAAGTCAGGCCCGGCGACACCATCATGCTGCCGGTCTATGCGCTGCACCGCCACCATATGCTGTGGGAGGATCCGGATCGCTTCGACCCGGACCGCTTTGCGCCGGGCGCGCCACGCGACCGCTTTGCCTTCCTGCCGTTCGGGGCGGGGCCAAGAATCTGCATCGGCGCAAGCTTCGCGGTGCAGGAAGCGGTCATCATCCTGTCCACACTGGTCGCGGGCCTGCGCTTCGGCCTGACCGCGCGCGCGCCCGAGCCGCGCATGATCCTGACCCTTCGACCGCATGGCGGTGTCTGGCTGACCGTTACACCGCGCTAGGGCCGGCAAGACGGGCATCGTTGCACTGCCGGGCACGATCCCCTATGTCACCTGCGACAATCCCGAGCCGCGATGACCGTCCGCCCGGCGCCGGGCGGACGCAGGCCAATCTGGAAGCAAGACGTGATCACGATCTACCACAAGCCGAACTGCTCGACCTCGCGCAAGGTCTTGCAGATGATCCGGGACGCCGGGCATGAACCGCGCGTCGTGGACTATATCCAGCAGGGCTGGGACCGGGACGAGCTGGCGGCGCTGCTTGGCGCGGCCAGCCTGACGCCCACGCAGGCGCTGCGCGTCAAGGGCACCGACGCGGCCGAACGCGGGCTGGTCGGGGCCGATGACGCGACGATCCTGGATCACATGGTGCAGAACCCGATCCTGGTCGAACGCCCGATCGTTGCGGGCCCCCTGGCGACGCGCCTGTGCCGGCCGGTCGAACGCCTGTCCGAAACCTTCTGAGGCCCCGCACTTTCGCAATCCGCCCGTGCGTGATAAGGCGCGCGGGAACCGCAAGGAAAGCCGCCATGTCCGATCTGACCACCCTTCGCCAGTCCTATCTCGACCGTATCGCGGGCGCCGCCGATGGTGACTCGCTTGAACAGGTCCGCCTGGGTGCCCTTGGCAAGAAGGGCGAGATCAGCGGCATGATGAAGGAACTGGGCCGCATGACGTCGGAAGAGCGTCAGACCCGCGGTGCCGACCTGAACCGCCTGAAGGACGAGATCGACGCCGCGCTGCGCGCCCGCAAGCAGGGGCTTGAAGATGCGGCGCTGGATGCCCGCCTGAAAGAGGAATGGCTGGACGTCACCCTGCCGGGCCGTCCGCGTCCGCAAGGCACCATACACCCCGTCAGCCAGGTGACCGAAGAAGTCACCGCGATTTTTGCCGACATGGGCTTCCGCGTCGCCGAAGGGCCGCAGATCGAATCCGACTGGTTCAATTTCGACGCGCTGAACATTCCGCCGGAACACCCCGCACGGCAAGAGCATGACACCTTCTTCATGGCCCGCGCCGAAGGTGATGCCCGCCCCCCGCACGTCCTGCGCACGCATACCTCGCCGGTCCAGATCCGCGCCATGCAGGAAACGGGCGCGCCGATCCGCGTCATCGCGCCGGGGCGTGTCTATCGCATGGACATGGACCAGACCCATGCGCCGATGTTCCACCAGGTCGAGGGGCTGGCGCTTGGCCGCGACATTTCGATGGCGAACCTGAAATGGACGCTTGAGGAGTTCTGCCGCGCCTTCTTCGAACTGGACGAGGTCGAGCTGCGCTTCCGCGCCAGCCATTTCCCCTTTACCGAGCCCTCGGCCGAGGTCGATATCCGCTGTTCCTGGGAAGGCGGCAAGCTGACGCTGGGGCAGGGCAACTCGTGGATGGAGATCCTGGGTTCGGGCATGGTCCATCCCAAGGTTCTGGCCGCCGCCGGGGTGGATCCCGAACAATGGCAAGGCTTTGCCTTCGGCATGGGTATCGACCGCATCGCGATGCTGAAATACGGCATTCCCGACCTGCGCGCCTTCTTCGAATCCGACCTGCGCTGGCTTCGGCATTACGGTTTCGCCGCCGGTGACATGCCGACCGTGTCGGGCGGCCTCAGCCGATAAGACCGAACCGGAGACCGACTAACGCCCGTGAACCCGCTTCACGGGCGTTTCGCATATCTGCCCCGTCCGGCGGCATTTCGCCCAATTGCGGGTTCCGTCGCGGAAGCTGGCGACCTTGTTATGCGCATTTCACGCAACGGGCTTTCACTTGATCCGGGAGTCGTGCAGCCTGCAACCGCTAGATGCGATTTCCGTCGACCCGAGCGGTCTGTTTTATGGAGAAGTAAGAATGGCAGACTATGTTATCGATGCCTCCACCTTTGGTTCCTACAATCAGGCCACGGGGGGAAGCGGTTCGGACGATACGGTCACGGTAAACATCGGCGAAGGTTTCTCTGGCACGATTAACGTTACCTCTGCACCTGCGGATGGCGAGATCGACACCGTGGTCGTCAATCTGCCGCCGGGCTGGTCGCTAGTCGAAACGGCGTCGACCGTCGATGACACCGAAACCCCTCCGCTGATTTCGACCGGCTATACCGTCGTTAACGCCGATGGTCAGGATGTCGGCACGATGGCCTTGCAGGGCAATGACATCACCATCTTCTGCTTCGCGCGGGGCACCCTGATCGAGACGCCCGACGGTCCCGTCGCGATTGAGGATCTGGCCGTCGGCGACATGGTCGTCACGCTGGACAACGGCATCCAGCCCATCCGCTGGATCGGGGCGCGCAGGCTGGGCTCTGGCGCGTTGATGCTGCATGCCAACCTGCGTCCGATCCGCATCCGCGCGGGTGCGCTGGGTGATGGTCTGCCGGTTCAGGATCTGGTCGTGTCGCCCCAGCATCGCGTGCTGGTCCGTTCGCGCATTGCGCAGCGCATGTTCGGCACGTCCGAGGTTCTGGTCGCGGCCAAGCAGCTTCTGGACCTGCCCGGAGTCGAGATCGCCTCTGAGCTGGCCGAAGTCGAATATTTCCATATGCTGTTCGAACGCCACGAGGTGGTCATCGCCAACGGGGCAAAGACCGAGTCCTTCTATCCCGGTGCCGAGGCGCTGAAATCCGTCGGTCCGGCTGCGGCGGATGAGATCCTTGCCCTGTTCCCTGAACTGGCCGAGATGGACCATGTCCCCGCCCCGGCGCGTGTGCTGGCCTCGGGACGGCAGGGCCGCCGCCTTGCCGGGCGTCACGCGCAGAACGCGCGCGCGCTGGTCAGCTGACAGACCAAGCCCGCCTTGCTCCATGCACGGGGCGGGGCGGGCATTCCACTGCTCAGGCGTCAGGCCAAGCTGGATCCCAACCGGCGGCGCATGTCATCCTTGTCGTCCTGGATCATGCCGGGGATCAGGAACAGGTCGATCAGCGCCCACAGGCAGACCAGACCGACCAGCGGCCAGCCGATCAAAACGGGCGTCAGCAGCCAGCCCAGCCCCCACATCACCAGCATGACGATGCCGCTGAACCAGCGGCCCAGATACATGCGGTGCGCGCCAAAGCCCCACAGCAGGATCGCCAGCAGATAGGCCACCAGCGGCGACTTCGCGTCATTCGCGACCCTCTGTTCGATCAGCAATTCCCGTTGGGTGTCCATCGACCTCGTATCCTTGATGTTTGCACCATTAACATAGGGTGGCCCGGACCCAGCGCAAGGTCAGGGACCGAAGGAAAGCGTCGCCAACGCAGGGAATCCCGGCCGTGTCACGTCCACGCGGCGCACCACCCTACCAATCCGCCGCGCCATGCGCTAAGGGACGCCAAACCCGACGGAGCCGCGCCATGAAATTCACCTTCTCCTGGCTCAAGGAGCATCTCGACACCACCGCCTCGCTTGATCAGATCACCGAGGCGCTGACCGATCTCGGCCTCGAGGTCGAGGGCGTGACCGATCCGGCCGCGAAGCTGTCGTCCTTTACCATCGCCAAGGTCATTGCGGCCGAGCAGCATCCCGATGCAGACCGCCTGCGCGTCTGCCGGGTGATGACGGACGAAGGCGAAAAGCAGATCGTCTGTGGCGCGCCCAATGCCCGCGAAGGCATCACCGTCGTGCTGGCGAAACCGGGCGACTATGTCCCCGGCATCGACGTCACGCTGAGCGTGGGCAAGATCCGTGGCATCGAATCCCATGGCATGATGGCCTCGGAACGCGAGCTGGAGCTTTCCGACGAACATAACGGCATCATCGAATTGCCTTCGGGCGAAGTCGGTCAGAAATTCGTCGACTGGCTGGCCGCGAACCGCCCGGAAACGGTCGATCCGGTCATCGAGATCAAGATCACCCCGAACCGTCCCGACGCCCTTGGCGTCCACGGGATCGCCCGCGATCTTGCCGCGCGTGGTCTGGGCAAGCTGAAGCCTGTCAAGGACATCACGGTTCCGGGCAGCTTCCCGTCGCCGATCAAGGTCGTGATCGATGCCGAGGTCGCCGCGCGCGCGCCCTTCTTCTCGGGCCGCCTGATCCGTGGCGTGAAGAACGGCCCCTCGCCGGAATGGCTTCAAAAGCGCCTGACCGCGATCGGGCTGCGGCCGATCAACACGCTGGTCGACATCACCAACTTCTTCACCTTCGACCTGAACCGCCCGCTGCATGTTTTCGATGCCGCCAAGGTGCAGGGCGACCTGACGGTCCGCCCCTCGCGCGAGGGGGAAGAGCTTCTGGCGCTGGATGGAAAGACTTATGCCTTCGCCGCCGGAACCATGATCATCGCTGATGAGAATGGACCCGAAAGCATCGCCGGCATCATGGGTGGTGAACATTCCGGCTGTTCGGATGACACGGTCGATGTCTTCCTGGAAAGCGCCTATTGGGATCCGATCGCCATCGCGACCGTGGGCCGGGCGCTGAAGATCAACTCTGACGCCCGCTATCGCTTCGAACGGGGCGCGGATCCCAGCTTCACCCGTCCGGGGCTGGAGCTTGCGACCCGGATGATCCTTGATCTTTGCGGCGGCGAGGCCTCCGAGGTCGTTACCGCCGGTGCTGTTCCCGACACCACCCGCAGCTATCGGCTGGAGCCGGCCCGCGTCATCAGTCTGGTCGGCATGGACATCCCCGAGGCTGAGCAGCGCGCCACGCTGGAGGCCCTGGGCTTCCGGCTGGAAGGCGATCAGGCCTTCGTCCCCGGCTGGCGTCCCGACGTCCTGGGCAGCGCCGACCTTGTCGAAGAGGTCGCGCGCATCGCCTCGCTGACCAAGCTCAAGGGCCAGCCGCTGGCCCGTCCGCAGGCGGGTGTGCCGCAGCCGGTGCTGACGCCGCTGCAAAGCCGCGAAAAGGCCGCCCGCCGCATGGCGGCCAGCCTTGGCTACAACGAATGCGTGACCTACAGCTTCATCGACCAGCAGGCGGCGGCGCTTTTCGGCGGTGGCAGCGATGCCGTCCGCATCGAGAACCCGATCAGCAGCGAGATGACGCATATGCGTCCCGACCTTCTGCCCGGCCTGCTGGCGGCTGCGGCCCGCAATCAGGCGCGCGGCTTCATGGATCTCGCGCTGTTCGAATGCGGCCCGGTCTTTTCGGGCGGCGAGCCGGGCGATCAGGATCTGCACCTTGCCGGCATTCTCGTCGGCAATACCGCGCCCCGCGATCCTTTCGCCTCGCGCCGCAAGGTCGACATCTATGACGCCAAGGCCGATGCCGAGGCGATCCTGCAGGTCATCGGCGCGCCCGCCAAGGCCCAGATCAACCGCAAGCTGGACGCCTGGTGGCATCCCGGCCGCGCGGGCAATATCGCACTTGGACCGAAGGCGCTGGCCACATTTGGCGAAATTCACCCAAAGATCCTGCGCCATTTCGGCATCAAGGGCGCTGCGGTGGGCTTCACCATCCGCATTGCCGCCGTGCCGCTGCCGAAGGTCAAGACGCCGTCTCGCCCCGCGCTGGAGCTTTCTGGCCTGCAGGCGGTGGAACGCGACTTCGCGTTCGTCGTCGATGCCGGGGTCGAGGCCCTGACGCTGGTCAATGCCGCTGCGGGCGCGGACAAGGCGCTGATCGAAAAGGTCTCGGTCTTCGATCAGTTCACCGGGCTGGAAGGCGGCCGGAAGTCGATCGCGATCACCGCCCGCCTGCAACCGAAGGACAAGACGCTGACCGACGCGGATATCGAATCCGTCAGCGCGAAGATCGTCGAAAAGGTGACCAAGGCCACCGGCGGCACGCTGCGCAGTTGATGTAAAAGGGCCGGGGATCACACCCCGGCCTTTTCCATTTCAACGTTTACCAAATACCCCGGGGGAGGCGCGCGGCACGCGCGTCGGGGGCAGAGCCCCCAATCGCGGGTTCACGCCGCGCCGACTTCGATCCCCTTCTGCACGGCAGGGCGTGCCAGGAACCGTTCCAGATAGGCCTGGACGTTCCCCATCTCGGCCATGCCTGTTTCGGTCTCGGCCTCATAATTCACGCGGACGGTGCGCAACCAGGGGCCTATGGCCATGTCGGCGATGGAATATTCGCCGGTGATCCAGTCCTTGCCCTGCAACTGGCGGTCCAGCACGCCCAGAAGCCGCCGCGCCTCGGTGTAATAGCGGGTGCGGGGACGCGGATCCTCGATCTCCTTGCCCTTGTAGCGGTGGAAGAATCCGACCTGGCCGAACATCGGTCCGACGCCGCCCATCTGCCACATCAGCCACTGGATCGTGTGATAGCGCGCGGCACCCTCGCGCGGCAGGAACTTCCCGGTCTTGTCGCCCAGATAGATCAGCATGGCCCCCGTCTCGAACAGGCCGATCGGCTTTCCGTCCGGTCCGTTCGGGTCGATCATCGCCGGGATCTTGTTGTTCGGGTTCAGCGACAGGAACTCCGGCGTGAACTGATCCTCGGGGTCGCCGATGCTGATGCGATGGGCGTCGTAATCCAGCCCGCACTCCTCCAGCATGACCGAAGTCTTGATGCCGTTGGGGGTATTCAATGTGTAAAGCTGGATCACGTCGGGACGCACGGGCGGCCAGCGATGCGTGATCGGAAAGTCGGAAAGTGTAGACATCTTGGGAAGATCCTGAACAATCTTTGAGGGATGGTTGCCGCGGGGAACGCTTTGCCCCATCGGCGCGACAGGTCTGAGGAAAGGTAAGCACATGCTCAAGGAGTTCAAGGAGTTCATCGCCCGCGGCAATGTCGTCGATCTTGCCGTCGGCATCATCATCGGCGCCGCCTTCACTGCGATCGTCAACTCGCTGGTCACCGACCTGATCAACCCGATCATCGGCCTGCTGACCGGCGGTACCGATTTCAGCGGGCATTACGTGGTGCTCAAGGGTCAGGTTCCCGATGGCGCCAGCCTGAAGGCTGCGCGCGATTCCGGCGCCTCGGTCTTTGCCTGGGGTTCCTTCCTCTCCGCGATCATCAATTTCCTGATCATCGCCTGGGCGGTCTTCCTGCTCGTCAAGGCGGTGAACAAGCTGCAAAACAGCGTCGTCCAGAAAAAGGTCGAGGAAGCGGCCCCCGCCGGTCCGTCCGAGCAGGAGCTGCTGATCGAGATCCGGGACGAATTGCGCGCGAACCGCGCCTGATCCTCCGGCCAGCCGATGCGGGCGGCGTGCCGGGGCAGGGCGCGCCGCGCCCTGACGCTTGCAGCCCGGACCGGCTTGGGACATCATCCCGCATGCGGGCAGAAAACGGGCAGGCTCTTTCGACATGGGCGACATCGACGCAACAGATCGCCGCATCCTGACCGTTCTGCAGCGGGATGGGCGCATCACCAATGCCGAGCTTGCGGCCGAGGTCAGCCTGTCCCCCAGTGCCTGCCACCGCCGCGTCCAGCGGCTTGAGGAAATGGGAATGATCCGCGGCTATGTCGCGCTGCTGGATGCCCGCAAGCTGGAACGCCCGACAACCGTCTTTGTCGAGATCACCCTGTCCGGTCAGGCCGACGAGCTGCTCGAAGCGTTCGAGCGCGAGGTCCGCAAGATCCCCGACGTGCTGGAATGTCACCTGATGGCGGGATCGGCGGATTACCTGCTGAAGGTCGTGGCCCGCGACACCGACGACTTTGCCCGCATCCACCGCCAGCGCCTGACCAAGCTGCCGGGCGTCGCGCAGATGCATTCCTCGTTCTCGCTGAGGACGGTGGCCTTCACCACCGCGCTGCCGGTCTGAGCAAAGTAAAACCCCCGAGGCTGGGCCACGGGGGTTTTGGAAAACAAACGTGTCGCTTGTCTTACAGTGCGCCTTCACGTTGCGCTTTTTTGCGCGCCAGCTTACGGGCACGGCGGACGGCCTCGGCCTTTTCACGGGCCTTCTTGACCGAGGGTTTCTCGAAATGCTGCTTGAGCTTCATTTCACGGAACACCCCCTCGCGCTGAAGTTTTTTCTTCAGAGCACGAAGCGCCTGTTCGACGTTATTGTCGCGAACACTTACCTGCATGTGGTTGTCACCACCTTCCTAGGTTAAAGTTGATCTGAATTGCAGGAAGCGGCCTCATAACAGGGCGAATCGCTTTTGTCCAGATTTTCCCCGCGATCCGCAGGAGTGAAGAATGACGAATGAACGGGACAGGTTGATCGACGCGGCGCTGGTGCATGTCGTCTTCGACGGGATGAGCGACAAGGCCGTGGCTGCGGGTGCGCGCGACATCGGCCTGGCGCCCGGCCTGATTCGCGTCCACCTGCCCCGGGGCGGGGTCGACCTTGCCGCAGCCTATCACCGCCGCGGGGACGCGGCGCTGCGCGAATGGCTGGCGCGCGGCACGCTTCAGGGCCGTTTCCGTGACCGCATCACCGATGCCGTGATGCACCGCCTGACCTCGACCGACCGCGAAATGGCGCGCGCCGGGGCCGTGGTCATGGCGCTGCCCCAGCACGCGGCGGTGGGTGCGCGGCTGATCTGGGAAACCGCGGATACGATCTGGGATGGCCTTGGCGACACGTCCGAGGACGTGAACTGGTATTCCAAGCGCGCCACGCTCTCGACCGTCTATGGCGCGACGGTGCTTTACTGGCTGGGCGACGATTCGCCGGGGTTTCAGGACACGCGCGCCTTCCTCGACCGCCGGATCGAGGGGGTGATGCGCTTCGAAAAGTTCAAGGGGCAGCTGGGCAGCCTGCCGGGCGTCGGTGCCCTTGGCGCCTTTGCGACCGGCTGGATCCGCGCCCCGCGCAGGCGCGCCGCGCCGGGTCATGTCGGCCACCCCGCCGCCGGACCCGAAGGGCGGGCCGACGCATGATCCCGGACATGATGCGGGCGGTCGCGATCACCGCGCCGGGGGCAGCCGATGTGCTGGAAGTGACGAATCGACCGGTCCCGGTGGCGGGTCACGGTCAGATCCTGATCCGGGTCCATTGGGCCGGGGTGAACCGTCCCGATGTCTTGCAGCGCATGGGGGTCTATGCGCCCCCTGCCGGAGCGTCGGACCTGCCCGGGCTGGAATGCGCGGGCACCGTTGCCTCGATCGGTCCGGGCGTCACGCGCTGGAAAGTCGGCGACCGCGTCTGTGCGCTGCTTCCGGGGGGAGGCTATGCCGAATACGCGCTTTGTCCCGCCGATCACGCCCTGCCGGTTCCCGAGGGGCTGACCCTGCGCGAGGCCGCGGCACTTCCCGAAACCGCCTTCACCGTCTGGTCGAACGTGGTGACGCGCGGCGGGCTGAAGGGCGGCGAGCGCTTTCTGGTCCATGGCGGCTCGTCCGGCATCGGCACGATGGCAATCCAGGTCGCCCGCGCGCTTGGCGCAAGGGTCTGGGCCACCGCGGGGTCCGACGCCAAGTGTCAGGCCTGCGCGGCCCTGGGTGCCCGTGCGGTCAATTACCGCGACCAGGATTTCGTCCAGATCCTGCAAGAGGCAGGGGGCGCGGACCTGATCCTCGACATGGTGGGCGGCAGCTATATCGCACGGAACCTGAAGGCATTGGCGGATGAAGGGCGACTCGTCCAGATCGCCTTCCTGTCCGGTCCCAAGGCCGAGATCAACTTCGCCCAGATCATGATGCGCCGCCTGACCGTGACCGGGGCCACGCTTCGCCCGCAATCCGACCTCGCCAAGGCGGCGATCGCCGCGGAGCTTGCCCGCGACCTCTGGCCGCTGGTCGAAACCGGGGCCGTGCGCCCGCTGATGGACAGCAGCTTCCCCTTGGCCGAGGCAGACGCGGCGCATCGCCGGATGGAAGGGGGCGACCATATCGGCAAGATCGTCCTGCGCGTGACCGAGGAATAGGGCGAGGCGCCCGGTTTCACCGTTTGCCAAATACCCCCGCCGGAGGCCGGCTGCGGCCCCGTCAGCGGGGCGCCGGCATCTGGATGCTGCCGCGGCAATCGCGCCGGCTGTCGGGCGCGCAGGCGCGGGGCTCCAGGTCGCGTGTCAGGCAGATGCGGACCTCCTGCAGGGCGCGGTCGCGGCAGGTGACGGTGATGCCGTCGCGGGTCATCGCCGGATTGGTCTCAAGAAACGCGGCCTCGACCACATCGGCGGGCAGGGTGACATCGCGCGACAGCCGCTGCAGGACGTCGGGCAGGTGAACGCGCTCTGCCGCCTCGCGCATCGTTGCGAAATAATCATGCGCCGACAGGCCCGAACAGCGGCCATGTTTCTTCCACTGGTACCAGGCCAGACCGCCCGAACCCATCAGGTCCGCCATCTGCCGGGTTTCGCGTCGGGACGGATCGCGCGCATCCGTGCGGCAATCCGAAGGCCAGCCCTGTTCGTGCTGGGGCCAAAGCCCGTGGACGGTGAAGCCAAGCGCGCGACCGGGATCGCATTGCCCGGCATCGTCGCGCCCCTTCTCTTGCGCGCACCAGCTGGGCGACCAGCTAAGCGACAGGACGTAATAGTCGAACTCTCCGGCCCGGTCCCTTTTTCGGTCCTGGGCATCGGCAGGGGCGGCGCAAAGCAGGGCGGCGGCAAGCAGAAGAAATCGCATCATGGCGCAAAACTAGCCCGGTCGCGCCAGCGGTGCCACGAAATTCAGGCTTTATTCCGGGCCCTGAAACGCCTATATACGCGGTCAATCCCCCCTGAAAATGGAATGGCGCCCGCCAAAAGCCGTTTTCCCGGCCGAAGAAGATATTGTTAAGGAGAAGGTCATGAATAAGCCGCTGATGGCCAAGGCCACCGCCGTCTGGCTGGTCGACAACACGACTCTCAGCTTCAAACAGATCGGCGACTTCTGTGGCATGCACGAGCTTGAAGTCCAGGGCATTGCCGACGGCGACGTGGCGGCAGGCGTCAAGGGCTTCGATCCGGTTGCCTCGAACCAGCTTGATCCGATCGAGATCGAGAAGGGTCAGAAAGACCCGCGCTACAAGCTGAAGCTCAAGCACAACCCCGCCGCTGAGGGCGAGGAAAAGCGCCGCGGCCCCCGCTATACCCCGCTCTCCAAGCGTCAGGACCGTCCGAATGCGATCCTGTGGCTGGTCAAGTTCCATCCCGAACTGGCCGATGCCCAGATCGCCAAGCTGGTCGGGACGACCAAGCCGACCATCGCCTCGATCCGCGAGCGGACGCATTGGAATATCCAAAACATGCAGCCGATCGACCCGGTTGCCCTGGGCCTGTGCCGCCAGTCCGAACTGGACGCGGCCGTGCAGAAGGCCGCCAAGCGCAAGGCCTCGGAAGGCGGCGCGATGACCGATGACGAGCGTCGCAAGCTGCTGTCGACGGAAACCTCGCTGGCCATGTCGGACGAGCCTCGGATGCCCAGCTCGATCGCCGGGCTTGAGGGCTTCACCCTTGGCGGCTCGGACGAGAAGCCGAAGAAGGAAGAAAACCTCGACGCCGACAGCTTCTTCAACCTGCCCGCGCAGGATGACGACGCGGACGAGGACGAAGACGACAAGCGCTGATTCCGGGAACTCCAGCGCATTGCTCTGGAGTTTTCCGCATCCGGACCGTTCACGGCGACCGTCGCCGTGAACCGCTTTCCTCGGGGTTCATTTCGGGCGTTTCGCTGCGCTGCGGATACTGCCCATCAGCCCATCAGCAGGTTCATCGCGGCATTGAACGTCGCCTGAGGCATATTGGCCTGCTGGAAGGTGCTGTTGACGAAGATTGCGTTGTCCGCCATCCGCCTTGCCGCGATGATGTCGTTCATTGCCAGGCCCTGTATCACCATGACCTCGGCCTGCCCGGCATTGCCTCCGCCCCGATAGGCGTTGTAGTCCACACCGACGTTCGCGCGCGCCAGATAGACATGTCCGTGCGGTGTCGCAAACCCCTTTGCAATGCCTATATCCCTGGTGCAGGACACAAATCTTGTCGCGTGGGCGAATGCCTGATGGGCGTCGGGATCATGTGGATTGTGGACATATTCCTCCATGACCGTGGGACCGCGATGCGCGCTCATCGGCGTGCCGGGACCGACGGCCTGGGTCGGCAAAGCCTGACCGACGCGCTGCGAATAGAGCCCGCCAGCGGCCTCGATCGCCTGCGGCGTGCGGGTGTCGCCCCGCAGCACGATCTCGCTGCCGGTCACGGCTGACATCGGTATCGCGTGGACGGGATGGGCGACGGCCGATCTTGCGCGCGGGACGGCGACTTTCCAGGTCCGGTTATTTCTGGGGACGTTGGTGGCTGCTGGATTGTTGAGCGTGACCAGACCTGCCTGAGCCTGGGCATGAGCGTTTACGACATATTGGGGAGCAGGCACGAAAGGCATTCTCAGAACCTCCTACATGCATGCTCCCAACAGTCCGCCTCGGGATGGGCGTGTGTCAAGCGGCTTACGGCAAGGTGTCGCCACCGCCTGACTGGGCCGTTCGTGCCAGAAAGTCAGACCGACAGGCAGATATACTTCATCTCAAGGTAATCCTCGATCCCGTGCCTCGATCCTTCACGGCCAAGCCCGGATTGCTTGACGCCCCCGAATGGCGCAACCTCGGTCGAGATGATGCCGGTGTTCACGCCGACGATTCCGTATTCCAGCGCCTCCTGCACCCGCGTCACGCGCCCGATGTCGCGCGCATAGAAATAGGCGGCAAGGCCGAAGATCGTGTCATTGGCATGGGCCACGGCCTCGTCCTCGGTCTCGAAGCGGAACAGGGGGGCAAGCGGGCCAAAGGTTTCCTCGGTCGCGACCTTCATCGACTGGGTGATCCCGGTGACGACCGTGGGTTCGAAGAACAGCCCCTCCATCGGCTTGCCGCCGGTCAGGATCCGGGCGCCACCGGACAGCGCGTCCTGGATGTGGTCCTGAACCTTCTCGACGGCCTTTTCGTTGATCAGGGGGCCGGTCGTCACGCCTTCGGCCAGGCCGTCTCCCACGCGCAGCTTCTCGACCGCCGCTGCCAGCTTGTCGGCGAAGGCGTCATAGACACCGGCCTGCACATAGATGCGGTTTGCACAGACGCAGGTCTGGCCGTTGTTGCGGAACTTCGAGGCCATCGCCCCTTCGACCGCGGCATCAAGATCGGCGTCGTCGAAGACGATGAAGGGCGCGTTCCCGCCAAGTTCCATCGAGCATTTCAGCACCTGATCCGCCGCCTGCCGCAAAAGGATGCGACCGGTATTGGTCGAGCCGGTGAAGGTCAGCTTGCGGATCAACGGATTTTCGCAAAACTCCTTGCCGATATCGGAAGCCTTCGTCGACGGCACGATGCTGAACAGCCCCTTGGGGATGCCCGCGCGTTCGGCCAGCACCGCCATCGCCAGCGCCGACAGCGGCGTTTCCGAAGCGGGACGCCCCACGAAGCCGCAGCCCGCAGCCAGCGCCGGGGCGCATTTGCGGGTGATCATGGCATTTGGAAAGTTCCAGGGCGTGATCGAGGCGACGACCCCGATCGGCTGGCGGATGACGGTCAGGCGCTTGTCGGGCATATGGCCGGGGATAGTCTCGCCATAGATGCGCTTGGCCTCTTCGCCGAACCATTCGATGAAGCTGGCGCCATAGGCGATTTCGCCCTTGGCCTCGGCCAGCGGCTTGCCCATCTCGGCGGTCAGGATCTTGCCCAGATCGTCCTGGTTTTCCATCATCAGGTCGAACCATTTGCGCATGACCTGCGCGCGATCCTTGGCTGTGCGCGCGGTCCAGGCCTTCATTGCCTCGGCCGCGGCGCTGATTGCGCGGGCGACCTCGGCCCGGCCCAGATCGGCGACCCGCGCAATGACATCCCCGCGCGCGGGATTGATGACGTCAAAGGTTGCGCCGTCATCTGCATCTGTCCACGCCCCCGCGACATAGGCGCGGGTTTCCAGCAGGGACGGATCCTTCAGCAGCATTTTCAAATCGGTTGCATGTGTGTTCATCGCCAGACTCCTGCTTTCCGTCGATCCGAAAGCTTTACCTTTCGCGCCCGCAAAGCAAGGGCGGCGGGATTTTTTCCTGCTCTCGGAAATGTCATGGATCCGGATCAAGGCTTGGGCGTTGAGCGCCTATCGTCAGGTTTTCCCTCTTGACGTGTTCAGACTGGGGCGGCGGACTCTCTCTCCCGTCGCCCCTTTCATTTCCGGGACCAGCAGGGCTGCAGGTCGCCGGGACGGGGGATGGCGGCATGGACGCCGCGGGCGATGGCCCGCGCCAGCACCGATGCCGCGGCATGTCCAAGCTGAAAGGGTGTCAGCACCGGATCGGGCAGGGGCCGCGCGCCGGTCGAGACGGCAAACACCAGGTCCCCGTCGTAAGGGGTATGACTGGGAACGATCGCACGAGCCATGCCGTCCTGCGCGGCGGTCGCCATTCGGGTCAACGCCGCCTTGTCCAGCGCCGCATCCGTAGCGACGATGGCGATGGTCGTGGCCTCGCCCAGTTGCTTTGTCATTGGCGGCTCATGGGCGGCATCGAACGGACCGGCAAGACCGAGACCGCCGAATTCTTGCTCCATTTCCCACGGCGCGGCCCAGAACTGCCGTCCCCCCGGCGCGGTGACCGAGCCAAGCGCGTTCACGACCACCAGCGCCCCAACCGTCACGCCGCAGTCAAGCACCGCCGAGGCAGAGCCCAGTCCACCCTTCCAGCGATGGGTCAGCGCGCCCGTGCCGCCGCCTTCGCTGCCAAGCGCAAACCGGGCCGAGGCGGCTTCCAACGCCCTTCTGCCTAGCGCGGGATAGGGATTCTGGTCCCATTCCTTGTCGCCGCCGTTGAGCAGGTCAAAGACGATGGCGCCCGGCACGATCGGCACCCGGACCGGCCCGACCGGGAAACCCCGGCCAAGACGGCGCAGCCCCTCGGACACGCCATCGCAGGCGGCAAGGCCAAAAGCCGAGCCGCCAGACAGCACCAGCGCGTCGATCCCCTGCACTGTCTTGTCGGGGGCCAGAAGCTCGGTCTCGCGCGTGCCGGGTGCGCCGCCCATGACGCTGACCCCGCAGGTCAGCGGGCGGTCGGCCAGAAGGACCGTGGTCCCCGACCGCAGCGCATCGTCCCGCGCATTTCCGACCAGAAGGCCATCGACATCGGTGATAAGGTTCAGGGAACCGGGTTGCATGGGATTCCTTTTCGTTTTTCCCGGTGCCGGAATCAACCGGCACGGGGTATGCCATGTTGCACGAACGTAGGGCCGTGCCTAAATCCACGGCAATAGCTTTGAAAGGATGCGCCAATGACCGCTCCCCTCCACCGTATCTTTGGCCGGCCTCTGGACGCGCCGGTTCCCAAGGGCTTCGACCAGGCCATTTTCGGCATGGGCTGCTATTGGGGTGTCGAACGGCTGTTCTGGCAGTTGGACGGCGTCTGGTTGACCGAGGTCGGCTTTGCCGGCGGCACGGTCGAGAATCCGACCTACAAGCAGGTCTGCGCCGGAACTACCGGCCATGCCGAGGTCGTGCGCGTGATCTATGACAGCTCGCGCATCAGCTTTGAGCGTCTGCTGCAGGTGTTCTGGGAAAACCACAACCCGACCCAGGGTAACCGCCAGGGCAATGACGTGGGTTCGCAATACCGCTCGCTCATCATGTATTTCACCGAAAGCCAGAAGGCGGCGGCGGAATTCAGCAAGGCCGATTACGGCAACCGTCTGGCCGTCGCGGGACTTGCGGACATCACCACCCGGATCGAGCCGGCCGGTCCCTTCTATCTGGCGCATGAGGATCACCAGCAATACCTGGACCGTTATCCGGACGGCTATTGCGGGCTGCGCGGCACGGGCGTAGAGGCGCCTTTGACCGATATTCCCGAGGAGATCTGATGCCCACCTGGACCGCGCTGACCCAGACCGCCGGACGCGAGGCCGCCGAGGCCATAGCAGAGCTGGGCGAGGATCTGACCCCGGAACCCGTCGGCAGCGGCGTTTTTGAGATCGAAGACGGCAGCGACCGGTGGGAGGTGGGCCTGTACTTCACCGAAAGCCCGGACGAGGTCGCCCTGGCTCTGATGGCCGCGGCCTGGGGGGCGGACCCGTTTGTCATCTCGGAACTGCCCGAGGTCGATTGGGTCGCCCATGTCAAGCGCGAGCTGTCCCCGGTCGAGGCCGGGCGCTTCTTCGTCCACGGCAGCCATGATGCCGACAAGGTTCCCGAGGGATCGGAAGGTCTGCTGATCGAGGCGGCAATGGCCTTTGGCACCGGCCATCATGCGACGACCAAGGGCTGCCTGCTGGCGCTGGACCGCATGATCGAGGCGGGCGAACAGCCTCAGCGCATCGTCGATGTCGGCTGCGGGACCGCGGTTCTGGCGATGGCCGCCGCGCGCGCCTTTCCGGTTATCGTGCTGGCGGGCGACATCGATCCGGTTGCCGTCGACGTGGCGCGGGCCAACGTGATCGCGAACGGCCTGGATGGACGGGTCGAATGCGTCGAGGCCGTGGGCTTCGACCATCCGTTGATCGAGAGTGCCGCTCCTTTCGACCTGGTCTTTGCCAATATCCTGAAGCAGCCGCTGATCGATCTTGTTCCTGACATGGCGCGCCAGCTTGCCCCGGGCGGCAAGGCGATCCTGTCGGGTATCCTGGTCACTCAGGCGGAAGAGGTGATTGCCGCCTATGCCGCAGGCGGTCTGCCCCTGGACCGGCGCGACGATCACGGCGAATGGTCGACGCTGGTGGTGCATCGCAAATAAGGAAAAACCCGCCCCCGAAAAGGGGCGGGTTTTTCACATCGCGACAAGGGGGAGTTGAAAAGGCCCCACGGAGCAACCGGGGCCCGTTTCGCATCGCTCTTCGCCGGTATTAGCGGGCGCGTGCAATCCGCTCAATGTCGCCGCGGCACAGACCGATATCGTCCAGCTCGCGGTCCGACAGGCGGCTCAGCGCGTTACGGGTAACGCGTGCATCGTTCCAGGCAGAGAAAGCCGCCAGAAATTTCGAGCCAATACCGAAAGAGCGCGTCCCGCCATGGACGCGGTTCGTGTCAATCGCCGACATGATGTCACCTGTTCTTGGAAATGCCCTGAATACGGGCGGTTATCTGATGGCCAGCATATAGGCTGGGCAATTTCGGAATTCTACGACCGCAGCGACATTGCCGCTATGCAGCGCACGCATAAGGCGCCGTTTTCATTAAATTTTTATGACAAAGAGGTGATTGCGCGGCTTTGGTGCAATAAACTGTCGCGCATCTGCCAATTCGCGGGAGGAAGTTGCGCCAATTTCAGGGCGCGACTAATTCCAATCGCCCAATTCGGCTTGCCACAACGCAAGTGACGCGACGGCGGCAGTGTCGGCGCGCAGGATCCGGGGACCCAGGGATATGCGGGTGACACAATCCATCGCCGAAAGCCGGGCGCGTTCCGATTCGCTCCACCCGCCTTCGGGGCCGATCAGGATCGCCCAGGGACCGCGCTTCAGCCCGGCCAGCGTGGCGGCGGGACCGACCAGCGCCTCATCCGCCCAAAGGATGCGTCGGTTCGCGTCCCAGCCATCCAGAAGCCGGGAGAGCGCCAGCAGGTCCGTGACCTCGGGGACGAAGGTGCCGCCGCATTGCTCGGCCGCCTCGACCGCATGGGCCTGCAGGCGGTCCTGGCGGATACGTTCGGAGTTGGTGTGCTCGGTCTGGACGGGCAGGATGCGGGATGCGCCCATCTCGGCCGCCTTTTCGACGATGAAGTCGGTGCGGGCCTTCTTGATCGGGGCAAAGACCAGCCACAGGTCGGGCGGGTCCATCTGCGGTGCCGTCTGCCTGACCGCGACAAGGTCGCCGTTGCGCTTGGCCAGCCGTTCGATCCGCGCCAGCCATTCGCCGTCGCGGCCGTTGAACAGCAGGACTTCGTCTCCGACGCCCTGCCGCATGACCGAAGAAAGGTAATGTGCCTGGTCGGAACCAAGCGCGATGCCTTGTCCGAGGGTCAGCGGGTGATCTATGAACAACCTGATTTTCGCCATGATGAGGCGCAGACTAATGCAGACCCCACACCAGACGCCAGAGGCGCAGCGCAGCGTCGCCGATGCTCCGCCCGACAATTGGGTCGACCGCTATGCGCCCGAAGGATGGCGCCCCTGGCTGCGCCTGTCGCGCGCCGACCGCCCGATCGGGACATGGTTGCTTTTGCTGCCCTGCTGGTGGGGCGTCGGGCTGGCCATGATCGCCGACCGCCCGACCTGGCGCGACCTGTGGATCGTGATCGCCTGCGCCCTGGGGGCGATCCTGATGCGCGGCGCGGGCTGCACCTGGAACGACATCACCGATCGCGACATCGACGCCCGCGTCAGCCGCACGCGCTCTCGCCCGATTCCGTCGGGGCAGGTCTCGGTCTGGGGGGCAGTCGCCTGGCTGGTGGCCCAGTCGCTGGCCGGGCTGGTGATCCTGCTGACGCTGGGCAAGGCTGCGATCCTGCTGGGCGTCGCATCGCTGGCGCTGGTGGCGATCTATCCTTTCGCCAAGCGCTTTACCTGGTGGCCGCAGGTCTTTCTGGGGCTTGCCTTCAACTGGGGCGTGCTTCTGGCCTGGGCGGCGCATATGGGCGGGATCGGGCTGGCACCGGTCATCGCCTATCTGGCGGGGATCGCCTGGACGGTCTTTTATGACACGATCTATGCCCATCAGGACGCTGAGGATGACGCCCTGATCGGCGTGAAATCCACTGCGCGGCTGTTCGGAACTGATTCGCGCCGCTGGCTTTTGCGCTTTGGCGCGGGTGCGGTCGTCGGCCTGGCGCTGGCAGTTCTGGCGGCGCGGCCGCATGGCACGGCGCTGTGGCTGGCTCTGGCGGGCGTTGTCGGATTCGCCGGGCATCTTGCGTGGCAACTCAAGCGCTTCGACATGAATGACAGCGCCGGATGCCTTCGACTTTTCCGCGCAAACCGGGATGCGGGACTTGTCGTTGCGTTGTTTCTTACCTTGGCTGGGCTGGTCTGATTGCGATTTTCGGCCCCGGGCATTAAATCCCCCGGGTCGGAAACAGCCGAAGGCCCCCCTTTATGGCCAATCGAAGAACGCGCCGCGGTCCTGCCGTCGTCGCAAGCCTGATCGCAATCGCAGCCGCTGGTGGCCTCTCGTTCGTCGGGGCGCGCGCCGCGGCGGATTTTATCGAGACCCACTCTGCCACCGAGGTCGCCGCGGCCTTGAAGCAGGGCGGATATGACTGGGCGACGGTCACCACCGACGGGCTTCTGGTCCGCCTGACCGGCACCGCACCGGACGAGGTGCAGCGCTTCCGCGCCAAGTCCCGCGCCGAATCCGTGGTCGAACCCGATCGCGTCATCGACGAGATTCAGGTCGCCGCCCGCGAAAGCATGGGCGCGCCGCAATTCGAGATCGAGTTGCTGCGCAATGACCACGGCATCTCGATTGTCGGGCTTGTTCCGGCGGCGCTGGACCGCAAGGCGATGGTCGCCTCGCTTCGGGCCGAGGCGGCGGGGGGCGAGATTTCGGATCTTGTCGAGACCGCCGATTATCCCGCCCCCGACGGCTGGCAGGCGGCTTTCGATTACGGGCTTCGGGCCGCGAAGCTGGCGCATCAGGCCAAGGTCTCGATCGCGCCCGGTTCGGTCGAGGTGCGCGCGATCACCGACAGCGCGCTGGAAAAGGCAGATCTGGAAACGGCGCTGGAAAAAACCCGGCCCGCCGGGATCTCGCTGAAGGCGGATGTCACCGCGCCGCGCCCGGTCATCACCCCGTTTACCCTGCGCTTCGTCAAGGACGACAAGGGCGCCCGGTTCGAAGCCTGCGCGGCCAATGATGAAGCGGGCCGCGATCGTATCGTCGCCGCGGGCGCCGGCGCGGGCGTCGCGGGCGAGGCGCATTGCACGCTTGGCCTTGGCGCGCCCACAACGCGCTGGGCCGATGCCGCCGTTCCTGCGATCCAGGCGGTCGCCACGCTTGGCGCAGGCGCCGTCACGCTGACCGATACCCAAATCACGCTGTTTGCCCCCGCCTCGGTTCCGCCGGCGACCTATGATGCGGCCGTGGCGAAGCTGGATGCGGCGCTGCCCGCGCTGTTCAACCTGCGCGCCGAACATGAAAAGCAGATCGAACCCATTCGAGGCCCCGCCGAATTTTCGGCCGTGATCGCCAACGATCACGTCGAATTGCGCGGCCGGATCGGAAACGAACGGATGCGCGGCGCAGTCGACAGCCTGGCCAGTTCGCGCTTCGGCGATGTCGATAATGGCCTGCGGATCGATCCATCCCTGCCCGAGGGTTGGACGCTGCGCACCATCGCCGCGATCGAGGCATTGGCGACGCTGGATCAGGGTTCGGTCAGCGTGACCCCCGATCTGATCCGGCTGTCGGGGATCTCCGGCAGCCCGACGGCGTCCGACATGGCCGTTGCACGACTGTCGCAGCGTCTGGGCGCTGGTGCGCGCTACGAGTTGTCGATCCGCTATGACAAGCGGCTGGACCCGCTTCTGGTGGTGCCGACGGGCGAGGAATGCGTGGACCGGCTGAACAGCGTCATGTCGCAATCCGAAATCGGGTTCGAGCCGGGCAAATCCATTATCGCGGGCGATCCCGAACCGACGCTGGCGGGGATTTCCGCCGCCATGCAGGATTGCGCCGACTACAAGATCGAGCTGGCGGGCCATACCGACAGTCAGGGCAGCGAGGACATGAATGCCAAGCTGTCGCGGGACCGCGCCAAGGCGGTCATGGACGCGATCCGCGCGCATGGCGTGGCTGCGCCCCACATGACCTCGACCGGCTATGGTGAAAGCCGCCCGATCGCCGACAATGAAACCGAAGCCGGGCGCGAGGCGAACCGCCGCATCGAATTCACCCTGCTGTCCGAGGAACCGGTCTCGGACGACGACATTTCGGCACCCGAACAGTTCGCGGGCATCACCGACAGTGCCGAGGTCACGGCTGCAAAGATCGCCCGCTCAGCCGCTGCCGCTGCCAGCGGCGCCATCCGCGTGGCGCTGGAGGGGCCGGTGGCTGCTGACGCCGGGCATCCGGGCGGCCCGACGGGGGCCGAGGTGATTGTCGCCGCGGCAACCGCCCCCGCCAATGCGGTGGCGAATGCCCAGGTCTCGATCCAGGTGATCGAGGCCCTGACCGTTCCCGCGCTGGAGGCTGCCTTCCCCGACAACATGGAAGGCGTGGCCGAGTCGGACGGGCAAGACGGCGAGATTGCCGACATCCCCGTCGAAGACCTGCCGAAGATTGAGCCGATGGGCCCGCCCGATGTCGAGGCGGCCGTGAAGGCGGACAAGAAATGACGCGTGGGGCCTTTTCCTCGGCCCGCGCGCTGGTAACGAACCGAAAGGGTTTCGCATGAATCGCAACGAATTCATCATCGCGACTGCGGTCATCCTGTTCGCCGCCTTCTTGCTGGGCTGGTTCGCAAGCTGGCTGATCCACCGCCTTGGGCGCGTCACCCGCGCCGAGATGGGCGAGCTGGAGAGCATGGCGCAGCAGCTTCACGACGCCGAAGAGGCGCGCGACAAAGCCGTGCGCGAACTGGAAGAACGCGAGGCCGAACTGGTCGGCCGTGTCGGCAAGGCGGAATCCGAACTGCAATCGGTTCAGGGCGAGCTGAAGGAAAGCCATGTCGAGATCGAGGAGTTGCGCGACTATATCGAGCGACGCCTTGGCAAACATGCCTGAAATGTAAAAAGCCCGGTCCTGTGACCGGGCTTTTCCTTTTCCGCGAAAGCTGTCGGTCAGACGCCGGCTTCGATGATTGCGCGCGCAAGGACCGGGATGGTGGCTTCGTTCAGACCCGCGATGTTCAGGCGCGAATCCCCGACCATGTAGATCCCGAATTCTTCCTTCATGCGGGCAACCTGCTCGGGCGAGGCGCCAAGGCGCGAGAACATGCCACGATGCTCGGCCAGGAAGCCGAAGCGATCCGAACCCGCAAGGTCGCGCAATTCCGTCGCCAGTTGCTCGCGCAGGCGCAGCATGCCGCCGCGGACTTCCTCAAGCTCCGCCTGCCAGTCGGCGCGCAGACCCGCGTCGTTCAGGATGGTTGCGACGACTTTCGCGCCGTGGAAGGGCGGGAAGGAATAGGTCTGACGGTTCAGGAACGCCATCGCGCCCTGTGCCAGCTCTTTGGTCGCGGGATTGTCGCACAGGGCCAGCAGGCAGCCGGTACGTTCGCGATAGATGCCGAAATTCTTGCTGCACGAGGCCGCGATTAGCACTTCGGGGATGCGCGAGGCGATCAGGCGGGTGCCAGCCGCATCCTCTTCCAGTCCGTCGCCGAAGCCCTGATAGGCCAGGTCGATCAGCGGGGTGGCGCCGGTCTTTTCAAGGATCGAGGCGACCTCGGCCCATTGATCCAGCGTCAGGTTCGCGCCGGTCGGATTGTGGCAGCAGCCGTGCAGCAGGACGACATCGCCCTTTTTCGCGGCTGAAATGTCCTGCTTCATCGCGTCGAATGCGACGCCACGGGTTTCGGCGTCGAAATAGCGATAGGTGACGACCGGCACGCCCATGAAATTCATGATCGAGACGTGGTTCGGCCAGGTGGGGTCGCTGACGAAAACGCGCAGTTCGGGATTCGCCATCCGTGCCAGTTCCAGCGCCTGACGGATCGCGCCGGTGCCGCCGACGGTGGCCAGCGCCGCCGTCGTCTCGGGCTTCAGGCCCGCGCCAAGGATCAGCTCGCCCATCGCCCTCTGGAATTCGGGTTCACCCGCCAGACCGGCATAGGTCTTGGTGGTCTCGTTCTCCAGCATCCGCTTTTCGGCTTCCAACACCGCACGCATGATCGGGGTGTGGCCGGTCGCATCTTTGTAGACCCCCACGCCCAGATCGATCTTGCCCTGACGGGGATCAGCCCTGAACTCACCTATCAGGGCCAGGATCTTGTCGGGGGCTTGCGGTTTCAGATTGCCCAGCATCACGCGTCTCCGGTTGCGATTTTAAGGTCCGGGAAGCTGCCCCATTCGGCCCAGCTTCCGTCGTAAAGCGAATGATCCCTGTGCCCGACACGCTCGAGCGCCAGAAACAGCGTCGCGGCGGTCACGCCCGAGCCGCAGGTGGTGATCGCCGGCCTGGTCAGGTCGACGCCCGCCGCCTCGAATTCCACGCGCAGGGCGTCGGCGGATTTCATCGTGCCGTCGGGATTGTAAAGCCGGCCAAAGGGCAGGTTGCGCGACCCCGGAATATGACCCGAGCGCAGCCCGGCGCGCGGCTCGGCCGCCTCGCCCCGGAAGCGTTCGGCCGAACGGGCATCGATGATGACATGCGAATCAAGCTTGCTGGCCGCGGCGACCTGGGTCACGTCGCGGACCAGCGCGGCCTGGCGCTGCGTGGTCATGTGGCGGTCGCGCATGACCGGGGGCAGATCCTCGACCGGGCGGCCCTCGGCCAGCCATTTCCCAAGGCCACCATCCAGCACGGCCACGTCGGTCTTGCCCATCAGGCGGAAGGTCCACCATACCCGCGCGGCCGAACGCACCGGCGAGTTGTCATAGATCACGACCTGATGGCCGTCGCCGATGCCCATCGCCCGCATCCGGCTGATGAACAGCTCGGGCAGGGGGGCCATGTGGGGCAGGCTGCTGCGCTTGTCGGTGATTTCGTCAAGATCGAAGAAGCGCGCCCCCGGAATATGCGCCGCGGCATATTCGGCGCGGGCATCCCGTCCCGGTTCCAGGAACCAGGTCGCATCAAGGATGCGCAGATCGGGATCGGACAGGTGCGCGGCCAGCCAGTCGGTCGAGACGAGCAGCCTGGGATCATCGGGATCTGTGGTCATCGTCCTTCCCCCGGTAGACGCGAAAGCGCCCCCATCTAACCGGAGGGACCGGCCCCTGCAATGGCAGAAGGTCAGCCTTGCTTGAGCAGCCGCTGTTTCTGGCGGTTCCAGTCGCGCTTGGCCGAGGTTTCTCGCTTGTCGGCGACATTCTTGCCCTTGGCGACGCCGATCTTCAGCTTCACCGTGCCGCGATCGTTGAAATACATCACCAGCGGCACCAGCGTCATGCCCGCGCGCCCGATGGCCTGCCACAGCCGCGCCAGTTCCTTGCGCGACACCAACAGCTTGCGTTTGCGGCGCTCTTCATGGCCAAAGACGCCCGCCTGCTTGTAGGCGGCGATATAGCTGTTGATCAGCCACAACTCGCCCTGTTCGACCGAGGCATAGCTTTCGGCGATGTTCGACTGCCCGGTGCGCAGGCTTTTCACCTCGGACCCGGTCAGGACGATGCCCACCTCAAGGTCGCTCTCGATGAAGTAATCGAAGCGTGCCCGGCGGTTCTCGGCGATGATCTTGTAATTGGGGTCAGTCTTGGCGGCCATGATCCGGCTGAGATAGGGGCGCGGCGGCGTAAAGTAAAGATTGCGCCTGTCCTTGCCGGTCCAGCATGGCGATCAGTCCGGCAATACCCAGCGAGACATCCTGCCAGGTCCCTTCGAACCCGGCGCTGTCGCCGAAATAGGGGTCGGTCACGGCCTGGCCTTCGCGCCCCGGCACATGGTCCAGCAGCATCGACAGTCGCGCGCGCGCCCCTTCGGGCATGATGGCGCGCATGTGGGCAAGGTTTTCGGCATCCATGGCGACGATATGGTCAAAGCGCATGAAGTCGTCGGGGCGCACCTGGCGCGCGCGCAGGCGCGATATGTTGATCCCGTTGCGCGCTGCGATGGCCTGGGCGCGGCGGTCCGGTTCGGACCCGACATGCCAGTCGCTGGTTCCAGCCGATTCCACGATGACCTCGGTGCCGCGCTCATCTGCGGCGGCGCGCAACGCGCCTTCGGCCAAAGGCGAACGGCAGATGTTTCCAAGGCAGACAAAAAGAACAGACTGGGCTCGCATATCATTCCTCAATCGACGGGCATTGCCTTGCATGCCGCCCGCACGCTACCCCCTGAGTTGAGGAAAGGCAAAAGGAGGGAGCAGTAATGCGGCATGGTGGGCAGATCCTGGCCGATACATTGGCACGAAACGGGGTGGAGCGCGTCTTTTCTGTGCCAGGTGAAAGTTTTCTGGCAGCGCTGGACGGGTTCTATGCTTCAGGGATCCAGAATGTCGTCTGCCGTCACGAGGGCGGCGCGGCGATGATGGCCGAAGCGCATGGCAAGGTGACGGGTAGGCCCGGCATCGCCTTCGTGACCCGCGGACCCGGCGCCACCAATGCCAGTTCGGGCGTCCATGTCGCGCGCCAGGATTCGACCCCGATGATCCTGTTCGTCGGCCAGATCTCCAGCTCGGATCGCGACCGCGAGGCTTTTCAGGAGGTTGACTACCGTGCCATGTTCGCCCCACTGGCGAAACGGGTGGCCGAGATCGACCAGACCGAGCGCATTCCCGAATATGTCGCCCGCGCCTTCCATCTGGCAATGTCGGGCCGTCCCGGCCCCGTGGTGCTGGCCCTGCCCGAGGATGTTCTGTCCGCCCGGGCCGAGACGCCGGACCTTGCCCCGTATGACCCGCCCCTGTCCGCCGTCGCGGGCGAATCCGTCGCTGCGCTGGCCGAGGCGCTGGCCGGGGCCGAACGTCCGCTGGTGGTCGCGGGCGGCACGCTGTGGTCGCAGCGCGCCGCCGAGGATCTGGCCTGTTTTGCGGCGAATTGGGGCCTGCCGGTCGCGGTGCCCTTTCGTCGGCAAGGCCACATGGACAATGCCGATCCCCATTATGTCGGCGATCTCGGCGTCGGCATGAATCCGGCGCTGGGCAATGCGCTGCAACAGGCGGATTGCATCCTGTCCCTTGGTTCGCGGTTGGGCGACACGCTGACCCGCGGCTATGAACTGATGTCGCCCACCAATCCCCATGCAAGGCTGATCCATGTCCACCCCTCGCCGGATGAGCTGGGCCATCTGTGGCGCCCCGCGCCGGGGCTGGTCGCTGACCCGCGCGAGGTCGTGGCGGCGCTGGCCAGCCTGCCGGCGCCCCGGCGCTGGGACGAATGGACTGCCGACCTGAGGGGCAGGTATCTGGCGTGGCAAAAGCCCAAGGCCACGCCCGGCGCCGTGCGGATGGAGGATGTAATCCTGTGGCTGTCCGCCAACCTGCCGCCCGATGCGGTCATCACCAACGGCGCGGGCAATTACGCGGCCTTCATCCACCGCTATTACAGCTTCCGTCGCTGGGGCAGCCAGGTCGCGCCGACGTCAGGGTCTATGGGCTATGGCCTGCCGGCCGCGATCGCATCAAAGCTGGCGCATCCCGAACGCACCGTGGTCTGCGTCGCGGGCGACGGCTGCATCCAGATGACGCTGAACGAGCTTTCGACCGCTGCCCAGCACGGCGCCGCGGTCATCGTGATCGTGGCGAATAACGGCCGCTATGGCACCATCCGGATGCATCAGGAGCGGACCTATCCCGGCCGCGTGTCGGGGACCGACCTGAGCAATCCCGATTTCGCAGCCCTTGCCCGCGCCTATGGCGGTCACGGCGAAATCGTGGCGACGCAGGACGATTTCGGCCCCGCCTTCCAGCGGGCGGTTCAGGCGGGCACGCTTGCGGTCATAGAACTGCGCCTTGACCCCGAGGCGCTGACGACAGGCGCAACCCTGGCCGAAACCCGCGCGGCGGGCGAGGCTCTGCAGCGCCGGGCCTAAAGCCTCAGGATCAGGACCAACGCGGCGGCCAGCGCCGCGTTGACCGGCACGGTGATCAGCCACGCCCCCAGGATCGTGCGCACATGCGACCGCCGCACCAGATGGCGGCGGCGCAGTTCCTCGTCGGGCATCGGCGCGCGCTTCTTGGTTTTCCGGCGGTCCCGCCATTCGCGATAGAAGCCGACGCCGAAGACCCCGCCGATCGCGACATGGGTGGTCGAGACGGGCAGTCCCATCATCGAGAAGCCCAGGACCGTCAGCGCTGTCGCAAGCGAGATGCACAGCGCCCGCGACGGGTTCAGCCGGGTGATGCCGCTGCCGACCATCGTCACCAGCTTGCCGCCGAACAGGATGATCCCGCCCGCGATCCCCAGACCCGACAGCAGCAGCACCATCTGCATGTCCATCAATTCGCCCGGCCGGTCCGAGATCTGGCCCAGGATGATCGTCAGCGGCGCGGCGACGTTCGAGGTGTCATTGGCCCCGTGACCGAAACCCATGACCAGCGCGGTCGCAGTAAGGGGCACGCCCAGCAGGTTTTTCAGCGCCAGCTTGCCCCCCGCTTCGCGCCGGATCTGTCGGCCCAGCATGACATGAGAATAGATCCCGCCAAGGCCGCATCCGGCGGCAGTCCAAAGCAGGACCGGGATCCAGCCGGCCCCCTTGAAGGCCAATGCGATCATGGCCGCCAGCAGCCCCGTGACCAAGGCGACCAGCAGCGTCAGCCAGATCCTGCCAGACCGGATCGGGTCGTCCTTTTCCAACACATGGCGATGCAGGTTGGACAGGATCCCCGCCGCCAGCAGCCCCGAAATCACGGGCGAGACGATCCAGCCAAGCGCCACCACCGCCATGGCCGACCAGTTGACCGCGCCGAAACCGTAAGTCGCGATCCCCGCGCCCGCGATGGCGCCGACGACCGAGTGAGTGGTGCTGACCGGTGCGTTCATCCGGGTCGCGACGCTGATCCAGCTTGCGGCGCCGATCAGCGCCGCAAGCATCATCGAGGCTGCGGGGGCGCTGTCGCCCAGCGTCTCGCCCATCAACCCCTCGGTCAGGGTCCGCGTGACGGCCTCGCCCGCCAGAACCGCACCCAGCACGTCCATGCCGGCGACCAGGACCAGCCCCGTGGTCAGCCCGATCGCGCCTGCGCCGACCGCTGGCCCCAACGCGTTCGCCACGTCGTTCGCGCCGATGGACAGCGCCAGGTAAGTTGCGACCGCGACCGAGGCTGCCATGATCCCCAGCATCGGCTGGCCGGCCGTGGCAGCCGCCGCGAATTCGGCGACCGCGGCCACGAAGACGACCGCGATGCCGATCCTGACCATCGGGCGGGCCGAGGCCAGCGCCGCGCGCTCGGCATTGGTGACGCGTCCCAGATCCTTGTCGAGGATGCGATAGTCCCGATCGCCCTTTGGCATGTCAGGTCCGCGACCGCGCCGATGCGGGCAGCGCCAGAAGCAGCTTTCTCAGCCCCGCCTCGGCGACCAGCTCTGCCGCGCGGACCGGGGCAAACCATTCGCGCCGTCGTTGCGAGGCTTCGGGGAACTGCTCGGACAGCCCGTCGACTTCGACCGCGAAGACATGAACCTCGACCGGGATGGCGAAGCCCTGCTCCTGCTGCTTGTCATAGTGATAGCTGCCGATGGCGGTCTGCACGACCGTTCCCTGCACGCCGGCCTCCTCCCAGGCCTCGCGCAGGGCGGCATCGGCAAGGCTGCGGCCGGGCATCGGCCAGCCCTTGGGCACGATCCAGCGCCCGGTGCCGCGGCTCGTCACCAGCAGAACCCGCCCCGAGCGGCTGTCGCGGCAAAGCGCCGCCACCTGCATGTCCGGCGGCTTGCGGCCCAGAAGGCTTGTCAGCCTGTCCCGAATGCTCCTCCTCACCCTTCCTCCTCGCTCCCGCTGATCCTGCCGCGCAGGGATTTGACGGTTCCCCTTTGCGTCTTGGCCGCGAGCCTTCTTTTCTGACTTCCCAATGTCGGTCGCGTCGCGATGCGGCGTCGCGGGGCGACCAGCGCCTTGCGGATCAGTTCGACCAGCCGCTCGCGGGCGATTTCCCGGTTGCGCAACTGGCTCCGGGTTTCCTCGGCCCGGATCAGGATAGCACCGTCCTGCGTCCAGCGCCGCCCCGCAAGTCGTTGCAGGCGGGACTTGACCGCCGGGGACAGGCTGGGCGAACGCTCGGCCTCGAACCGCAGCTCGACCGCGGTTTCCACCTTGTTCACGTTTTGCCCGCCCGGTCCCTGCGACCGGCTGAACTGTTCGGACAGTTCCCATTCATGAATCGTGATCTGATCGTCAATGCGCAACATAACGCGAATATGTCGCAACGCGCGGGGATGAAAAGACCACTCTCGCTCAGCGTGACGTCAATTCGGCAGGATGCAACCAAATCGTGGCACTGGCCGAGGCTCCTGCGGCATCGATGACGGACAATTGCACAAAGCCCGGACCGGGATCGGGCAGCAGGCTTTCCGGTCGGGGCAGGGCAAGGGCGGCGGGCGCGCCGTTGACCAGAAAGGTCCACGGCCCGCGCCCGCCCCGCGCCTTGACGACCAACCCACCCGCGGGATCCAGCACCGAGCCGTCGGGCGGGTAAAGCAGGACCAACCTATCGGGCGCGGCCGGCTGCGCGGCGGTGCGGCTGACCTCGCCCGCCGGGGCAAAGCGGCGCAGCGGCAAGGGCAGTGCGCTGTTCGGGACCGTCAGTGTCTGCGGCGGCGGCGGAGGCAGCGGCACAGGCGCCAGTGCGTCGAACAGATCGAACAGCACCGGTGCCGCAAGATCGCCGCCGAAGGCGCCGGGAACCGGCGTCCCGTCCGGGCGTCCCAGCCAGACCGCGGCGACATGGGCGCCGTCAAATCCCACCGACAGCGCATCCCGATGCCCATAGGATGTCCCGGTCTTGTAGGCCATCGGCCGCAGCCGCGCGCCCTGTGGCGCAGGATTGGCGGCCAGCACGTTCCCGACCTGCCATGCGGCGACCGGCCCGAACATGGCCGAGGGCATGTCGCGCGATCCACCCGGCAGTGCGGACAGGGTAATGCCGAGCCCGCCCCGCGCCAGCGCGGCATAGCCCGAGGTCAGCCCCTCCAGCGTCACCCCGCCACCGCCCAGCACCAGCGCAAGCCCCGGAGCCTCGCCTGGCAGGCGCAACAGGATGCCGCCGCGGTCCAGTGCCTGCGCGACGCGGTTCGGTCCAAGCGCCTCGGCCAATTTCACCACGGGGATGTTCAGCGACCAGATCAGCGCCTGCCGCAGGCTGACCGTGCCCCGGAACATGTGGTCGAAATTCTGGGGCTGCCAGCGGCCGAAGACGGTCGGACGATCCTCGATCAGCGTCTCGGGATGTGCCAAACCCTGGTCAAAGGCCAGCCCATAGACAAAGGGCTTCAGCGTCGATCCGGGAGAGCGCCAGGCCCGGGTCATGTCCACGAATCCTGCCGCCCCGCGATTCGTCCAGTCGGCCGCGCCGACATCGGCCAGGATTTCGCCCGTGCGATGGTCGGCCAGCAGGATCGCGGCCGAGACGCTGCGTCCCGCCCCGCGTGCCGCGCGCAGGGCCAGCGCCTCGGCCCGTCGCTGCAGGCCGGCATCGATCGTGGTTTCGATCCGCACCGCGCCGGGGTTTTCCCGTGCCAGCCGTCCCGACAGCAGTGGAGCCAGCGCCGGAAAAGCACGGCGACGGCGGGGAACCGGCTCGGTCATCGCCGCGCGCGCGTCGCCCTGGCTGATCAATCCCCGATCCGCAGCCCGTTCCAGCACGCGGTTGCGCGCCGCGGTCGCGGCTTTCGGGAAGCGATCGGGGCGCCGCGTTTCGGGCGACTGGGGCAGGGCGACCAGCAAAGCCGCCTCGGAGGGGGTCAGGCGGCGCGGCTCCTTGCCGAACCATTGCAGGCTTGCGGCACGCACGCCCTCGACATTCGCGCCATAGGGGGCCAGCCGCAGGTAAAGGTCCATGATCCCGGCCTTGTCCAGCTGCCGCTCCAGCGCCAAAGCCAGCCGCATCTGCCGCAGCTTTCCGGCCCATTCGCCGGTGGGTCCCTCCTCGATCAGGCGGGCGACCTGCATGGTCAGGGTCGATCCGCCCGAAACCACGCGGCGATACCGCAGCGCCTGACCGGCCGAGCGCAGGACGGCGAGCGCGTCGACGCCGTGATGGCGCGGAAACCGGCGATCTTCCCACGCGACCAGCATGTCCAGAAACAGCGGATCGACAGGTCCCGGATCAAGCCGCCAGCGCCCGTCCGCAACCTGGAAGGCGCGCAGCAGGCTGCCGTCGCGCGCCAGCACCTCGGTCCCGACGGGAACGGTCAGGCGCGGCATTCGGGTGGCATCGACCCATTCATCCACCCGGTCCCGCCCCCAGGCCGCCAGGCCAAGGCCCAGGGCCAGCGCGAAAAGGATCAGGGCGAGGCGGCGCGATGTCATGGTTTCAAACTAGCGCAGCGATGCAGCAGAAAGAACCGCACCGCTTCACCGTTTTTCAAATACCCGCCGCGGCACAGCGACCGGGCGGTCACTTCGCCTCTTGATCCTCGCCGAACAGACCCTTCAGGCCGCGCGCGATCAGGTTTCCGACCTTTGGTCGCGGCTGCTGGATGAAGGGCAGGGGGCGACAGACTTCCATCGCGGCGATCCCCACGCGGGCGGTCAGGGCGCCGTTGACGACGCCTTCGCCAAAGCGTTTCGAGACGCGGGCCAGGATGCCGCCCCCGGCCACGGTATGGATCAGGTCATCGCCCGCCGCGACGGCGCCGGTCGCGACCAGATGCGTCATCACGGTGCGCGCCAGCCTCCAGCCGCCCACGGCCCCGGCGCGCCCGCCATAGATCTCGGCCATGCGGCGGATCATCCGCATGTTCGCTGCCAATGCGGCGACGACATCGGCCAAAGCCAGCGGGATCAGGGCGGTCGCTGCAGCGACGGTGCGCGAGGCGGCCTCGATTTCGCGGCGCGCCTGCTGGTCCAGCGGGGCCAGAAGCTCGGTCTCGGCCATCGCGATCAGCGTCTGCGCCTCATAGGCCTCGGCCTTGTGGCGGGCCAGCCGCTCGCGTCCCCATTCCAGTTCCGGACGCGCGCGGTAAAGCCGTTCAAGCCGCCCGACGACGTCCTGTGCCGCCGCGACATCGCCCGAGGCCAGCGCCGCCCCCGCCGCCCGATTGATCCCATCGATGGCGGCAAAGCGCGACCAGGCGCGGTATTCGCGCCAGCCCATCGCCAGCGCCGCAAGGCAGAACAGCACCATCAGGAAGATGCCGATCCATCCCAGAAGGGGATAGGTCCGAAGCAGGTCGGACAGAAAGCGCAGCGTGGCGACCGACAAAAGGAAAGTCAGAAGCGCGGCCCCGGTGTTCAGGAAGAATCGGGTCAGCGGCGACGGCCCGGCCCCGGCGATGCGCGCCACAAGCTGCATGGTGCGCGGCTGTGGCATCGCCGGCGACAGCCCGTCATCGATCATCGGTGCATCCGCGGGCGAGGGCGCGTCCTCGCCATCGCGGGGCGCGCTGCGTGGGGCGCGGCGGCTGCGGCGGTCGGGCTCGGCCGTGCTCTGCGCACCCTGAGGTGTGGTTTCCGGCCCGCCCGGGGCGGGGGTGGCGGGTGCGGCATCCATCTCGATCAGGACAGGGCCGCGGCGTTTCGGAGGTTCAGCCATCTTGAATCCCTTCAGATCTGATCGCCGAACAGGAACTCGGCCGCGCGGTCCAGCCGGATATGCGGCGGGCCGTCGCCCGGACGCAGGGTGCCGGGTGCGGGTGCGAAATCCATGATCGCGTAATCGCCATCCAGCCAGCGATCCGCGCCATTCCGGGCGTGGACCAGCAGGTCGGCGGGGTTGGCGGGCAGCTCGCCCGGATAGAAGGCGGCCTGCCGCCCGTCCATCAGGGTGCCGCGCACGGCGGGCAGCTCGTCGCCATCCTGGTGGATGATCTCTTCCGTGGTGGTTCGCAGGGCGGCGATCGACATCGCTTCGGTCCGCGCGCCCGAAAAATCGGCCCGGTCGCGGGCCTCGCGCAGCATCGCCCCCGTGATCGCGGTCAGACGCGGGTGCTGGATATGGTGCAGGTGGTCGGCCTTGGTCGCTGCGAACAGGATGCGCCCCACCCTGCGCGAGCCCAGCAGTTGCGACAGCCACCCCGCGCGACCGGGGCGAAAGGCGGTCAGGATGTCGGCCATGGCGCGGCGCATGTCCTCGACTGCCTGGGGGCCGGCATGGATTGCGCCCAGCACGTCCATCAGCACGACCTGCCGGTCGATCCGCGCGAAATGGTCGCGGAAGAAGGGCTTCACCACACGCGACTTGTAGGCCCCGAAACGGCGCGCGAATTCGCGCCAGACGGGGGTGTCGCGGAATTCGGGCGGCATCGGCGTGAAGGTCAGGGCGGGCGACCCCTCAAGCTCGCCCGGCATCAGGAAGCGGCCCGGCGTGCAGTCCGACCAGCCGGCGTCGCGGGCCTCGTGCAAATGGCCCGTATAGGCGGCCGCCAGCGCCTGCGCGGCGGTTTCGTCAAAGCGCGTGCGGTCGGTCGCGGCCAGCACGTCCTGGAACCGCGCGGCGCCGGGGCGTCCCTTCATGCGGTCCAGCACCTCGGCCGACCAGCTGTCGAAGTCCTTGTCCATCAGGCGCAAGTCCAGCAGCCATTCGCCGGGATAATCCACGATGTCCAGATGCAGCACCTGCTGTCCGCGCCAGCCCGTCAGCAGGCCGCGCGGCTGGACGCGCAGGGACAGCCGCAACTGGCTGACATGGCGCGTGCCTTCGGGCCAATGCGGATCGGGTCCGGTCATCGCTGCCAGATGCCGCTCGAAATCGAAGCGGGGCACGGTATCGTCGGGCTGGGGTTGCAGCCATGCGGATTTCAGCGATCCGTCCGCCGCCGCGCGCAACGCGCTCATCCGGCCGCGGTCCAGAAGGTTCGCGACAAGCGAGGTGATGAACACCGTCTTGCCCGCCCGCGACAGCCCCGTCACGCCCAACCGGATGACCGGGTCCGAGATTCCCAGCCCCTGCATCAGATCGTCAGCGATACCCATCCTGTCCCCGGCCTTGTTCCGCGCGTCCAAAGATATGCAGGCATGCGCGGGATTTACAGGGGGCGTTCACGCTCAGGTGTCGAAGCGCATATAGGCGTTGATGACAACGTCCAGCGTCGCGCGATCGACCTCGTTGCCGTTCAGGTCCGTGTGGATGGGGTTCGGCCCCAGTTCGAGGTCGCTGCTCGACTCTACGGTATAGACGGTGCCGCCCAGTTCCTCGCTATACCAGTTCGTTTCGAATCCGACATTCAGGCCAGTGCGCCCGGCAATCCGGGCCACGTCTTCGCCGCCCAGCCGGATTACGGTATCGCCATTGACCTCGACGACAGAGACGCGTCCGAATGGATCGGATCCCTGCGCCGATTCCTGAGGGTCGACATTGATCCGCAGGCGATCCTCGGCGGGGTCGAAATCGGTCACGTGGGCAATGTGGCCCTGATTCACAAAACCGTCCATCACGTCGGCCCCCGCGCCACCGGTGACGGTGTCCGCGCGGTCAAAGCCGATGATATCGTCGCCGTCACCGCCCCGCAGGACGTCGTCGGACAATCCCACATGCCAGGAATGTTGGTCGACTTGAGAGGAGGCGTGAAAGCCCATCCCGTCATTCCCGCGGATTGTGTCATCCCCCGCGCCACCGGACAGGGTCGAGTGGCCCGCGTGGCTGTAGTCGTTGGTGAGAAGGTCAGCGCCATTTCCCCCCTCGACAAGGATCGATCCGCGGATCCCGACAAAGTCGTCTCCGTCACCAGCATGAACCTCGGTCACGGGATCGGTCGCCCAAATGGTGTCATCGCCCTCGGTTCCAAGGATCACCGTTTCCGGCTGTGGTTCCGGCTCTGGCTCTGGCTCGGGCTCAGTCCTTGATCCGTCAACATGCTCATCATCTTGGTTGAACAACTCCGCCAGCGCCGCCGCACCAAGCGGGACCATCAGAAGCAGGAGCAGGCTTTCCACGATGCCTCCCGACAAAGTTGTGCGTCGGTATTCGGACATTCGTCGCGAACCCAGTCAATCGGATGTGTGAAGGCTTTTCGCGCCGTTATGGCTTTGCCATAAGCCATGCATGACCCTGCCCATCGACGCCGTCCTGCCCGAACTGACCGCCGCGCTTGCCGCGCAGGGTCGCGCTGTCCTGATGGCCCCGCCCGGCGCGGGCAAGACGACGCGCGTCCCGCTGGCGCTGCTGCCGGTGGTCGCGGGCCGCATCCTGATGCTGGAACCGCGCCGGCTGGCCGCACGCGCCGCCGCCGAACGCATGGCCGAGACGCTGGGCGAGCCGGTGGGCCGGACCGTCGGCTATCGCATCCGGGGCGAGGCCGTCGCGGGTCAGCGCATCGAAGTCGTGACCGAGGGCATCCTGACCCGGATGATCCAGTCCGACCCCTCGCTTGAGGGGATCGGTTGCGTGATCTTCGACGAATTCCACGAACGCAATCTGAATGCCGATCTTGGCCTTGCCCTGACATGGGAGGCGCGTCAGGCGCTGCGGCCCGATCTTGCCGTGCTGGTCATGTCGGCGACATTGGATGCCGAACCCGTGGCGGCACTTCTGGACGCGGCCCCCGTGATCCGGTCCGATGGGCGTGCCTTTCCGGTCGAGACGCGCTGGCTGGACCGTCCGCTGCCCGCAGGCGTCCGGCTGGTGCCCGAAGCCGCGCGGCTGGTCCGTCACGCCGAGGCCGAGACCCGCGCCACCGGCGGCACCCTGCTGTGCTTCCTTCCGGGCGAGGGAGAGATCCGGCGCGTCGCTGCGATGCTGGGGGATGTCGATGCCGAGGTCGCGCCGCTGTTCGGCGCGATGGATTTCAAGGCGCAGCGCGCGGTGATGCGCCCCGCCAGCGGGCGGCGCCGGATCGTGCTGGCGACCTCGATCGCAGAGACTTCGCTGACCATTCCCGACGTGACTGTGGTGGTCGATGCCGGTCGGGCGCGCCGGTCGCGCTTCGATCCCGGCTCGGGCATGTCGCGGCTTGTGACCGAGCGTGTCAGCCGGGCCGAAGCCGAACAGCGCCGCGGTCGAGCGGGGCGGGTCGCGCCGGGCATCTGCTATCGCATGTGGGCGCGCGCCGAAGAAGGCGCCTTGCCCGCTTTCGCCCCACCCGAGATCGCGGTCGCCGATCTTGCGGGGCTGGCGCTGGAGCTTGCGAACTGGGGCTCGGACGGGTCGGATCTGGCTTTTCTGACGCCCGCGCCCGAAGCCGGAATGGCCGAGGCAAGGGCGCTTTTGCGCGATCTTGGCGCGCTGGACGCAGGTGACCGCATCACCGCGCATGGTCGCGCGCTGGTGGCCCTGCCGCTGCATCCGCGGCTTGCGCATATGCTGGTTCTTGCCGGCAAGGATGCCGCCGATCTTGCCGCCCTGATGGGCGAGCGCGATCCCCTGACCGGCGCCCCAGTCGATCTGACCCTGCGCCTTGCCGCGATCCGCGACGCGCGGGCCTATGAGGCGCGCCATCCCTGGCCGCTCAATGCCGGGGGAGTCCAGCGCATCCGCGACGAGGCCCGCCGCCTGCGTCGTCTTGCGCCAGAGGGGCAGGGGATGGCGGCGGGCGCCATGGCCGCGCTGGCCTATCCCGACCGCATCGGCCAGCGCCGCAAGGGCGACCAGCCGTGCTATGTCCTGTCGGGCGGCAAGGGGGCGATCCTGCCCGAAGGCGACGCGCTGGGCGCGTCCCTCTTTATCGTGGCGACCGATCTGGACGGAGATGCGCGCGAGGCCCGGGTCCGTATGGCCGCCGCCGTCGACGAAGGCGATCTTCGCGCGCTGTTTCCCGACCTGATCCGGTCAGTCGAACTGGTCGAATGGTCGCGGCGCGACAACCGGATCCTGGCCCGGCGGCAAGAGCGGCTGGGGGCCTTGGTGCTGGCAGATCACGCGCTGGACAGCCCCGAACCGGCTTCGATCGCCCGCGCGGCGGTCGAGGGTTTGCGTGCGTCGGGCTTGAACTGGACGCCCGGTGCGGCCCGGCTGCGGGCGCGCGTCGCGCTGATCCCGGAACTTGGCCCGGTCGATGACGAAACGCTTCTGGCCGATCCCGAATGGTTGCTGCCCTGGCTGGGCAAGGTGCGGACCGCCGCGGACCTGCGCGGGCTGGACCTGACCGAGCCGCTGAAGGCGCGCATCGGCTGGGACGGCCAGCAACGGCTGGACCGCGCCGCGCCCGCGCATTTCGTGACGCCTTTGGGCCGCAAGGTGCCCATCGACTATGACCACGAGACCCCCTCAATCGAACTGAAGCTGCAGGAACTGTTCGGGGTCGCGCAGCATCCGGTCGTCGGCGGGCGGGCGCTGCGCATCTCGATGCTGTCACCGGGGGGCAAGCCGGTCGCGGTGACGACCGACCTGCCCGGCTTCTGGGCCGGAAGCTATGCCGATGTGCGCAAGGACATGCGGGGCCGCTATCCGCGCCATCCCTGGCCCGAAAATCCCTTGGAGGCCGATCCGACCACGCGGGCCAAACCGCGCGGAACCTAGCCCGCGTTCAGCTTGCGCAGGCGCAGCGACAGCGCGATCAGGGTGATCCCGATCAGCACCGCAAAGATCCCAAGAAGCCATGCGATGCTGAGCAGGCCCGCGGCCGGCAGCATCGCCATCAAAAGGCCCCACATGACCAGCAGCACGCCGCTGAGGACAAGCGCCCATTCGCCGTCGATCTCGTGACGCAGGCGGATCGCGGCGACGATGCGGAAGACGCCCGCGATGACGCCCCAGATCGCCATCCAGATGATGAAGGCCAAGGCCGTGGCCTCGGTCCAGAACAGGGCCATCAGGCCGATCGCGATGGACAGCAGCCCCTCCAGCCCCCAGGCCCACCAGCGTTCGTCGGTCTTGCGCCGCTGATAGCCCGTGACCAGCGCCAGGATGCCGTCGAAAACCGCATAGGCGCCGAAGGTCAGCAGCAGGACATAGACCGTCAGGCCGGGCCAGGCCAGCGCGATGATGCCGAACAGCACCGCCGCGATCCCGCGCAACAGGACCATCCACCAGTTCGCAGCCATCATGCGGACCAAATCGTCCATCGAAAGCCCCTCCTTGGGTTCAAACCTGCAAGAGGATAGCACGCGCTTTTGCCGCCGCGCCCACGCCCGGTGAATTCACGCAGCGCCTGTGATGAAAATGCAGCAAAGCCGACGGGTTAGCCCAGCGTATCGGGCAGGGTCAGGCCGCGAAGGATCTCGGTCGCGGGCATCGGGCGCTTGCCTTCGCGCTGGGCCTCGACGATTTCGACCGCGCCCTGGCCGCAGGCGATGGTGAAGTCCGACAGCACGCGTCCCGGCTGACCCGACCCCTCTGCCAGTCGAGAGCGGAGCAGCTTGACCCTTTCCTCGCCGATCATGCACCACGCACCCGGAAACGGAGAAAGGCCGCGGATCTGGCGGTCGATCTGAGCCGCGGGCCGGGTCCAGTCGATCCGGGCCTCGGCCTTGTCGATCTTGGCGGCATAGGTCACGCCCGCCTCGGGCTGCGGCGTCGCGGGCAGGGGCAGGCGGTCCAGCGTCTGGACGATCAGTTGCGCGCCCATCTCGGACAGCCGGTCGTGCAGGTCGGCGGTCGTGTCGTCGGTGCCGATGGCGGTACGGCTTTCGGCGAGGACGGGGCCGGTGTCCAGCCCCGCCTCCATCTGCATGATGGCGACGCCGGTTTCCGCGTCCCCGGCCATGATCGCGCGATGGATCGGTGCGGCCCCCCGCCAGCGCGGCAGCAGCGAGGCGTGAATGTTCAGGCAGCCCAGCCGCGGCGCGTCCAGCACGGGGCGGGGCAGGATCAGGCCATAGGCCACGACCACCGCGACATCTGCGGCCAGCGCCGCGAACTCGGTCCGAGTCTCGGGCGATTTCAGGCTTTCGGGTACCCGCACGGTCAGCCCCAGTTCCTCGGCCACCTTGTGGACGGGAGAGGGGCGCGACTTCTGTCCGCGTCCGGCGGCGCGCGGCGGCTGGGAATAGACCGCGACGACCTCGTGCCGGGCCGCGATGGCGCGCAGCGCGGGCACTGAAAAATCCGGAGTTCCCATGAAAACGACGCGCATGATCCTGGCCCTTGTGCTGATCCGGCCCCTATAGACCGGCCTTGCGCAATGCAAAACCCTGCAGGAACCGCGTCACAAGGCTTGTCGCTTTCTTCCGCGCCGCAGGGTCCAGTTGCAAGGAGGACAGGGCCGACCGCTCGCTTTGGTCGAAGCCGTGATTGATGCCGGGCAGGGTGATGCTGTGCAGGTCGACGCCCTTGCTGACCAGCTTGTCCGCCATCAGGCGGCAGGCATCGGGGTCGGTGATGCTGTCCTTCTCGGCAAGGATCATCAAACCGCGCGCGCCCTCGGGCCAGCGGCCTTCCTCGCCCCGGCTGAGCAACCCGCAATAGGGGTAAAGCAGCACGACCGGGCCGACGCGGGCGGCAAGGGAGTGGGGATCCTCGGGCCATTCGGTCAGGCCGGGCGGGGGCTTGTCGCTGTCCAGCTCGGCCATGAATTCCATCGCCGTCCAGCCGCCATGTGACGCGCCAAGGACCATCGTGTCTTCGGGCCTGATCCCCGGCATCCGGCGCAGCGCGGCCATGGCCACCGCAAGATCGCCCGCGCGCTCCGAGCCGGGCAGGATCTGGCCCGCGCAGACCGCCCGCCAGGATTGCACCTTGTCCAGCTTGCGCGGTGAATGGCTGTCCAGGATCATCACCGTGCGATCCTGGCCCAGCAGGACATTGGCCCAGTAATCCATGTTGTCATGGACCCCGTCACAGCCGGACAGCAGGACGGCCGCCTTGTGGGGGCCGGGCGTCGGCGGCTGGCGAATTTCCCACGCCGAAGCCAGCATCGCTTCCCGCTCTGCCGGGGTCTGGGTGATCGGCTGCCACCCGGCCGCGTTACGCGCCGTGTTGAGCCCCAGGATCACAAGGATGATTGCCGCCGCTGCTCCGCCCATCACGATCAACCGTTGTCGCATCCGATCAGCCCGCCCTTGCCGCATTTCGCCTTCAGCCGCGCGGTATCCTCGGCAGTCCAGCCTTGGGGTGCGGTGATCGACACCCAGCCGTCGATATATTCATCGGCATCATAGATATGCCCGAATCCCGGAGGGGTCGAGGTCGAGACCAGCATGTCCACCGCAAGCTGAAGCTGCGTGACGATGGGCGTAAAGCTGAGCCGGGGCGAGACATCGGGCGCGGGCGGCTCGTGCATCCATTCCGGCGCGCGCCACAATGATGCGGGGTTGTAGAACACGATCGGGTCGCTGGCATGCTGCAGGAACAGGATGCGCAGCCTGCCCCAGGGCCGGCCCGAACGGTCGGGCGGTGCGAACTGGCTGGCATAGCGGATCACCTCTCCCTCATCGACCTCGGGCAGGATGAAGGGGCTGCCGGGGCGGCGTGCGGTGTTGGCCTGCCGCCACAGCTCGGACGGGAAGGGCGGTCCGGCCCAGAACGCGCCCGAGATCGGCTCGTTCATCATCTGGAACGGGTTCATCGAATACATCGACGACCACGCCCCCAGTGAGATGCCGTGCAGGTAAAGTCTTGGCCGGGCGTCGGCGGGCAGTTCGCGCCAATGGTCATAGACGGCGCGCATGGTGGCGGTCGCCTGTTCAAGCCCGGATTCGGTTTCGAAGATCAGCGCCAGCGGGCTTTGCAGATAGGAATATTGCACCGCCACGGTCGCGACATCGCCATCGTTCATGTATTCCAGCGCGTCATAGCTGGCCGGGTCCATCCAGCCGGTGCCGGTCGGGCTGGAGACGATCAGGATCTTGCGGTCGAAGGCGCCGACGCGGATCATCTCGGCCAAGGCGACGCGGGCGCGGGCCTCGGCGCTTTTTTCCTGCGCAAGGCCGACATAGATCCGCAGCGGCTCATGCGCGGGGCGGCCGGTAAAGGCCTGGATCGCGGCGGCGCGCGGCCCGTCCAGGACGAAGTCGCGGCCGGGCTTGCCCATCAGATCCCAGTCCGCCAGCGATCCCGGCCCGCCCGAGCGCCAGCCTTCGGTCGGCGGCGCGGTCGAGGGATCGGTCAGGTGCTGGGCGGCGGCATAGGAACTGTCGGCCACTTTCAGCGCCCAGTTCACGACGCCGTCTCGGGTGATCGTCACCACGATCAGCGCCGCCAGCAGCAGGCCCAGCACGTTGGCGCTGGCGGCCGGGATATAGCGGGCAAGGCGGTTGCGCAGCAGGTTGAACAACCCCTGAAGCGTCCAGCCAAGCACCACCAGAACCAGAAAGACCGCCGCCGCCAGAAGCAGCATCTTGGTGGTGTTCGCGGCCTCGAGCGGGGGCATCTGCATGCGTTCGCGGATGCTGTTCTGCCAGTCGTCGGACAGCGCGATGCAGCGGACCAGCAGCGCCAGCACAGGGACAGCCAGAACGGAATGGCAGATCATCGCCCATTTGCGCGACAAGATCGGGATCTGCAGCGTGCGCCACAGCGCCAGCAGGAAAACCGTCACCAGATAACCGGCCGCGGTCGAGATACCGGCCAGCGCCCCCTGCATGACCCAGTCACGCGGAATCAGCGATGGCGTCAGTGAAGCGGCGGCCAGCAGCAGCCCGGCAAGCAAAGGCAAAACTGAAATCATGCGGATTTCGGTCCCTTCCTTCAGGATCGGACCCGCGTAGACGGGCGCATCGGCGCAAGGTTAGACGGCGCCTTTGGCAAAGGAAAGCGCGCTTGACGTGTCAGGCGCGGGCAAGCTTCGCGGATTTCGCGACAAGCATCTTGCGGCGCAGCGGCGACAGGTGGTCGACATAGAGCTTGCCGTTCAGGTGGTCGATCTGGTGCTGGACCGAGGTCGCCCACAGGCCGACGAAATCGCGTTCCTCGACTTCGCCGCGGTCGTTCAGGAACCGGACGGTGACGGCGCGGGGGCGTTCGATCCGGGCAAAGACTCCGGGCAGGTTCGGACTTGCCTCGTCATGGGCGCGCAACTGGACCGAGGCGTGCAGGATCTCGGGGTTGGCCATGCGGACGGCCTGCCCGCGCTTGTCCGAGGCGTCGACCACCGCCAGGCGCTGCATGATGCCGATCTGCGGCGCGGCAAGTCCCACGCCGGGCATCGCGTCCATCGTGTGGATCATGTCGTCCCAGATCATGCGCACCGTCTCGGTGATCGCGGCGACGGGTTCGGCCGCGACATGCAGACGGCGATCGGAATAGGGAATGAACGGGCGGACGGTCATCTGCGGCGCCTTTGCATAAGTCGTTGAGAGGCGGCTGCGGTCAGGGGCGCGCGCGCTCGCGCTTCAGCTTGACCATCTTGCGGGTGATCATCTGGCGCTTCATCGGGCTGAGATAGTCGATGAACAGCCGCCCGTCGAGATGATCGATCTCGTGCTGGGCGCAGGTCGCCCAAAGGCCGTCGAATTCGCGTTCATGCGTCTTGCCGTCAAGGCCCAGCCATTCCACGCGGACCTCGGCCGGGCGGGTCACGTCGGCATATTGGTCGGGGATAGACAGGCAGCCTTCCTCATAGGTGTTCAGCCCTTCCGAGGTCCAGGTGATCTGCGGGTTCACCATGACGATCGGATTGTGCGGCGCGTCCGGATCCTTTTCGCAATCCATGACGTAAAGGCGCGACATCACGCCCACCTGCGGTGCGGCCAGGCCGACGCCGGGTGCGTCATACATGGTCGCCAGCATGTCGGCGGCCAGGGTCTCGATCTCGGGCGTGATGCGGGCGACGGGGTCGCAAGGCTTTTTCAGCCGCGGATCGGGGTGAAGGATGATGCTGCGCAATGTCATGACTGTGATCTAGGGCAACCCTTGGCCTTGCGCAACAAGCCGCTATGGTGGCGCGGGGAATTGAGAGAAAGCGACGCCATGACCAGACCCGATTTCGACGAGATCATCAACCGCGTGGGCACCGACTGTTCCAAATGGGACGACATGGAACAGGGCTTTGGCGTGTCCGCCTCGGATGGCATCGCGATGTGGGTCGCCGACATGGACTTCCGCCCCCCGACCTCGGTCCAGCGTGCGGTCGAGGCGATCGCCGCCCACGGGGTCTATGGCTATCCGTCCGACACCCGCGCCTATGGCGACGCGATCCGCTGGTGGCTGAAGACGCGCCACGGCTTGGAGATCGAGGCGAACTGGATCCTGACCACGCAGGGGCTGGTGAACGCGACCGGGCTTTGCATCGACGCGCTGACCGAACCGGGCGACGGGATCGTGCTGATGACCCCGGTCTATCACGCCTTTGCCCGCGTGGCCCGCGCGTCGGGGCGCGAGGTCGTCGAACTGCCGCTGGCAATGCACGACGGCCAGTACCGCATGGACTGGGACAACTGGCGCCCGCTGATGACCGGGCGCGAGAAGATGCTGATCCTGTGCTCGCCCCACAATCCCGGCGGGCGTGTCTGGTCGGCCGAGGAGTTGCGCGAAGTCGCCGCCTTCTGCGAGGCGCATGATCTGATCCTGATTTCGGACGAGGTGCATAGCGACCTCGTGATGCCGGGCGCGCCGCGTCATCTGGTAACTGCGAAAGTCGTGCCGGAACTGGCGCCGCGACTGGTCACGCTGAATGCCGCGACCAAAACCTTCAATATCGCGGGCGCGCATATCGGCAACATGATCATCGCCGATGAAGCCCTGCGCGACCGGATCAGGCAGCGGCTGCTGGCGCTTGGGGTCAAGCCGGACATGTTCGGCCCGCAGATGGTCACCGCCGCCTATTCCCCCGAGGGTGCGGAATGGGTCGATGCCCTGGTCGAATACCTGGACGGCAACCGCCGCATCTTCGACGAGGGCGTGAACGCGATCCCCGGTCTGCGCTCGATGCCGCTGCAGGCGACCTATCTGGCCTGGGTCGATTTTTCGGGGACGGGCATGACTGCCGCCGAATTCACTGCCCGCGTCGAACAGGGCGCGCGCATCGCGGCGAATCATGGGCCGACCTTCGGGACCGGGGGCGAAAGCTTCCTGCGGTTCAATCTGGCGACGCCGCGGGGGCGCGTGGTCGAGGCCGTGGCCCGTCTGAAAAAGGCCTTTGCCGACCTGCAATAGCAGGAGGTTGAAGGAAGCGAGCGATGAAAAGGCTGGCGGCGCTGTTTTCGGCCTTGGCCGTGCTTTTCCTGCTTTGGAGCGGGTGGATGCTGGTGCGCCCGCATCCGGGCATCATGGCGCGCCTGCCCGAATTTCCGACGCGGCCCGGACAGGGCGGCTATGTCCCCCAGACCGGACCCGAGGAACCCGCCCGCCTGACATCGCCCATCGAGAGGATCCTTGTCGAAAAGGCCGCCCGGCGCATGACCGTCTTTCAGCAGGACGGGCCGCCCAAGACATTTCGCGTCGCGCTGGGTTCATCCCCACGCGGCGACAAGTCGCGGCAAGGGGACGGCAGGACGCCCGAGGGGGTTTTCCGCATCGACAGGCTGAACGATCGCAGCCGCTTTCACCTGTCCCTGGGCATCGACTATCCCCAGCGCCGCCACCGCGAGGCCGCGCGCAAGGCCGGGATCGATCCGGGCGGCGACATCATGATCCACGGACAGCCGAACCAGATCCCCAAGGGCTATCGCGTGCGGGGCGACTGGACCGAAGGTTGCATCGCCATCCTGGATGACGAGATCGAGGAAATCTATGCGCTGGCGAGGATCGGAACCGAGGTCGAGATCCGGCCCTGAAACGTGCAGCTTGCTCTGGCCTTTGCCCAAGGATAAGGCAGGGGCATGACCTTTGATCGCTATGCCCCCCATCTGCGCGCGACGCTCGCGCTCGGCCTGCCACTGGTCGGCAGCCATCTTGCGCGCATGGCGATCAGCGTCGCCGATACCATCATGGTGGGTTGGTACGGGGTCAACGAACTGGCGGCGCTGGTCATCGCCGTTTCGTTCTTCAACATCCTGTTCTTCCTGGGCATGGGATTCGGCATCGGTGTGATGGGCGTGATCGCCGCCGCGATCGCCCGCGATGACGAGACCGAGGTCCGCCGCTCGGCCCGGATGGCGCTGTGGCTGTCGATCATCCATGCCATCGTCATGCTGCCGCTGCTGTGGCACTCCGAGACGATCCTTCTGGCCATCGGCCAGGCCCCCGTCGTGGCCGAGCTGGCGCAGGATTATCTGCGCATTGCCGGATTCGGCCTGCTGGCCGTCCTGTGCCAACTGACGCTGAACAGCTATCTGGCCGCGATGGAGCGTCCGCAGGTCGTGCTGTGGATCACGCTGGCAGGTCTGCCACTGGTGATTTTCCTGAACTGGGTGATGATCTTCGGCAACCTTGGGGTACCCGAGCTGGGGGTCGAAGGCGCGGCCGTCGCCGCGATCATCGTGCAATTCCTGCAACTGGCCGCGATCACCGCCTATGCGGCATGGCTGCCCGTGGCGCGCAAGTATCACCTGTTCAAGCGTTTCTGGCGCCCTGACTGGGCCTATATGCGCAAGGTCTTCCTGTTGGGCCTGCCCATCGGTCTGACCATGGTGGCCGAGGGCGGGCTGTTCGTCGGCTCGAACGTGATGATGGGCTGGATCGGGACGCGCGAACTGGCCGCGCATGGGATCGCACTGCAACTGGCCTCGATCACCTTCATGCTGCATCTTGGCATGTCGAATGCCGCGACCGTGCGTGTCGGTCAGGCCAAGGGCTGGGGTGATGGCGGCTGGATGCGCGATGCCGCGGTAACGGTCACCGTGGTTTCGGTCTGCATCGCCCTGATCGCGGTCGCTACCTTCATCCTGTTCCCGCGCGCGCTGGTCGGCCTGTATCTGGACGTGAACCATCCCGAGACGCCGGCCCTGATCGATTTCGCCACCGGGCTGATGTTCTATGCCGCGCTGTTCCAGATGGCCGATGCGCTGCAGGTGATCGCGCTTGGCCTGCTGCGCGGCGTGCAGGACACCCGGATGCCGATGGTCATTGCCGGGATCAGCTATTGGCTGGTCGGGATTCCGGTGGCTTATGGCCTGGCCTTTGTGCTGGGACTGGGCCCCAAGGGCCTGTGGCTGGGGCTGGTCGCAGGCCTGACCCTTGCCGCGACGTTGCTGATGCGCCGGTTCTGGCGCGGCCATGCGCGCGGGGACTGGACCCCGGCGCCGAGCGCGGTCTAGGTTGTCCGCGCCAAGCCCAGGAGGTTCGCCATGCGTCCGGTATTCGTCCAGTTTCGTTGCACGCCCGGCAAGACCTATGAGGTTGCCGATGCGATCTACGACCGGGAAATCGTCAGCGAGCTTTACTCGACCTCGGGCGATTACGACCTGATTGCCAAGATCTATGTCCCCGAGGATCAGGATGTCGGCCGGTTCCTGGCCGAGAACCTGTTCGACATTCCCCATATCTCGCGCACGTTGACGACGATGACCTTCAAGGCGTTCTGAGCGGGGGGCGAGGGCATGGGGGCGCTGCCCCCGCCGCGCGTTCCGCGCGACTCCCCTGGGGTATTTCCGAAACGGCGAAGCCGGGTGAGCGTTCATGCCTGACGCGCGATCTGGTTCTGCTGCGCGCCTGCTCGCGTCCGAGGCTGTCCTGCTGCGTCGAGCCTCGGCCCTGTCGGTGCTGGCCGGGCTGCTTTGGTTGCCGATGGCCTGGGGGGCCGCGGATATGCTGTCGGCGATGATCGAGAAACGGGCTGCGGGTCCGGCCTCGCTTTGGCTGCTGGGCGGGGCCGGATTGCTGCGGCTGGCGTTGACGCTGGTCGCCGAACGTCTGGCGCAGCGTGCCGGGCGGATTGCCGTGGGACGCTTGCGGGGCGAGCTGCTGGAGCATGTCGCCCTCCGGGCCGCGCGATCGCGCGCCGGGGCGATCGCGACGCTTGCGGGGGATCAACTGGCCTTGCTGGGGACATTCGCCGCGCGCAATGCGCTGATCCGCGACCGCAGCCTGGCGGTGCCGCTGGCGGTTGGCGCGGCTGCATTTGCAAGTGCATGGGCGGCGGGCTTGATCCTGCTGGTTGCGGGGCCGGCGATCATCGTCTTTATGGTCCTGATCGGACAGGCGACGGGGCGTGCCAGCCGCGCGCAACTGGGCGAGATGGCGAATATGGGCGCGCTGTTGGCCGACCGCATCGGAGCGCTACCCGATATCCGGCTGCTGGATGCCGTGCCCGCGCTGTCCCGTGGCTTCAGGATGGCCGCCGATCGACTGCGCCGGCGCACCATGCGGGTGCTGGGGATCGCGTTCCTGTCCTCGGCCGTGCTGGAGTTGTTCGCGGCGCTGGGGATCGCGATGATGGCGGTGTTCTGCGGGTTTTCGGTGCTGGGTGAGATCGGCACCGGCACCTGGGGCGGGCCACTGGGGATCCGCCCGGCGCTGTTTCTGCTGCTGATCGCGCCCGAATTCTTCCAGCCGCTGCGCGATCTGGCCGGGTTGTGGCATGACCGTGCTGCCGCCGAGGCCGCAGCAGATATTCTGGTCGATGAGCTTGCCCCGGCAAAGATGCTGCCACGCGACGCTGCCGCCAAAGGGCCAAGCGGCCTTGCACTGCGGGGGGTGTCGCTGCGTGGACTTGACTATCCCGACCTTGAGCTTCTGCCCGGCGAGGCGCTTGTGGTGACTGGACCCAGCGGTGCGGGCAAGACCACGCTGCTGCGCCTGCTGGCCGGGCTGGAGACGCCGGACGGAGGCGAGGTCATGCGTCCTTCGCGCGCGCGCCTGGGCTGGATGCCGCAGTCGGTTCATTTCCTGGACGCCAGCCTTGAGGACAACCTGCGGCTGGGAAGGGGCGGCGATCTGGGCCCGGCGCTGGCGGGGGCGCAGGCGGCGCATCTGGTCGATGTCCTGCCGCAGCGGCTGGAGACGCGGCTGGGCGAGCGTGGCGCCGGCCTGTCGGGCGGCGAGGGGCGGCGCCTGACGCTGGCCCGTGCACTGCATGGCCAGCCTGACTGGATCCTTGCGGATGAACCGACCGCTGACCTTGATGCCGAGACGGCGGCCCGCGTCATCCAGGGCCTGCTGGCAGCACACCGCGCCGGGGCGGGGCTGGTCATCGCCACCCATGACGGCGCTCTGATCCGCGCCATCGGCCGCGAATACCGGATCGGGGCGGCGTGATGTGGCAACTGTGGAAGGTCATGGCCCGTTCCTCTGCCATGCTGCGGGCGATGGGACTGGCGGTGCTGGTCCTGTTGGCGGGCGTCGGGCTGCTGATGCTGTCGGGCTGGTTCATCAGCGCCGCCGCGCTGGCCGGGCTGGCGGGCTATGCCGGGGGTGCCGTCATGTTCGACGTGTTCCGCCCGGCCGCCGCCGTGCGCGGTCTGGCCCTGATCCGCACCGCCGCACGCTATGGCGAGCGGATGCTGGGCCACGATGCGACGCTGCGGGCGGTCGTCGACCTGCGCGGCGCGGTCCTGTCGGGTCTGTCGGACTTACCTTGGCAAAGGCTGCTGATGCTGCGGCGCGGCCCGGCGCTGGCGCGGGTCATCGCCGATACCGACCGCCTTGACGGCCTGCCGCTGCGCCTGGTTTTGCCGGGGGTCGCGGCGGCGGTGGTGATCCTGCTGTCGCTGCTGGTCCTGGGCTGGCTGGCCGGCTGGGTCATGGCGCTGTGGATCTGCGGCTGCCATCTGCTTGCCTCGGGCCTGTCCGGGGCCTGGGGATTTGCCCGGTCCGCACGCCTCGGCGGTCCGCTTGACGATGCCGAGAGCGATTTCCGCAGCCACGCGCTGGATCTTGCCGCAGCGCGGGACGACCTGCTGGTTCACGGCCGCATCGATGCGCAGATCGCGCAGGCCATGGCTGCGGAAAGGCGGGCAGGGGCGCTTGCCGATGAGATCGAGGCGACCGAGCGCGCAGTCGTGGCGGTGCAGGAACTGGGCCGCCTTGCGGCGATGGTCGGGGCGCTGGTCCTTGGCGGCCGCGCCGTCGCGCAAGGGGCGCTGGATCCCGCGATCGCCGCCATGTGCTTCTTTGCCGCGCTGGCCCTGTCCGAGGCGGTGGCGCCGCTGCGTCGCGCGGTCGGGGATTGGGGCCGCATCCGGCAGGCGATGCTGCGAGTCGCGCCCGTTCTCGAACAGCCCATGCCGCGGGTAAGGGAAAATGCAGGAAATCCGGTGCCGCTGGTCGTGGACGGGGTCACGGTTGGCCCCGGCGACATTTTGGGGATCACCGGGCCAAGCGGCGCCGGAAAGTCGACCTTGCTGGCGCAGATTGCCGGGCTGATCCCGCCGGCGGGACGCGGGATCATCCTTGGAGCGCGCGAGGTCCAGAACTGGCCCGAGGACGAGTTGCGCACCGTCCTGACGCTGGTGCCGCAGCGAACCGCGCTGGTCGCGGGAACCCTGCGCGAGAACCTTGCCCTGGCCGCGCCCGGGGCAAGCGAGGAAGAACTGGCCGGAATGCTGGCCGCAATGCGGCTGGACCATCTGCCGGGCGGGCTGGACATGCGCCTGGCCGACGGGGGGGCGCCGCTTTCCGGGGGCGAGGCCCGGCGCGTCGCCATTGCGCGCGCTCTGCTGAAACGTCCGGCAATCCTGTTGCTGGATGAACCCACCGAAGGCTTGGACGACGCCCTTGCCGTACAGATTATGACTGCAATTGCGCGATATTCATGCGATGTTCCGCTGGTGGTTGCGTCACATCGTCGCTGCGACCTTGCCCTCGCTACCCAATTCATTGCCTTGGACTAGACTTTTTCCCGATTCCCCGAGGAGAGAGCCATGGAATTCGGAGTCGTCGAGCTTTCCCGTCTGCAATTTGCTGCCACTGCTTTATTTCACTTCCTGTTTGTTCCCCTGACCCTTGGCCTGTCCGTCATCGTCGCGATCATGGAGACGGTCTATGTCATGACCGATCGCCCGATCTGGCGGCAGATGACCAAGTTCTGGGGCATGCTTTTCGGCATCAACTTCGCCATCGGTGTGGCGACGGGGGTGACGATGGAATTCCAGTTCGGTATGAACTGGTCCTACTACTCGCATTATGTCGGGGACATCTTCGGTGCCCCCTTGGCCATCGAAGGTCTGATGGCATTTTTCCTTGAGGCCACCTTTGTCGGCCTGTGGTTCTTTGGCTGGGAAAAACTGTCCAAGCGCCAACACCTGGTCGTCGGCTGGCTGGTTGCGCTGGGGTCGAACTTCTCGGCGCTGTGGATCCTGATCGCGAATGGCTGGATGCAGTTCCCGGTCGGCGCAGAGTTCAACCCGATCTCGATGCGGATGGAGATGGTCAGTTTCTACGACGTCATCTTCAATCCGGTCGCGCAGGCGAAATTCGTCCATACCGTAAGCGCAGGCTATGTCACGGCCTCGGTGTTCGTGCTTGGGGTTTCGGCCTGGTACCTGCTGAAGAACCGCCATGTCGATCTGGCGCGACGCTCGATCGGGATCGCGTCGGCCTTTGGGCTGGCGGCGGCGTTCTCGGTCGTCGTGCTGGGCGATGAATCCGGCTATGATGCCGGGGTGAACCAGCAGATGAAGATGGCCGCGATCGAGGCCATGTGGGAAACCGAACCCGCGCCCGCCAGTTTCACGCTGTTCGGCTGGCCCGATCAGGACGCCCGAGAGACCAAGTGGGGCATCCATATCCCCTATGTCATGGGCCTGATCGGAACCCGGTCACTGACCGAGGAGATCCGGGGCATCGCCGATCTGGAGCGCGAGGCCGAGGTCCGGGTGCGCAACGGAATCATCGCCTATGACCTGCTCATGCAGATCCAGGATCAGCGCAGCAGCGATGTCGATCCGGCGCTGGTCGCGCAGTTCCGCGAACATGGAGGCGACCTGGGCTATGCCCTGCTGCTGAAGCGCTATCTGGACGATCCGCGGCAGGCGACCGAGGCGCAGATCCAGCAGGCGGCGATGGACACCATCCCGACCGTCTGGCCGATCTTCTGGGCCTTCCGCATCATGGCGGGGCTTGGCTTCTGCTTCATCGCGACGATGGCCTTCTTCTTCTGGCGGGCCTCGTTCAAGCGGATGAGCTTTCCGCGGTGGTCGCTGCGCCTTGCAGTCCTGATGATCCCCGCCCCGTGGATCGCGGTCGAGATGGGCTGGATCGTGGCCGAATACGGGCGCCAGCCCTGGACGGTTGCCGAGGTGCTGCCAACCGCGCTGTCGGTCAGCCACCTCAGCGTGGCCGAGGTGGCGCTGACGCTGTGCGGCTTCTTCCTGCTTTATTCCGCGCTGTTCGTCGTCGAGATGGGCCTGATGCTGAAGTACATCCGCAAGGGCCCGCATGAGGATGTCGAGTTCACGCGGGCCTGGGTCGAGCGGCATGAAAGCCTGCTGACCGCCGGTGCGGAGGTGCGCAAATGATCCTGTTCGAGCTTATTCCGTTTGAATACCTGCGCGTGATCTGGTGGCTGCTGCTGGGCGTGTTGCTGATTGCCTTCGCCCTGACCGACGGCTTCGACATGGGGACGGGGGCCTTGCTGCCCTTCGTCGCCAAGACCGACACCGAGCGACGGGTCGTCATCAACACGGTGGGCCCGGTCTGGGAGGGCAACCAGGTCTGGTTCATCCTGGGCGGCGGGGCGATCTTCGCTGCCTGGCCACCGCTTTACGCAGTCAGCTTCTCGGGCTTCTATTTGGCGATGTTCCTGATCCTGGTCGCGCTGATCGTGCGTCCGGTCGGGTTCAAGTATCGCAGCAAGCGAGAGGACCCGGCCTGGCGCAATTTCTGGGACTGGGTGCTTTTCTTCGGCGGCGCGCTGCCCGCGCTGCTGTTCGGGGTGGCGGTGGGGAACGTCCTTCTGGGGGTGCCCTTCCATCTGACCCCCGACCTGATGCCAATCTATGAAGGCGGGCTTTTCGGAAAGCTGTTCGGGCTGTTGCGCCCCTTCGCGCTGCTATGCGGGATCGTGTCGATCTCGATGCTGGTCATGCATGGCGCGGGCTGGCTGGTGTTGAAGACAACCGGAGACGTGCAGGCGCGCGCCAGACGCTTTGGCCAGACGGCGGCGCTGATCGTCATGGCGGGCTATGCCCTTGCCGGGCTATGGCTGGCCTTCGGGATCGGCGGTTTTGCCTTCGTCACCGAGCCTCCCCATGACGGGCCGTCGAACCCGCTTCTGTCCGAGGTGACGCGCACGGGAAGCTGGCTTGCAGCCTATTCCGCCCGGCCCTGGATCATCATTGCCCCGGTGCTGGGGTTCCTTGGCACCTTCATGGCGCGGCGCGCGCTGTCGGGGCAGGGAGAGCTTTCGCCGCTGCTCTGGTCGAAGATGGCGATCTTCGGCGTGATCTCGTCGGTCGGGCTGGTGATGTTTCCCTTCATCCTGCCGTCCTCGACCGATCCGAACAGTTCGCTGACGGTCTGGGATGCCTCTTCCTCGCACCAGACGCTGTTCGTGATGCTGGTGGCGGGGCTGATCTTCCTGCCGATCATCCTGGCCTATACGGCCTGGGTCTATCGCGTGCTTTGGGGCAAGGTCGGCCCTGAGGATGTCGAGGACCCCGAACGTCACGCCTATTGAGGAGAATGCGATGTGGTATTTCGCCTGGATCCTGGGATTGCCGCTGGCCGCGGGCTTTGCGGTCCTGAACGCGATGTGGCTGGAAATGGACGAGGATCGCCGCCTGATCCGGCACGGTGCGCGCGAGAGGTCGGGGCCCGAAGGCTGAACCTGCACCTGCGATCGGCGTTGAAGGGGTATTTGAGAAACGGTGAAGCCATGCCGCAGGGGGCGGGCCGCGCCGTTCGCGCCCCTTGCACCCGCGGGCCAATTGAGGTTCTGGTTTCGCCATGACACGCCTTCGCTTTGCCCCGATCCCCGCCAGCCTTCCCGCCTCTGTTCCCTTCACCGGCCCCGAAACGCTGGAGCGCCGCCGGGGGGCCGCGTTCCGTGCCAGGCTGGGCGCGAACGAGAACGGGTTTGGCCCCTCGCCCCTGGCGGTCCAGGCGATGGCGCGTGCCGCTGCCGAAGTCTGGAAATACGGCGATCCCGACAGCCATGACCTGCGCGCCGCGCTGGCCGAACTGCATGGCATTGATCCTGGCCAGATCATGTTGGGCGAGGGGATCGACGGGCTGCTGGGTCTTCTGGTCCGGCTGACGGTTGCACCGGACGAGATCGTGGTGACTTCGGACGGGGCCTATCCGACCTTCAATTACCACGTGGCGGGGTTCGGCGGGCGGCTGCACAAGGTGTCCTATCGTGGCGATGCCGAGGATCCGGACGCGCTGGTCGCCGCTGCGCATGACGCGGGGGCGCGGCTGGCCTATTTCGCCAATCCCGACAATCCGATGGGCAGCTGGCATTCCGGAGCGACGATCCTGGCGATGCTGGATCGCCTGCCGGCAGGAACGCTGCTGGTCCTGGACGAGGCCTACGCCGAATTTGCGCCCGAAGATGCCATTCCCCGCATCGATCCCGAGGATGACCGCGTCATCCGCATGCGCACGTTCTCGAAAGCCTATGGCATGGCGGGCGCACGTGTCGGCTATGCCATCGGCCCGCGCGAACTTATCGCGGGTTTCGACCGGATCCGTAACCATTTCGGGATCAACCGCACCGCACAGATCGGGGCCCTGGCTGCGTTGCAGGACAAGGCCTGGCTGGAACTGACCCGCGCCAATGTCGCCGCTGCCCGCTTGCGGATCGCCGGGATTGCGCAAGACAACGGATTGTCGGCGCTGCCTTCGGCCACCAATTTCGTCGCCATCGATTGCGGGCGTGATGGAAGCTTCGCCCGTGCCGTGCTGTCGGCGCTTGAGGCACAGGGCATCTTTGCACGGATGCCCGGTGTCGCGCCGATGGACCGTTGCATCCGCATCTCTTGCGGGCCGGAAGCCGAGCTGGCAGCCTTCGCCGAGGCGCTTCCCCTGGCACTGACGCGCGCGCGCACCGCCTGACGCGCGCCGGCCTGCGCGCTTCACCGTTTTTCCAAATACCCCCGCGGCGCTTGCAGTCGCGCGGGTCAGTCGAGCGGCAATGAGGTCGTCGCCTTCAGTTCTTCCATCGAGAGAAGCGCGGTGACGTTGTGGATCTTCACCTCGGAAATCAGCGCCTGATAGAAGCGGTCATAGGCGCGCGCATTCCGGACCCGGACCTTCAGGATATAGTCGATATCGCCGGCCAGCCGGTGTGCCTCGATCACCTCGGGGCGGGCGCGCACGGCGGTCAGAAATTTCCGCGCCCAATCCGGGTCATGTTCGCTGGTTCGGATCAGGACAAAGAAACACGCGTCCAGCCCCAGTGAATCCGGATCAAGCAGCGCGACCTGCCCGCGGATCACCCCCGCCTCGCGCAGCTTGCGAATCCGGTTCCAGACCGGGGTCTTGGAGGCGCCCACGCGGGCCGCGATATCGTCCAGCGACAGGGTGGCATCCTCCTGCAGAAGGGACAGGATTTTACGATCCGTGTCGTCCAGCCGGACCGGAGTTTGTCTGTCTTGGCTCATCGCGAAATTTGGTCCTGTTTGCATGGCTGGTTACTGGAAACGGTTTCTTATTTTTCTGCCCCACTCGTCAATATGGGGGAGAATTTTCTATATAAGACAGACCCAATCCGAAAGGCAAAAGGCCATGTCCAAGACCTTCACCCCCACGCAAGCACGACCCGCCGTCATCACCGCGAATGATCTGCGCATGGGCCATTGCGTCTGGATGAGTGACGGTGGCTGGACCGCCGATCCGCGCGAGGCGCAGCTTTTCGAGGACGAGGCCATCGCCGATCTCGCCCTGCTGGACGCGATCGGGCAGGCGAGCATCGTCGTTGGCCCCTATCTGGCCGAGGCGAAGCGCGGCGCAGATGGCCGCCCCGAGCCGACCCATTTCCGCGAGGCTTTCCGTCGCCGCGGTCCGTCCAACTATTTCCATGGCAAGCAAGCCGATCTCGAGGCCAGCAATGTTTGATGCCCGTCCCCAGCACAACGAATATCTGCGCCACCGGGCGCAGCAGTTCCGCCAGCAGGTCGAGCGCCGCCTGGACGGCAGCCTCACCGAGGACGAGTTCCGACCGCTGCGCCTGATGAACGGGGTCTATCTGCAGCTTCACGCCTATATGCTGCGCGTGGCGATCCCCTATGGCACGATCAGCCCCGACCAGATGCGTACGCTGGCCCTGCTGGCCGGGAAATGGGACAAAGGCTATGGCCATTGGACCACGCGGCAGAACATCCAGTACAACTGGCCGAAGCTGGTGGACATTCCGGACATGCTGGATGCGCTGGCCGATGCCGGGCTGCACGCGATCCAGACCTCGGGGAACACCATCCGCAACGTCACGACCGACGCCTATGCCGGCGCGGCCGCCGACGAGGTCATCGATCCGCGCCCCTATGCAGAGCTGCTGCGCGCCTGGTCCACCGATCACGCCGAATTCCAGTTCCTGCCGCGCAAGTTCAAGATCGCCATTTCCGGCGGCGAAAAGGACCGCGCCGTCATCGCAGCCCACGATATCGGCCTGCGCCTGCGCCGCAACGAGCAGGGTGAGCTGGGCTTCCAGGTCTGGATCGGCGGCGGCCTTGGCCGGACCCCGATCCTGGGTCAGGTCGTGCGCGAGTTCCTGCCCGAGGGTGATCTGCTTCCCTACGTCGAGGCGATCATCTCGGCCTACAACCTGTCGGGCCGTCGCGACAACAAGTACAAGGCCCGCATCAAGATCACCGTCGCCGAGCGCGGACTTGACGTCATGCGGGACGAGATCGAGGCGGAATTCCTGAACCGTCGCTCGACCTTCACCGGCGCCGATCAGGAGCTTCTGGCCGAGTTCAAGGCCGTTTTCTCGCCCCCCGCCTTCCGCAATGAGGAAGATGGCGATTTCGAAGCGCAGCGCGCTGCAAATCCGGGTTTCCGCAGCTGGACGGATACCAACCTTTCGGCCCACAAGGCACCGGGCTATGCCAGCGCGATGGTGACCTTCAAGGCGCCGGGCCAGACGCCGGGCGACGCCTCGGCCGAACAGATGCGCCTGCTGGCGGACCTGGCCGAGCGTTACGGCCATCACGACCTGCGCGTCAGCCATGACCAGAACATCGTCCTGCCGCATGTCCACAAGTCGGACCTGTATGCGCTTTACCAAGAGCTGAAGGCAGCGGGGCTGGCGACTGCGAATGCCGGGCTGATCAGCGATATCGTGGCCTGCCCGGGCATGGATTACTGCGCCCTTGCCACCGCGCGTTCGATCCCGATCGCACAAGAAATCGCGGATCATTTCCGCGCCCGTGACATCGAAGACGAGATCGGGAAGATCGACATCCGCATCTCGGGCTGCATCAACGCCTGCGGCCACCACCATCTGGGCCATATCGGCATTCTCGGCCTGGACCGTGCCGGTGTCGAGAATTACCAGATCACGCTGGGCGGAGACGGCTACGACATTCCCGCCATCGGCCAGAAGCCCGGCGCGGGCTTCCCGGCCGAGGAGGTGGTGGGCGCCATCGACCGCCTGATCGATACCTATCTGGACCTGCGCGACTCGGCCGAGGAACGCTTCATCGACGCCTATCGTCGCGTAGGGGCAGCTCCGTTCAAGGCGGCGCTGTATCCGGCCGATGCTTGATGGAAGCCTGGACGATCGCGCGGCGCTTCTGAACGACCGCTACAAGCATCACGCCGCGACCGAGGTGTTGCGGCGTGCCCTCAACGACCCCGATCTGGGCCGGGTGACGCTGGTGTCGTCCTTCGGTTCGGAATCGGTGGTGCTGCTGCACATGGTCTCGGTCGTGGCGCCGGGCACGCCGGTCCTGTTCATCGACACGCAGATGCTGTTCCAGGAGACGCTGGATTATCAGCTTGAGGTCACCGAACGGTTGAAGCTGACCGATGTGCGCGTCGTCCGTGCGACCGAACGCGAGGTCGCGCTGAACGATCCCGACGGCACGCTGCACCAGTTCAGCACCGATGCCTGCTGCAACTTCCGCAAGACTGTCCCGCTTGAACGCGAGCTGGGCAAGTTCGATGCCTGGATCACCGGGCGCAAACGGTTCCAGGGTGGCGAGCGCCAGCAGCTGGAGTTCTTCGAGGCCGAGCCTCCGGCCCGGTTGCGGATCAACCCGCTGGCCCATTGGCGGTCCGAGGACGTTCAGGACTATTTGGCCGAAAACAACCTGCCGCGGCATCCGCTGGTCTCCAAGGGCTTTGCCTCGATCGGCTGCGCCCCCTGCACCTCGCCGGTGAAGCCGGGCGAAGACCCGCGGGCCGGTCGCTGGCGTGGCAGCCAGAAGACCGAGTGCGGCATCCATTTCATCGGCGGGCGCATGGTCCGCGCAGGAGCGACTTCATGAGCGATTTCTATCTGGTCCGCGATGACGGCTTCCACCCCGATGACGGGGCCGAGCCTGTCGTGCTGGCGCCCGATGTTGATCCGGCGACGCTGGATGACTATCTGGACCACGATCTTCTTGCGATCGAGTTCCCCTCGTTCAGCGATGGACGCGGCTTTTCGCTGGCGCGCATCCTGCGCGAAAAGGGCTACAAGGGGCGGCTGCGCGCCGTTGGCGGGATGATTTCGGACCAATATGCCATGGCGCGCCGCGTCGGTTTCGACGAGGTGCGGATCTCAGCGGCCCTGGCGGCTCGCCAGCCGCAAGAACAGTGGCTGTACCGCGCCGACTGGCAGCAATGGGATCACCGTTCGCGCCTTGCCGGCTGAGCTTGCCGGGGTTTTCCCCGGCTTCCTGATGACCTAGATAGACCGGGACCCTGATATGACACTGGATCTCTCCGTGGCCGATGTTGCCGTGAAACCCGCCAAGACCCTGCCTGATGCCCAGACCGTCACCTCGGTCCAGCATTGGAGCGATACGCTGTTTTCGTTCCGCGTGACGCGTCCCGCCAGCCTGCGTTTCCGTTCGGGCGAGTTCGTGATGATCGGTCTGCCGGGCGACAACGGCAAGCCGATCCTGCGCGCCTATTCCATTGCCTCGCCCAATTGGGATGATGAGCTGGAATTCTATTCGATCAAGGTGCCGGACGGGCCGCTGACCTCGAAGCTGCAACTGATCGAGCCGGGCGACGAAATCATCCTGCGTCCGAAGCCGGTCGGCACGCTGGTGCTGGACGCGCTGCTGCCGGGCAAGCGGATGTGGTTCCTGGCCACCGGGACCGGGCTTGCGCCCTTTGCCAGCCTGATGCGCGACCCGGAAACCTATGAGCGTTACGAGCAGGTCATCATGATGCATACCTGCCGCACCGCCGAGGAGCTGACCTATGGTCGCGAGCTGGTCGAGAACCTGAAGCATGACCCGCTGCTGGGCGAGATCTATGGCGAGGATTTCGCCAACCGGCTGCTGTATTACCCGACCACCACCCGCGAAGAGAGCCCCTTCATGGGCCGGATCACCGACAACCTGACCTCGGGCAAGGTGTTCGAGGATCTGGGTCTGCCGCCCATGGATATTGCCAATGACCGCGCGATGGTCTGCGGCAGCCTGGCTTTCAACGTCGACGTGAAAGCGGTGCTGGAAGGCTTTGGCCTGACCGAGGGCGCCAACAGCGATCCCAAGGAGTTCGTGGTCGAAAAGGCCTTTGTCGGCGACGGCGTCTGAGGCGGCTGCCGGGGGTTTCACACCCCCGGACCCCCGTGGGGTATTTTTGAAACGATGAATGCCCGGCGTTGACACTGCGCCGGGCTATGCTCATTTTTCCGGCCCGAATCATCTCGAAGGATTATCCATGCCTGTCGTCGTCGTCGAATCTCCGGCCAAGGCCAAGACGATCAACAAGTATCTGGGCGACGACTATACGGTTCTGGCGTCCTTCGGGCATGTCCGCGACCTGCCGCCCAAGGATGGCAGCGTCGATCCGGAAGCCGATTTCGCGATGAAATGGGAAGTTGCGTCGGAGTCGAAGAAACACGTCAAGGCGATCAAGGATGCCTTGGCATCCGATCCGAACCTGATCCTTGCCACCGACCCCGATCGCGAGGGCGAGGCGATTTCCTGGCACCTGCTGGAGACGCTGGCACCCGCGCTGAAGAAGGGCGCCGGGGTCAGCCGCGTCACCTTCAACGCGATCACCAAGAACGCCGTGACCGAGGCGATGGCCAACCCGCGCCAGATCGACCAGCCGCTGGTCGATGCCTATCTGGCGCGCCGCGCGCTGGACTATCTGGTCGGCTTCAACCTGTCCCCGGTGCTGTGGCGCAAACTGCCCGGCGCGAAATCGGCCGGTCGGGTGCAATCGGTCGCGCTGCGCGTCATCGTCGACCGCGAGATGGAGATCGAGGCGTTCCGGGCCCGCGAATACTGGTCGGTCCATGCCAAGCTGGCGACCCCGCGCGGCGACCAGTTCGACGCGACACTGACCGTCTATGGCGGCAGGAAGCTGGAGCGTTTCGACATCGCCACCGAGAAGGATGCGATGCTGGCGGTTTCGGCCATTGCCGCGCGCGACCTGAACGTGACAAGCGTCACTGCCAAGCCCGCCAGCCGCAATCCCTGGCCGCCCTTCATGACCTCGACCTTGCAGCAGGAGGCCAGCCGCAAGCTGGGCATGGGTGCCAAGGCCTGCATGTCGGCGGCGCAGAGGCTGTATGAGGCCGGCCATATCACCTATATGCGGACCGATGGCATCGACATGGCCCCCGAGGCGGTGATGGCCGCCCGCGATGCGATCAAGAAGCGGTTCGGTGAGGAGTACCTGCCGAAATCGCCGCGCATGTACAAGAACAAGGCCAAGAACGCCCAGGAAGCCCATGAATGCATCCGGCCGACGGACATGTTCATGTCGCCGGACAAGCTGCCGGTGGCCGAGAAGGACCAGAAGGCGCTTTATGACCTGATCTGGAAGCGCACCATTGCCAGCCAGATGGAATCGGCGCGGATGGAGCGCACGACCGTCGAGATTGCGTCGGCCGACGCGCAGGTCGGTCTGCGGGCCAATGGCCAGGTCATGATGTTCGACGGCTTCCTGAAGGTCTACGATCAGGGCCGCGACGACGAGGAAGACGAGGACAGCCGCCGTCTGCCGCTGATCAAGGAAGGCGAAAAGGCCGACAAGCGCTCGGTCAGCCCCGAGCAGCATTTCACCCAGGCGCCCCCCCGCTATACCGAGGCGACGCTGGTCAAGCGCATGGAAGAGCTGGGGATCGGCCGGCCGTCGACCTATGCCAGCATCGTGACCACCATTCAGGACCGCGACTACGTCCGCAAGGAGCAGAACCGCCTGATCCCCGAGGACAAGGGACGGCTGGTCACGATCTTCCTGCTGAAATATTTCCCGCGCTATGTCAGCTATGACTTCACCTCGAGCCTTGAGGGCGAGCTTGACGACATTTCGTCGGGTGAGCGCGCCTATCGCGAGGTGCTGCGCCGTTTCTGGAAGGACTTCACCGCGGCGCTGGAAGGGACCAGCGAGCTGCGCATCAGTGAGGTGCTGGAGGCGATCGACGAGGCGCTGGCACCGCATCTTTATCCGCCGCGCGCCGATGGTGGCGATCCCCGCGAATGCCCGCTTTGCCACAAGGGCAGGCTGCATCTGAAAACGGCGCGGTCGGGCGGGGCCTTCATCGGCTGCACGAACTATCCCGAGTGCCGCTTCACCCGCCCGATCAGCAGCCCCGAGGGTGAGGTCGTCGGCGATACGGTGCTGGGCGAGGATAAGGGCGACGAGATCAGCCTGAAGAACGGCCGCTTCGGCCCCTATGTCCAGCGTGGCGAGGCCACGGCCGAAGTGCCGAAGCCGCCGCGGGCCTCGATCCCCAAGGGCTGGGAAATCGCCTCGATCGATCTCGAGCGCGCGCTGGCGCTGCTGGCGCTGCCGCGCGAGATCGGGCCGCATCCCGAGGATGGCGTCGCTGTCGAGGCCGGGATCGGCCGCTATGGTCCCTATGTGAAGCACGGGTCGAAATATGCGAACCTGCCCGAGGTGGACGAGGTTTTCACCATCGGCATGAACCGCGCGGTCGAGGTACTTGCCAGCAAGCAGGTGCGTGGTCGCGCCGCCGCCGCCGCGCCGCTGGCGGAACTGGGCGAGCATCCCGAAGGCGGGCCGATCCAGGTGCTGAGCGGGCGCTATGGGCCTTATGTCAAATGGGGCAAGGTCAATGCGACCCTGCCACGCGACCTGGAGCCGGGTTCCGTCACGCTGGAGCGCGCACTGGAACTGATTGCCGAAAAGGCATCCAAATCCGGCAAGAAACCGGCGAAGAAGGCGGCGGCCAAGGCTGAAAAGCCCGCCACGAAGAAGCCTGCGGCCAAGAAACCCGCGGCCAAGAAGCCCGCCGCGAAGAAGGCCGCGCCCAAGGCGAAGCCTGCCGACGAATAGAAGCCCGATATCGTGGCATCCCGCGGACGGTTGCATATGCAACCGTCACGCGGCGGTGCGGCGCGTTGACTCCGGCACGCAAGCCCGCCAAAAATTTCCGGGCATTGGCGGAGGAGCGGATGAAGAAGATCTATGGCAGCGCGACTGAGGCGCTGGACGGGGTCCTGAAGGACGGAATGCTGATCGCCGCGGGGGGCTTTGGCCTGTGCGGCATCCCCGAACTTCTGATCGGGGCGATCCACGAGGCGGGAACGAAGGATCTGACCGTCGCCAGCAACAATTGCGGCGTCGACGGGTTCGGCTTGGGCATCCTGCTGGACAGCCGCCAGATCCGGAAGATGATCTCGTCCTATGTCGGCGAGAACGCGGAATTCATGCGCCAGTACCTGTCGGGTGAGCTTGAGCTTGAATTCAACCCCCAGGGCACGCTGGCCGAACGGATGCGGGCGGGTGGCGCGGGCATTCCCGGCTTCTACACCCGGACCGGCGTCGGCACGGTGATCGCCGAGGGCAAGGAGCACAAGGATTTCGACGGCGAAACCTATATCCTTGAACGCGGGATCATCGCCGATCTTGCCATCGTCAAGGGCTGGAAGGCCGACGAATCCGGCAATGTGGTGTTCCGCAAGACCGCGCGCAACTTCAACGTGCCCGCGGCGAAATGCGGGCGGGTCTGCATCGTCGAGGTCGAGGAGATCGTGCCCACCGGCAGCCTTGATCCCGATGCGATCCATCTGCCCGGCATCTATGTCCATCGCCTGATCCAAGGGCAGCACGAAAAGCGCATCGAACAGCGCACGACCCGAAAAAAGGAGACCGCGTGATGCCCTGGGACCGCAACCAGATGGCGGCGCGGGCCGCGCAGGAACTGCAGGACGGCTGGTACGTGAACCTTGGCATCGGTATCCCGACGCTGGTCGCGAATTATATCCCCGAGGGGGTCCACGTGACCCTGCAATCCGAAAACGGGATGCTGGGGATCGGGCCGTTTCCTTTCGAGGGCGAGGAAGATCCCGATCTGATCAACGCGGGCAAGCAGACCGTGACCGCACTGCCGCAGACCGCCTTCTTCGACAGCGCGGAAAGCTTTGCCATGATCCGGGGCGGCAAGATCGCAATGGCGATCCTTGGCGCGATGGAAGTGGCCGAGAATGGCGATCTGGCAAACTGGATGATCCCCGGCAAGCTGGTCAAGGGCATGGGCGGTGCGATGGACCTGGTCGCGGGCGTCAAGCGCGTGGTCGTGGTCATGGACCACACCAACAAGGCAGGCGAATCGAAGGTGCTGCGCGAATGCACGCTGCCCCTGACCGGCAAGGGCGTCGTCAACCGCATCATCAGCAACCTTGGCGTGCTGGATGTCGTCCCGGGCGGGCTGCGGATCGTCGAACTGGCGGATGGCGTCACCGAGGACGAGCTGCGGGCGGCAACCGAGGCCACGATCGTCGGTTGAGTTTCGCAGGGATCGGCATTAGGGGCTTTCAGCCCCTCTTGCGGCCCTGCCGCAATTCAACCCCGAGGGTATTTGGAAAAGGATGATGAGGGACCGTGGTGCTTGATCCCGACCAGATCGCCGGGCTGTTCACCCGTGACGGGCGCTTTCTTTGCGCGCGCTGGGGACGGCCGGTCGTCCCGGTGATCTTCGGTCTTGCCGACGAGACGCTGGACATCTTTCGCGCCGTGACCCGCGCCGCGCTGGCCCATGCCGGTCATCCCATGGCCGAGACCGATCCCGAGATGGGCGCGAACATGCTGTCCTTTTTCGTGCGCGACTGGCAGGAGCTGGCGGATATGCCGGATCTTGAGCGGCTGACTGGGCAGGGCGAGCTTGTCGAGCGGCTGACCACCCAGGCCGCGGACCAGTACCGCATCTTCCGGTTTGATGCCGATGGTGGGATCAGGGCCTGCATGAACTTTGTGAACATGGGTGGGGGGCTGGCAGAAGCGCACCCCGCCGGGCTGGCCGAGACGATGGTGATGCGTTCGCTGCTGACCTTTGCGCGGGATGTGGAACCTTCGCGGCAGGTCGCTGACCTGATCCGCGCCGCCTATGATCCGGCGCTGCCGGTGGTTGCGCGCGATGCGTCGCACGCGCTGCGTCTGGCCGCGCGGCTGCCTGTCTGAGGATTGTCCCGATGCACAGCTTTCCCATCCGCGTCTATTACGAGGATACCGACCTTGCCGGGATCGTCTATTACGCGAACTATCTGCGCTTCATCGAACGCGGCCGCAGCGAGTGGTTGCGCGCGCTGGGGATAGACCAGGTTGGCCTGAAGCAGCGGGGCATGGTCTTTGTCGTGCGCCGGATCGAGGCCGATTACATCTCTCCAGCGCGGTTCGACGATGTGCTGGAGGTTGTCTCGACCCTGAACGATTGCGGCGCGGCGCGCATCTCGATGTGCCAGAAGGTGATGCGGGACGGGGCAGTGCTGTTCAAGGCGGTGGTGACGCTCGTCTGCATCAACGATGCCGGACGGCCTGTCCGGATTCCCGCCGACATCGCCGCGGTCTTTCCCGGTGATGCAAAGGGCTGCATCTGACGCAGAATTGACGCTGTTGGGGTTTGTCTGTTGCGGGCATTCTGGTAATCGACGCCAGAAGCCGCGGCGCAGCGGTGCAAAAAGCACAGGCCTATTTCATGGAACAAATCGTCGGAGCCGGTCAGCCGGTCGACTTTTCACTGATCGCTCTTTTCGCGCGCGCGTCGCTGACCGTCCAGATCGTCATGATCATGCTGATTCTGGCCTCGTTCTGGGCCTGGGCGATCATCATCCAGAAATTCATCAGCTTTGCTGCCGCCAAGCGCGAAGCTGGGCGGTTCGACCGTGCCTTCTGGTCGGGCCAGCCGCTTGACGAATTGTTCGACCGTGTCGGAGAGGAGCCTTCGGGCGCGTCCGAGCGGATCTTCGCAGCGGGCATGACCGAATGGCGCCGCAGCCACCGCGACGATGGCGGGCTGATCGCCGGTGCGACGGCGCGGATCGACCGCGCGATGAACGTCGCGATCAACCGCGAGAATGACCGCCTGACCCGCGGGCTGCCCTTCCTTGCGACCGTCGGGTCGACCGCGCCCTTCATCGGGCTGTTCGGTACCGTCTGGGGGATCAAGACCGCCTTCGAGGAAATCGCGATTTCGCAGAATACCTCGCTGGCCGTTGTCGCCCCCGGCATCGCCGAGGCGCTGGTCGCGACCGCCTTGGGCCTGTTGGCCGCGATCCCGGCGGTCATCTTCTACAACAAGCTCAGCGCCGATTCCGACCGCATCGTCGGGAACTACGAATCCTTCTCGGATGAGTTCTCGACCATCCTGTCGCGCCAGCTGGAAGACGACTGATGGGGGCCGGGGTCGTCAAGCGCAGCAGCCGCGGGCGCAGGGGGCGCGGCAAGTCCCAGCCCATGGCCGAAATCAACGTCACGCCCTTCGTGGACGTGATGCTGGTGCTGCTGATCATCTTCATGGTCGCCGCGCCGCTGCTGACCGTGGGCGTTCCGCTGGAGCTGCCCAAGACTGCCGCGCAATCGGTGCCCGCCGAGCCTGAGGAGCCGCTGTCGGTTTCCGTCACGCCCGAGGGTCCGATCATGGTCATGACCACCGAGGTTCCCGAGGATGAGCTGGTCACGCGCTTGCGTGCCGTGGCCGAAGAGCGCCAGAGCGACAAGATCTATCTGCGCGCCGACGGCTCGATCCCCTATGCCCGCATCATGGAGGTGATGGGGGCGTTGAACGCGGCTGGCTTCAACAACATCGTGCTGGTGACGGATTCGGGCGGGCCCCGGATGGACGGCCAGAACCCCGAAGGCTGACGCCATGGATCGCGCCGATCGCATCGGCTATTGGGTTTCGGGCGTCGCGCATGTCGGCCTGCTGGGCTTTGCGATCGTGGGCGGGGCGCTGTTCCGTCCGCAACCGCATGACGCGATTCGCATGGCCGAGGTCTCGACCATGTCCGAGGCCGAATTCCAGGCCCTGGCCTCGGCGGCCGAGGGAAGTGCCCCCCTTGCCGATCTGGCCGAGTCCACCCCGGCCCAGCCGCGCCCGCCCGCTGACGAGGTGGTGACCGGTGCGCCCGAAGCGCAAAGCCCGCCCGCGCCAGTTTCGGATGCGGCCGAGCTGACGGCCCCCGCCGAACGACCCGAGGCGCAACCCGATCTGTCGGATCTTCAGGATCAGGCCCGACCCGTCGCGGTCGCGACTCTGGCACCGCAGCCGAACCAGCCCGCAGCGTCCGACGATCCGGCCGCGCTTCCGGAAGATGCCTCGCGTCCGAACCCGTCGCGCGAAGCGGCGCAACCACAGGCTCCGGCCCCGATTCCTCAGCGTTCGGTGGATGCGCCGATTGCGGCGTCGCGTCCGAACGGCCGCCCGCAGGGTGTGACCGATGCGGCCCGTGCCCGTCAGGAAGCCGCCGAGGCCGCGCGTCAGCGCGAGCAGGTGCTGGCACGCGAGGCGGCTGAAGCCGCCGCCGCCGAAGCCGCGGCCAAGCGACGCGAGGAAGCAGCCGAACGCCGTGCCGCCGAGGAGCGCGCGCAGGAAGAACGCCGCGAGGCCGCCGAGCGTCGCGAAGAGGCAGAGGCCGCCCGCAAGGCCGCCGAGGCCGACGCGCGCGCGCGCCGTCAGGCCGCAGCCGAGGCCGCCGAAGCTGCCGAAGAGAAAGCCGCAGAGGAAAAGGCCGCTGCCGAGAAACGTGCGGCCGAGAAAAAGGCGGCCGCCAAGGCTGCAGAAGAAAAGGCTGCCGCGGACAAGGCCGCAGCCGCGAAGGCGGCTGCCGAGAAAGCAGAGGCCGAGAAAGCCGCTGCAGAGAAGGCCGAGGCCGAAAAGCGCGAAGCTGCCGCCAAGGCAAAGAAAGAGGCCGAGAAAAAGGCCGCCGCCGAAAAGGCCGCCGAGGAAAAACGCGCCGCCGAGAAGAAGGAAGCCGAAGAGGCCGCCGCTGCGGCCAAGGCCAAGGAAAAGGCCGAGGCCGAGCGCAAGGCCGCGGATGCGGCCGCGAAGAAGGCGGCACAGGCCGAGGCCAAGAAGGACAAGGAAGGCGCCGCCGGTACGGGCGGGGGCGGTGCGGCGGCCAGTGGCCCACCGCTGAACCAAGGCGAAAAGGACGGCTTCCGCGTCGCGGTCGAGGCGTGCTGGAACATTGGCTCGCTGTCCAGCGAGGCATCACGGACCAAGGTCTCGGTGCAGTTCTCGATGTCGCCGGACGGCCGGGTCGAGGCGAATTCGCTGAAGATGATCGACCATTCCGGCGGGTCGGACGCGGCGGCGAAACAGGCCTATGAGGCGGCGCGGCGCGCCATTCTGCGCTGCCAGAAGGACGGCTATCCGCTGCCTTCCGAGAAATATAACCGTTGGAAGACAACGATCATTGACTTCAACCCTGGTGGTGGGGCTCGCATCCAGTGACGGTGGAAAGCAGCCGACCGACCCGATATTCTGCAACCAGACCTTCAGAGGCGATACATGTTGCGTAAATTCCTGACGACCTCCGTCATGGCTCCGGTCATGATCCTGGCCAGCTTTGGCCTTGCCGCGCCGGTTCTGGCACAGGACGGGCCCCTGCGGATCGAGATCACCGACGGCGTGGTCGAACCGATGCCCTTCGCCATTGCCAAGTTCCATGACGAGGGCGGCGCGGGCGAATATCTTGCGCAGGTGCAGAACCTGATCGCGGCGGACCTGACCGGCACCGGTCTGTTCCGCGAGATCCCGGCCAGCGCCCATATTGCGCGCCCCGAAAGCTTTGACGCACCGGTCTCCTATGAGGACTGGAAGGCGATCAATGCGCAGGCGCTGGTGACGGGCGCGGTGCGTGTCGAAGGTGGCAAGGTGATCGTCAAGTTCCGCCTGTTCGACGTCTTCGCGGGCCAGCCCCTGGGCGACGGGATGCAGTTCGACGCCTCGACCGGCAACTGGCGGCGCGCGGCGCACAAGGCGGCGGACCAGGTCTATGCCCGCCTGACGGGCGAAGGCCCCTATTTCGACAGCCGTGTCGCCTTTGTCCAGGAAAGCGGTCCCAAGGACGCCCGCCGCAAACGGCTGGGCGTGATGGATTACGACGGGGCCAACATCAAATGGCTGACCGATGATTCCACGCTGGTGCTGAAGCCGCGCTTCTCGCCCGACGGCTCGCGCCTGCTTTACACCAGCTATGCCAGCGGCTTCCCGCAGGCGATGCTGATGGACGTCAATTCGCTGGGCGTGCGGGCGCTGGCGGGCGAACAGGGCACGATGAGCTTCTCGCCGCGCTTCTCGCCCGACGGGCGCTGGATCGTCTATTCGCTGGAGAAGAACGGCAATACCGACATCTACCAGATGGATGCCGGCAGCGGCGCGCAGCGCCCGCTGACGAACGCGCCCTCGATCGAGACCTCGCCAAGCTTCAGCCCCGATGGCAAGCAGATCGTCTTTGAAAGCGACCGCTCGGGCGTGCCGCAGCTTTACATCATGTCGGCCAATGGCGGCGACGCCAAGCGCATCAGCTTTGGCGAGGGCCGCTATGGCACGCCGGTCTGGTCGCCGCGCGGGGACATGATCGCCTTTACCCGGCAGGTGGGCGGAAAATTCCACATCGGAGTCATGCGAACCGATGGATCGGAAGAAAAAATGCTGACAGAATCGTTCCTTGACGAGGGCCCGACTTGGGCCCCCAATGGGCGCGTCGTGATGTTCACGCGCGTCACTCCGGGCGGCGACGGCGAACCTCGCCTGCACTCGGTCGATATCACCGGGCGGAACATGCGCCCGGTCAAGTTGAATGGCGCGGCCTCGGATCCCGACTGGGGTCCGTTGCTGCCGTAACCGCGGGAACGGGACAGGATGATGAAGACTTTCGTGAAAATTGCCGCCATCGGCGCGATGCTGACCATGGCGGCCTGTTCGCGCCCGGCCCAGCAGGGGGCGATGGTGAACGACCCCTATGCGAACATGGGCGCAGGCGGGGTCGGGACCGGCGTGCTGCCCGGCACGGCCGAGCATTTCAAGGCGGTGGCGGGCGATACCGTCCTGTTCCCGGTCGACCAGTCGACGCTGACCCCCGAGGCGCGCACGATCCTGGCCAACCAGGCCGGCTGGCTGAACCAGAACCAGGGCTTCTCGGCGCTGATCGAGGGGCACGCGGATGAGCAGGGGACGCGGGAATACAACCTGGCCCTTGGCGCGCGGCGTGCGAACTCGGTCCAGGAATACATGATCTCGCAAGGCGTGGCTTCGGGTCGCCTGCGCACGGTCAGCTATGGCAAAGAGCGTCCGCTTGCCGTCTGCTCGACCGAGGATTGCTATGCCAAGAACCGCCGCGCGGTGACCGTGGTCAGCCCAGGGGCGGGCATGTGATGGGCCGCCTTCGGGGCATGATGCTTGCGGCGGGGCTGGTGCTGGCCGCGCTGCCCGCCGCGGCGCAGGACAAGCAAAGCCTGGCCGACATCCGCGCCGAGCTGAACCAGCTGACCGCCGACCTTCAGGGGCTGCGCGGCGAGCTGGTCGCCTCGGGCCCGGCGGGCTTTGCCGCGGCGGGCGGCGACAGCGCCATCGACCGCATGAACACGATGGAGGCGCGTCTTCAGCAACTGACCGGCCAGACCGAGCAGTTGCAGAACCGCGTCGACCGCATCGTCAAGGACGGCACCAGCCGCATCGGCGACATCGAGTTCCGGCTTTGCGAAATGGAGGAGGGCTGCGACCTTGGCAGCCTGACCACACCGACACTGGGCGAGCAGAGCGGCGCCTCGTCGCCCATGCCATCCTCGGACCGGGGCGGCGCGCTGACCGGTCCGGCCACCAAGCTCCCCTCGGCCGGGGTCGCCACCGCGGCGGAACGGGCCGATTTTGACCGGGCCCGGGAGGTGCTCGGTCAAGGTGACTTTCGTCGTGCTGCGGACCTCTTCGCGGCCGTCGCCGAAACCCATGCTGGCGGTCCACTGACCGCCGAGGCGCTGTTCCTGCGGGGGGCGGCGCTGGATTCTGCGGGCGATCTGTCCGGGGCAGGAATCGCCTGGCTTGAAAGCTTCGCTGCCAATCCGAACGGGCCGCAGGCGCCCGATTCCCTTCTGGGCCTGTCCCGCGCCATGAGCGCCAAGGGTGGCCCGCAGGAAGGTTGCTTCTATCTTCAGGAAATCCTGGCCCGCTTCCCCGATGCCCCGCAAGCGGCCGAGGCGGAAAAGCGGATCGCCGATGCGCAATGCGCCGCCGTGACCGAAGGCGCGGCCCAGCCCGATGCCGGCATGGGTGCCGAGCCGGGCGTCGACTTGGGTGCCGACATGAATGACGCGACCGATCCGGCCATGATGGACCCGGAAGAGGCGGCGGACATGGCCGATGGGATGTGATCCCGCAGGCCCTTGCGACGAAGACCCCGACCCCACGACCGACGACCCCGTCACGCGCAGGGTCCACGCTGCCCTTGACCGGCTGGCGGGCGACATGTCGCGCCTTGGCATCGCGCTTTCCGGCGGGGGCGATTCGACTGCGCTGCTGCATCTTGCGCAGGGCTGGGCGCGGGGCCGTTGCCTGATGGCCGCGACCATCGATCATGGCCTGCGCCCCGAATCCACGGCCGAGGCGGCGGGGGCGGGCCGCGCGGCGGCAGCTCTGGGGATAGACCATGCGACCCTTTCCTGGCAGCGGGGGCCCGCTTCCGGCAACCTGATGGCCGCGGCGCGGGATGCCCGCCTGCGGCTGCTTTCCGACTGGGCGGCGCAGAACCGGCTGGACGCGGTCCTGTTGGGGCATACGCTGGACGATCAGGCGGAAACCGTGCTGATGCGGCTGGCTCGGGGCGCGGGCGTCGACGGGCTGGCTGGCATGTCCGCAAGCCGCCGCGCAAACGGCACGGTCTGGTTGCGGCCGATGCTGGCCGTCTCGCGCGCCGAGTTGCGCGACTGGCTGACCGCCCGGGGCATCGGCTGGGTTGATGATCCGTCGAACGAGAATGCCGATTATGACCGTGTCCGCATTCGCAAGGCGGTTGAGGCCCTTGGCCTGCCCGCCGCGCGGATTGCCCAATCGGCGGCGAATCTGGCAAGCGCGCGGGATGCCCTGCAAGACGTGGCTGCGGCTGCGGCATCCGGTGCCGAGATTCGCAATGGCAGCCTTTATCTGCCCTGGACGCCCTTTCGCCGTGCGCCGCAAGAAGTCAGGCGGCGACTAATTGTCGCGGGGCTGCGTCTTGTCGGCGGCGCCGACTACCCGCCGCGGCGCGAGGCCGTTCTGCGCGCCCTGACCGCCATCCTGACGGGGGCGAGGGCCACGCTGGAGGGCGCGATCGCCGAGCCGGCAGGCGACTGGCTGCGGATCATGCGTGAGCCTGTGGCAGCGGCCCGTGGGGCGCCGGGCGTGCCGGATGCGCAGGGGGAATGCCGCTGGGACGGGCGCTGGCTTCTGTCCGGCCTCTGCGCCGACCAGCAGGTCCGTGCGCTGGGATACGATCCCTTGCCGGGGCTGAAATGGCGGCTGTCAGGCCTTGCCCGCGACGAGGCCGCAGCCAGCCCCGGCATTTGGAAAGGGGCCCAACTGATCGCCGCACCGCTGCTGGAATCGCGGGCGGAAATGACCGCAAGACCGCTTGCCGGCGTCCCAGAGTTCATGGCTTTGCTGTATACTCATTGAACCTGACGCCGGAATCCCTATTTTCAGGCCAAAGCCTGTCTACCCGTGGAGGATATGCCTTTGGGCAACGCGCGCAATATCGCCTTCTGGGTGGTGCTGTTCCTGATGATTCTGGCGCTGTTCAACCTGTTCAGCGACGGCTCGTCGCAGATGAACAGCCGCCAGATCAGCTATTCCGACTTCATCCAGCGGGTCGACAAGGACGAGGTGAACGCCGTCACGATTGACGGTGAAACCATCGGCATCACCGCCAAGGACGGCAAACAATACTCGACCGTCCGCCCGCAAGGCGAGGAAATCGCCGACCGCCTGATCGACAAGGGCGTCGAAGTCCGCGTCGAACGCCAGCAACAATCCGGCTTCATGTCGCTTCTGGGCGTCTGGCTGCCGTTCCTGCTGCTGATCGGCGTCTGGATCTTCTTCATGAACCGCATGCAGGGCGGCGGCAAAGGCGGCGCGATGGGCTTCGGCAAATCGCGGGCCAAGCTGCTGACCGAGAAGCATGGCCGCGTGACCTTTGACGATGTCGCAGGCATCGACGAGGCCAAGGAAGAGCTGGAAGAGATCGTCGAATTCCTGCGCAACCCGCAGAAATTCAGCCGCCTGGGCGGCAAGATCCCGAAAGGCGCGCTGCTGGTCGGTCCGCCCGGCACCGGCAAGACGCTGCTCGCCCGCGCCATTGCGGGTGAGGCGGGCGTGCCCTTCTTCACCATCTCGGGCTCGGACTTCGTCGAAATGTTCGTCGGCGTCGGCGCCAGCCGTGTCCGCGACATGTTCGAGCAGGCCAAGAAATCGGCCCCCTGCATCGTCTTCATCGACGAGATCGACGCCGTGGGCCGTGCCCGTGGCGTGGGCATCGGCGGGGGCAATGACGAGCGTGAGCAGACCCTGAACCAGCTTCTGGTCGAGATGGACGGATTTGACGCGAACGAAGGCGTCATCATCATCGCCGCGACCAACCGCAAGGACGTGCTGGACCCCGCGCTGCTGCGCCCCGGCCGCTTCGACCGCCAGATCTATGTCCCGAACCCGGACATCAAGGGGCGCGAGAAGATCCTGGCCGTTCACAGCCGCAAGGTGCCGGTCGGCCCCGATGTCGACCTGCGCATCATCGCACGCGGCACGCCCGGCTTCTCGGGCGCGGACCTGATGAACCTCGTGAACGAAGCCGCGCTGATGGCCGCGCGCCTGGGCCGTCGCTTCGTCGCGATGGAGGATTTCGAGAATGCCAAGGACAAGGTAATGCTGGGCGTCGAACGCCGCAGCATGGTCCTGACGCCCGAGCAGAAGGAAAAGACCGCCTATCACGAGGCCGGCCACGCCATCGTCGGGCTGAGCCTGCCGAAATGCGACCCTGTCTACAAGGCGACGATCATTCCGCGCGGTGGCGCGTTGGGGATGGTGGTCTCGCTGCCCGAGATGGACCGGCTGAACTACCACAAGGACGAGGCCAAGCAGAAGCTGGCCATGACCATGGCGGGCAAGGCGGCCGAGATCATCAAGTACGGGGAAGAGGGCGTCTCGAACGGCCCGGCGGGCGACATCCAGCAGGCGAGCCAGCTTGCGCGCGCCATGGTGATGCGCTGGGGCATGTCGGACAAGGTCGGCAATATCGACTATGCCGAGGCGCATGAGGGCTATTCGGGCAATACCGGCGGCTTCTCGGTTTCTGCAGCGACCAAGGAACTGATCGAGCAGGAAGTCCATGACCTGATCGAACAGGGCTATCAGGACGCCTATCGGATCCTGACCGAGAAGACCGAGGAATTCGAGCGCATGGCCAAGGGGCTGCTGGAATACGAGACCCTGACTGGCGAGGATATCGGAAAGATCATCCGGGGCGAGACTTTGGGCGGGGACGACGATACGCCCGGCTCTTCGATCCCGTCGGTCACCTCGATCCCGCGCGCGGGCGTAACGGCGGGACCGGCCGACGCCACCCCGGCACCCCAGCCGCAGGGCTGAGATCTGCGATCACCTGAAACGAAAAACCCCCGACCTGTTGGCCGGGGGTTTTGCATGTGTCCGGTCAGAGTCCGACCGCGATCAAAGCACCAGAAGCGCCACTGCGCCCAGTGCGATGCTGAGGCCGAAACCGATATTGATCGCAATACTTGCTGCCTTCATCGGTCTCCTCCTTCTTGGACGGGGGCCTGTTTCCCCCGGTCCAGATCAACCCTGACGCGTGGCGAGCGTTCCCCGGCCCGGCGGAAATGCGCCGTTCCGCATGGCAGCGGGGCCACAGTCAGGCATCATGCACGTTTGCGGCGGCGGGGCGTTCCGGCGTAAAAGCACGGCATGAACCCGACCGAACCGAAGCTTTCGCCCGATTCCCAGATGCCCGCGCTGCGCCGCCGGATCGACGCGCTGGACGCGCGGCTGATCGCGCTGCTGGCCGAGCGGTCGCGCCTGATCGATCAGGCCGCGCGCATCAAGACCCGTGAACACCTGCCCGCCCGGATCGACAGCCGGGTCGAGGAGGTTGCGGCAAATGCCCGTCGCCTTGCCACGCAGGAGGGGCTGGATCCCGGCCTTGCCGACGCGCTGTGGCGCCTGATGATGGAGCATTTCATCGCGCAGGAGGATCGTGTCCTGTCCGCTCCGCCCGGTGCCGAAGGCTAGACCGGGATCATCGTCCCCTGCAGCATCGCGACATGCTTTCGGGTGCCGTTGCTGACGGCCCAGACATCGGCGGCCACGACCATGATGCGGCGGCCGGGGCGGATGACCCGCCCCTCGGCCTCAAGCCGGTCCCCAATGGCCGGGGACATCAGGTTGATCTTCATTTCGACCGTCATCACCTCGGCACCCTCGGGCATCAGGCTGAGCGCGGAATAGCCCGCGGCGGAATCTCCGATGCTGAAGGCCAGCCCCGCATGGCCGGCCCCGTGCTGCTGAAGCGATCCGGGCAGGATCGGCGCATGGATGACGACCCGGCCCGGCGCAATCTCGGCCAAGGTCGCGCCCAGAGTGAGCATCATGCTTTGGCGGTCGAAGCTGTCGCGGATGCGGGTTTCGACCTCAGTCATCAAACAGGCTGTCCTGCATCCGTGGTGCGTCCAGCCCCAGATGCCGCCAGCCCAGCCGCGCCAGCATCCTTCCACGCGGGGTGCGGCTGACCAGCCCCTGCTGCATCAGGAAGGGCTCGATGACCTCTTCGATGGCGTCGCGGCTTTCGGACAGGGCGGCGGACAAGGTTTCAACACCGACCGGGCCGCCCCCGTAATGTTCGGCCATCAGCGTCAGGTAACGGCGGTCGGCGCTGTCCAGCCCGATATGATCGACGCCCAGCCGGGTCAGGGCGCTGTCCGCAATCTCTCGTGTCAGGCGGCCGTCACCCTCGACCAGGGCAAAGTCGATCACCCGGCGCAGCAGGCGGCCCGCGATCCGCGGCGTGCCGCGCGCGCGTTTTGCAATTTCGCGCGTGCCGGCCGGTTCTGAAGGGATGCCCATCAGCCGCGCGCCGCGGGTGACGATCAGGTCAAGCTCATCGATGGTATAGAATTGCAGCCGCGTCGGAATGCCGAAGCGGTCGCGCAGCGGCGTCGTCAGAAGGCCAAGCCGCGTTGTCGCCCCGACCAGGGTAAAGGGCTGAAGCTCGATCCGGACGGTGCGGGCGGCGGGACCCTCGCCGATCACGAGGTCCAGCTCGAAATCCTCCATCGCGGGATACAGGACTTCCTCGACCGCCGGGTTCATCCGGTGGATTTCGTCGATGAACAGGACGTCCCGCGCCTCGAGGTTGGTCAGGATCGCGGCAAGATCGCCCGCGCGGGCCAGGACCGGCCCCGAGGTCATCTTGAAATTCACGCCCAATTCGCGCGCCATGATCTGCGCCAGCGTGGTCTTGCCCAGCCCCGGAGGCCCATGGAACAGCGTGTGGTCCATCGCCTTTCCGCGCATCCGGGCGCTTTCGATGAAGACGCGCAGGTTCGCGCGCGCCTCGGCCTGCCCGACGAAATCGGACAGCATCTGCGGACGCAGCGCGCGATCCTCGCCATCCGTTTCCATCGGTTCGGGGCGCAGCATTGGATCGGGCTGCATCATCCCTTGCCCCAGGGCCCGGAATCGGGGCCACCGCTGGGCGGGATCCGCGACCGGACCGGCTGGGCGTCAGCCCAGGGGGCGCTGCCACCCTGTCCGCCGCGGCCCGCCATCTCGCGCAGGCGGGCGATCCGATCCTCGGTTGCGGGGTGGGTGGCGAACAGGCGGTCCATCCGCAGCGCGTGAAGCGGGTTCACGATGAACATGCTGGCCGAGGCGGGGTTTCGCTCGGCCGGGATGTTCACGACCTGACCTGCCGCGCGCGAGATCTTTGCCAGCGCACCGGCCAGCGCCAGGGGCTGGCCGCAGATCTGCGCCCCGGTCCGATCAGCCTCGTATTCGCGGGTGCGCGAGATCGCCATCTGCACCAGGCCCGCAGCGATCGGGGCGAAGACCATGGCAAGGATCGCCGCCAGCCCGCCACCGCGGTTGTCGTTGCGTCCGCCGAACAGGCCCGAGAACATCAGCATGTTGCCCAGCATCGCGATGGCCCCGGCCATCGTGGCGGTCACGGTCATCGTCAGCGTGTCGCGATGCTTGATATGGGCAAGCTCGTGGGCGATCACGCCGGCCAGTTCGTCGCGGTCAAGGACGCGCATGATGCCCTGCGTCACGGCGACGGCAGCGTTCTGGGGATTGCGGCCGGTGGCGAATGCGTTGGGCTGGTCGGTCTGCAGGACATAGACCTTGGGCATGGGCAGGTTCGCCCGTTGCGCCAGTCCGGCCACCATGTCGATCAGTTCCGGGGCCTGCTGGCGCGTGACCAGCATCGCGCCCTGCTGGCGCAGCACCGCCTTGTCGCTGTTCCACCAGGCCCACATGTTGCCCGCGCCAGCGATGACCAGCGCGATCACCGCACCGCCCGTCCCGCCCAGCAGATAGCCCATGCCCATGACCAGTGCGGTCATCGCGGCCATCAGGATGAATGTGCGCAGGTTCCCCATCATGCCCGACCTCATTCCTTCGGAGCCAGAAGCCTCAGCGAGGCGCGGATCAACGCCGCTGTGGTGGCGCCCGGTTCCCGGCCCTGGGCCTCGGCCACCGCGCCCGCCGCCTCGGACGGAGCATAGCCCAGATTGGACAGCGCAGACAGCGCATCCGCCGTTGCCTGCGCATTGCCGTCGATGCGCGGGGCGGGGGCGGTTCGTGTCGCGGCGGGGGACTCGACCACTTCGGAATCGGGCAGGGGACCCGGATCGACGGTCAGGCTGCCGCCAAGCGCCATGATCGCGGGGGCCTTGTCCTTCAGCTCCATCGTGATCCGCTGGGCAAGCTTCGGCCCGACACCCGGCGCCTTGCGCAAGGCCGACCAGTCGCCAAGCGCCAGCGCGCGCGACAGACCCTCGGCCGAGAGCGTGCCAAGGATCGCAAGCGAGACCTTGGCGCCCACCCCCTGGACCGAGGTCAGCAGACGGTGCCATTCCTTTTCCAGCAGCGTCGGAAAGCCGAAAAGCTGAAGCAGATCCTCGCGCACCAGAAGTTCGGTATAAAGCGCGGTCGCCTGTCCGGCGGGGGGCAGGCTGGCTGCCGTCCGTTCGCTCACATGGACGATATAGCCAACGCCGCGCACGTCGATCAGGACATGGTCCTGCGCCCGGTGCAGGATGATCCCGGCGATGCGTCCGATCATATGCTGTTCCTCATGCCTTGATCTTGATGCGGAGCGCGCGGCCCTGCAAGTGATGGGCGTGACAAATTGCCACGGCCAGCGCGTCGGCGGCGTCCGGTCCGGCAAATTCGACGCCGGGCAGCATGAAGCGCACCATATGCTGGATCTGTTCCTTGGCGGCGTGGCCGACCCCAACGACGCTTTTCTTGACGGCATTCGGGGCGTATTCGCCGATCTCGATCCCCGCGGCCGCCGGGGCCAGCAGCGCGATGCCGCGCGCCTGACCCAGCTTCAGCGTGCCCACGGCGTCCTTGTTGACGAAGGTCTGTTCGACCGCGGCGGCGTCGGGCGCGTGCTGGGTCAGCACTTCGCAAAGGCCGCGATACAGCACGGCCAGTCGCGGCCCCAGATCGCCCGCATCGCTATGGATGATGCCGTTCGCCAGATGCCGCAGGCGCGGGCCATCGACGTCGATCACGCCCCAGCCCATGTTCCGCAAGCCCGGATCAATGCCGATAATCTTCATGCCTGTCCCGATTTTTCCCCGATGGTTAGCACGAAAGGCGAACATCGCCTAGCCGCAAGTTCGACTTCGGGTTGACATTGCGGGACCGTCTCAAGGACATAAGGGCGCAGCCGGAAAGAGGATCCATGTCGCCCGCACTCATCGCCGCCCTGCCTTTCATCGGCGCATTGCTGCCGGGCCTGTTGATCCGTTCCGGACGGGACGTCGCCGCGATCTCTTGCGCCACGGCGACCGCCGCGGCACTGCTGGGACTGTGCCTGCACATCCCGGCGATTCTGGCCGGAGAGGTCGTGACCGCCCGGTTCGAATGGTTGCCGCAACTTGGGCTGAATGCGAATTTCCGCATCGATGGACTGGGCCTGCTGTTCGGGATCCTGATCCTGGGGATCGGCCTGCTCATCATCGCCTATGCGCGCTTCTACCTGTCGCGGCGAGATCCGGTCGGGGTCTTTTATACCTATCTGATGCTGTTCCAGGGCGCGATGATGGGCATCGTGCTGTCCGACAACATCCTGCTGCTGCTGGTTTTCTGGGAGCTGACCTCGCTCTCGTCCTTCCTTCTGATCGGCTATTGGAAGCACCTTCCCGAAGGGCGGCAGGGCGCGCGCATGGCGCTGACCGTGACTGGCCTCGGCGGGCTGGCCATGATCGCGGGGATGCTGATCCTGGGGAATATCGCGGGCAGCTATGACATCTCGGACATTCTGAACGCGCGCGAGGCGATTCAGGCCAGCCCGCTTTATCTGCCCGCCTTGCTGCTGATCCTGCTGGGCGCCTTTACCAAATCGGCGCAGTTCCCGTTCCATTTCTGGCTGCCGCACGCGATGGCCGCGCCGACCCCTGTTTCGGCCTATCTGCATTCGGCGACGATGGTGAAGGCAGGGCTGTTCCTGCTGGCGCGGCTTTGGCCGGTGCTTTCGGGCACGCCGGAATGGTTCTACATCGTCGCGACCACCGGCCTTGTCACCATGATCATCGGCGCGTGGATCGCGCTGTTCCGGGACGATCTGAAATCGCTTCTCGCCTTCTCGACCGTGTCGCATCTGGGCCTGATCACCATGCTTCTGGGCTTCGGGACCGAGAGCGCGGCGGTGGCGGCGGTGTTTCACATCATCAACCACGCGACCTTCAAGGCCGCGCTGTTCATGACCGCCGGGATCATCGACCACGAGGCCGGGACACGCTCGATTGCCCGGCTTGGCGGCCTCAGGCGGTTGATGCCGGTCACGTTCCTGATCGGGACCATCGCGGCACTGTCGATGGCGGGCATTCCGCCCCTGAACGGCTTCCTGTCGAAAGAGATGATGCTTGAGGGCGCAACCCGCACCGACTGGGCGGGCAATGGCAGCCTGGTCTTTGTCATGGTGACGCTTGGCGCGATCTTCTCGGTCGCCTATTCGCTGCGCCTGATCTGGCACGTCTTCCTGGGCCCCGAGCGTCACGATTACCCCCACAAGCCGCATGATCCCGGTCTTGGGCTGATCGCGGGGCCCGCCATCCTTGCGGTGCTGGTGGTCCTGGTCGGGCTGTTCCCGAACACCATGGTCGGCTGGCTGGTCGATGCCTCGGCCGCGGCGGTCACGCAGGGCACACAACATCCGCATCTGGCGTTGTGGCACGGGATCACGCTGGCCTTGCTGCTGTCCGTCATCGCCATCGTTGGCGGCGCGCTGGTGCTGGCGCGCTATGCCGGGCTTGAGGCGCTGCGCGCACGATTCTGGCGACCCGATGCCAAGGTCATGTTCGACGCCCTGACCGACTGGTCGCTGCGCCTGTCGCACCGGCTGACGGACCGATTCACCAACGGCTCGATGGCGCGGGCCTTCGCGGCCTTTTCGCTGACGGTGCTGCTGTGCGGCGGCTGGGCGTTTTCGACCGGGGGTTACGGTGGTGCCTCCCGTCCGATGCTGCCGATCTCGGTGGTCCCGCTGGTCGGCTGGGTGCTGCTGATGGTCGCCACGGTGTGCATGGTCGCCTTTCACCGGCAGCGGGTGCTGGCGCTGGTCCTGGTCGGGATCATCGGGCTGATCGTCTCGGGTTGCTTCGTCTATCTATCCGCGCCCGACCTTGCCCTGACCCAGATCTCGGTCGAGGTGGTGACGATCATTCTGCTGCTGCTGGCGCTGAACTTCCTGCCCAAGCGCACGCTGCGCGAAAGCCGCGACGGCAAGCGCGGCTTCGACGCCTTCATCGCGGCGCTGACCGGGTTGGGCTTCGGCGGGCTTGCCTATGCCGTCATGCGCAGCGATTTCGCACTGCCTTCGATCGCGAATTACATGATCGAGAACAGCCACAAGCTGGGCGGAGGGGACAACGTCGTCAACGTCATCCTGGTCGACTTCCGCGGTTATGACACCTTTGGCGAGATCACCGTTCTTGGCATTGCCGCGCTGACCATCTTTGCCCTGACCGAAACGCTGCTTCTGGGCGCCAGCGGCCGGCGGCTGCGCAACTGGACCCATGACAGCCGCCGGGCGGGGGCGCGACACCCGCTGCTTCTGGTGGTCATCACCCGGCTGATCCTGCCAATGTCGCTGGTCGTCGGCCTGTATATCTTCCTGCGTGGCCACAACGCGCCAGGCGGGGGCTTCATCGCCGGGCTGGTGGTGGCCATCGCGCTTGTATCGCAATACATGGCCTCGGGCTTTGCCTGGGCGCAGGAACGCAACCACGTTCCCTATCACGCGCTGATTGGGGCGGGCGTGATCGCGGCAGGGGCGACCGGCATCGGCGCCTGGTTCGCGGGCGAGCCATTCCTGACCTCGGTCTATGGCTATGTGAAGCTGCCGGGGATCGAGAAGTTCGAGCTGGCCTCGGCGATGGGCTTCGATCTTGGCGTATTCCTGTGCGTTGTCGGCGCGGTGATGCTGGCGCTGAATTCGCTGTCGCGCATCGCCCGGCAGGCGGGAGAGACCGTCAATGCCGAGCCGATGGACATCAACCCCAGCCGATCCAAGGGAGGCCGCTGATGGAGCTTTTGCTGTCCAGCGCAATAGGGATGCTGACCGCGGCGGGCATCTATCTGATCCTGCGCCGCCGCAGCTTTGCGGTGGTGCTGGGCACCACCATGCTCAGCTATGCGATCAACCTGTTCCTGTTCTCGACCGGGCGACTGGTCGTTGATCGGCCCCCGATCCTGCAAGAGGGGGCGACCGCCTATACCGACCCCCTGCCGCAGGCACTGGTGCTGACCGCCATCGTCATCTCGTTCGGGATGACGGCAGTGACGGTGATGATGGCGCTTGGCGCCTTTCTGGAAGGGGGCGATGACCGCGTCGACATGCCCCGCGCCGACCGGGAACCGGATCTGGCCCGCAGCCGGGAAGACTTTCGCGCATGAGCCATGTCCTGATTGCTCCCGTCATCCTGCCGGCGGTCATCGGCGCGCTTATCATCCTGTGGATGCGGGCGGACCTGCTGTTGCAGCGCGTCTTTTCCATCGCGGGGACCGCGGCGCTGCTGGCGGTCGCGATCTATCTGAACGTGCTTGCCGCATCGGGCCAGGTCCAGGTCTATCGTCTGGGCGACTGGGCCGCGCCCTTCGGGATCGTGCTGATGCTGGACCGGTTGTCGGCGCTGATGGTCGCGCTGACGGCGACGCTGGCGCTGGCGGTGCAGCTTTACGCCTTTGGTTCGGGCTGGGACCGCAAGGGCTGGCATTTCCATGCGTTGTGGCAGTTCCAGCTGATGGGCGTCTGCGGCGCCTTCCTGACCGGTGACGCCTTCAACCTGTTCGTCTTCTTTGAGGTGCTGCTGATTGCCAGCTATGGGCTGATGATCCACGGTGGTGGACCGATGCGCCTGCGCGCGGGCGTGCAATACATTGCCTATAACCTGGCGGGCTCGACGCTGTTCCTGGTCGCGCTGGGGGTGCTTTACGCCGTCACCGGGACGCTGAACATGGCCGACATGGCGGCGCGCGTGGCGGTGATGCCGGTCGAGGATACGGCGCTGCTGAGGACCGGGGCGGTGTTGCTGATGCTGGTCTTCGCGATCAAGGCGTCGCTGGTGCCCCTGCATTTCTGGCTGCCTTCGACCTATGCCAACGCGCCGGGGCCGGTTGCGGCGCTGTTCGCGGTCATGACCAAGGTCGGGGTCTATGCGATCCTGCGCTTCTATACGCTGGTCTTTCCGCAGGACACCGTCATCGAATCCGTGGTCATGGACCTGCTGCTGCCCGCCGCGCTGTTCACGCTGGCGATCGGCCAGATCGGCATCATGGGCACGCGCAACCTGGGCCGGCTGGCGGCCTATGCCGCGATCGGGTCCGTCGGGACGCTGATGATTGCGGTGTCGCAATTCACGCCGCAGGGGACCACGGCGGCGATCTATTACATCATCCATTCGACCCTTGCCGGGGCGGCGCTGTTCCTGATCGTGGACATGATCGGCGCCCGGCGCGGCGACCTGTGGCTGCGTCTGGACACGGTGATGCCGGGCAATGCCCTGATCGGTGCGATGTTCTTTGTCACGGCCATCGCGGTGGTGGGAATGCCGCCCTTTTCCGGCTTCATCGGCAAGCTTCTGGTCCTGGACGCGACGCGCACCGCGCCGCAGGTGGTCTGGATCTGGGCGACGGTGCTGGTCTCATCCCTGATCGCGATCTACGGCATGGTCCGCGCCGGGTCGCTGGTCTTCTGGAAGCCCTATGGCCTGCAGGAGCGTCCGGTCCCGCATGAGCCCGCCCCCCTTCCCAGCCGAGGCAGGCGCATCCCGACCAAGCTGGAGCCGGACGAGCATATCCAGGATCTGGGAGATGCGGCCTCTCCGGCGCTGGCGGCGGTGGCGGTGGGCGCGTTGCTGGCGGGAATCGTCGCGCTGACGGTCTTTGCCGGGCCGGTGACGCAATTCGCGCGCGCGACGGCCGATCAGCTGCACAACCCCGCGCTTTACCTGCATGCGGTGCTGGAAGGGCAGGAGGGCACGAAATGATGCGCCGACTTTTGCCCCATCCCTATCTGTCGGTGACGCTGGCCGTGGTCTGGATGCTGCTGGTCAACCGCTGGGCGGTCGGCTCGCTGGTCTTTGCCGCAATGATCGGAATCGTGATTCCCTGGCTGACCGCGCCATATTGGCCGGACAGCGCCCGGCTGAAATCTCCGGGGCGGATTCCCGGCTATCTTGCTGTCGTGATCCTTGACATCGTCAAGGCCAACTTCGCCGTGGCGAAGATCGTGCTGTTCCTGCCGCGCCGCGCGCTGAAGCCCGCATGGATCGTCATCCCGCTGGAACTGCGCCAGCCCGAGGCGATCACCGCGCTTGCTGCCACGATCACCCTGACGCCCGGCACGCTGACATGCGATCTGTCGGCGGACGGGCAGGCGCTGCTGGTCCATTGCCTGCATGCCCCCGACCCGGATTCGGTCGTGGACGAGATCAAGACCCGCTACGAGGCCCGGCTGAAGGAGATCTTCGCATGATCGGCTATGCCCTTGCCTTTGCCTATGGCTGCTTCGGTCTGGCAATGCTGTTCTGCCTGTATCGCGTGGTGCGCGCTCCGGGGATCGCCGACCGGGTGCTGGCGCTGGACACGATGACGATCAACGCCATCGCACTGCTGGCGCTGTTCGGCATCGACAAGGGCACCGGCATGTATTTCGAGGCCTCGCTGCTGTTCGCGATGGTCGGCTTCATCTCGACCGTCGCCTATGGGAAATTCATCCTGCGCGGCGATATCATCGAATAGGGGGGCAGCATGGAGCTTTTGGCGGAAATCCTTGTCTCGGCACTGCTGGTGATCGGCGGCTTCTTCGGGCTGGTCGGTTCCTACGGGTTGGTCAAGCTGCCTGATCCGATGACCCGGCTGCATGCCCCGACCAAGGCCGCGACACTGGGCGTGGGGGCGGTCCTGATCGCGTCGCTGGTGTGGTTCCCGACGCAGGGGCAGGGCGTGACCTGGCACGAGCTGCTGATCACCCTGTTCCTGTTCCTGACGGCCCCCGTCACCGGCAATGTCATCGCCAAGGCGAACATGCACATGAACTGGCGCCCGGACGAGATCCCAGAGCCATCGCCGGGCCAGACATGGTCGACCTTCGACGACCCGGATCACGATGCCGGGCGTGGTCACTGACCCCGGCACGGTGCCTGGAAAAACCTTAAAATACCGTCGGTTCCATTTTCATACCGCTGCCGTCATGCCAGTTTCGCGCGACCTGGCAATTTCTGGATAGCATCATGGGGAAACTGACCCTTCTTGCCGCCTGTGCGGTGCTGGCGGCCTGCGCGCAGGCAGCGCTTTCGGCACCGGGGAGCGTGGCGGTCTCGACCAAATCGGCGATGCCGCGCGGCATCGTCAGGACCGACGGGCATGGCGCGGTTCCGGTTTCGGTCGCGGGGACGGCACAATGCCAAAGCCTTGACCGCGATCAGGCGCGCGCGGCGCTGACCCACAGCAACGCGGTGCGCGCGGCCGCCGGGCTTCCGGCGCTGCGCCTGAATGCCCGCCTGCAGCGCGCGGCCGAGCTTCAGGCCTGTGACATGGCCAGCCGGGGGGTGATGGATCATCGCGGCACATCCTCGACCGGGCCGGGAATGCGGGTCAAGCAACTGGGCTACAAGCCCCGGATCACGGCCGAGAACATCGCTGCCGGCGCATCCTCGATCTTCGACCTGAACGGCACGCTGAGCGAATGGGCGCGGTCCGAAAAGCACCGCGCGAACACGGTCATCCCCCAGCTGAAAGAGATGGGAATCGGTCACGCGCTGTCGCCCGATGGCCGCGTCGCCTATTGGTCGGTGGTCTATTCCGCGCCACGGTAAGGGCGGAACGAAAACGGCCGCCCCTTGGGCGGCCATTCGCGGTTGCGTTCTGGGCGATCCTCAGATCAGGCCGGCATGGGCCAGTGCGCTGTCGATCGCTGCCTTCGTCTCGTCCGTCAGGCCGACCAGCGGCAGGCGCACGCGGTCCGAGCACAGGCCCAGCTTCGACATCGCGTATTTCGCGCCCGAGACGCCCGGCTCCAGGAAGATCGCGATATGCAGCGGCATCAGGCGATCCTGGTATTCCAGCGCCTTGGTGTAATCGCCCGCGCGGGTCGCGGCCTGGAACTCGGCGCAGAGTTTCGGTGCCACGTTCGCGGTGACCGAGATGCAGCCGACCCCGCCATGCGCGTTGAAGCCAAGCGCGGTGTCGTCATTGCCCGAAAGCTGGACGAAATCCTTGCCGCAGGTCGCGCGCTGCATCGACACGCGTTCAAGCTTGCCGGTCGCGTCCTTGACGCCGATGATGCGCGGCAGCTTCGCCAGCTCGCCCATCGTTTCCGGGGTCATGTCGATGACCGAGCGGCCGGGGATGTTGTAGATGATGATCGGCAGCTCGCTCGCGTCGTGCAGAGCGGTGAAATGCGCGACCAACCCGATCTGGGTCGGCTTGTTGTAGTAGGGGGTCACGACCAGCGCGGCATCGGCGCCCGCGGCCTGCGCGTGCTGGACCAGCCCGATCGCCTCGCGCGTCGAGTTCGAGCCAGCGCCCGCGATGACCGGGATGCGCCCGGCCGAGACGCGGACGACCTCTTCCACGACCTGGCGGTGTTCGTCATGGCTCAGGGTCGGGCTTTCGCCGGTGGTGCCGACGGGCACCAGGCCGTCGCTTCCTTCCGAGATATGCCACTCGACCAGCTTCTTCAGCGCAGGGAGATCCACCTCCCCTTGGGGGGTGAATGGCGTGACCAGCGCGGGCAGAGAGCCTTTGAACATGACGGTATCCTGAGTTTGCATATCCGTCGGACTTACAGCCGGCAGGGCCGCTTGCCAAGGATGTGAGTTGCGCGGCCCTTCGCTTCCCCGCACAAAGGGGGCCATGATGTATCCTTTGCGCGACAGGATTCTGGTCTGGTCGCTGGCAGTCCTGCTGGCTGCCGGTCCGATCCCGGCTGTCGCCGAGGATGCCAAGGCCATCGCGCGGGCCCTGGCGGCGTCGGGCGCGCGGGACTGGACGACCGCCGCGACCGAAGCGGCGCGATCGGGTCCCATGGGGACGGCGCTGATCCAGTGGCAAAGGCTGCGGGCGGGGCAGGGAAGCTGGCCCGAATACCTGGCCTTTGCCCGTGCCCATCGCGACTGGCCCGGAATGGCGCTGCTGTATCGACGGGGCGATGCGCTGCTGCGTCCAGACCTGCCCCCGGCCGAGATCGTGGAGTGGTTCGGCGACCGCCAGCCCGATACCCTGGCCGGCGCCAAGGCGCTGATCACCGCGCTGAAGGCGACGGACCAGACGGCCGCGACGGCGGAACTTGCGCGGTTCTGGGGCAGCCAGCCGTTGAGCGATGCCGATAGCGAGAATTTCGTGGCCATCTATGGCGCGGAACTGAGGGGTCTGCACGATGCCCGGCTGGCCAGCCTGCTGGATCAGGGTGAATGGGCCGCGGCGCAGAAGCTGCTGCCCCTGGCTTCAGTCCCCGCGCAAGAGGTCGGCCGCGCGCGGATCGCGCTGCAGGCCGGACAGGCTGGTGTCGATGCGCTGATCCTGGCCCTGCCCGAACCGCAGCGGGATGATGCCGGACTGGCATTGGATCGGTTCCGCTGGCGCGCGCGCGCGAAGATGCCCGACCTTGCCCGCGACCTGATGATCGAGCGTTCGACCAGCGCCGAGGCGCTGCGTGACCCTGCCGCATGGGCTGATGCGCGCGCCGATTACGCCCGCGCCGCGCTGCGCCGTTCCGACTGGGCGTTGGCCGAAAAGCTGGCCGCACCGCATTTCCTGCCCGAGGGCGACGAGTCCTTCATCGATCTGGAATGGATCGCGGGATATGCGGCGCTGAAACAGGGCGCATTCGACCGCGCGCTGGGGCATTTCAAACGACTTGAAGCGGGCGTGACCAGCCCGATTTCACTGGCCCGCGCATTCTATTGGCAGGGCCGCAGCCAAGAGGCTGCTGGGCGAACGGACGAGGCGCGGGCAGCCTATGGCCATGCCGCGACCTGGCAGACCGCCTATTACGGGCAGCTTGCCGCCGAAAAGCTGGGCCAGCCGATGCAGCCCGCGCTGGCGCAGCCGGGACTGGCCGCAGACAGCCTGCCCGACTGGCGGGGCAGCAAGCTGCGCTTTGACCCGGTCTGGCAGGCGGGCGTCTGGCTGCTGGCGGCAGGGGATACCGATCAGGCGGGGCGCTTCTTCCTGCATCTGGCCGAGACCGCCGACCCCGAGGATATCGGGCGCATGGCCCGGCTGATGCTTGAGGTGCGTCGTCCCTGGTATGCCCTGCGACTGGCGAAGGCGGCGGCGGCCAAGGGCGTCATCTATCCCGCTGCCTATTTTCCGCTGACGGGTCTGGAAAAGACCACATTCGGCCTGCCGCCGGAACTGGTGATGGCGATTGCCCGGCGTGAAAGCGAATTCAACCACACGGTTTCGTCCCATGCCGGTGCGCTGGGGCTGATGCAGGTCATGCCCGAAACGGCCCGCGCGATGGCACGCAAGGTCGGCGAGCCATTCGAGCAGGGCCGCCTGACACAGGACGGGGCCTATAATGCGCGCCTCGGCTCGGCCTATCTGGCGGGGTTGCGGGAACGCTTCGGGATCTCGATCGCGCTGGTCAGCTCGGGCTATAATGCCGGGCCGGGGCGCCCGGCGCGCTGGCTTGATGATTTCGGCGACCTGCGCAGATCGGCCGATCCCGTCGACTGGGTCGAGATGATCCCGCTGGATGAAACCCGCAACTATGTCATGCGCGTGGCCGAGGCGCTGCCGATCTATCGCGCACGGATCATGGGCCATCCCGCGCCGATCGTGCCGACCTTCGACCTGACCGGGGGCGGCATGATGCCCGTGCCACCGCAGCCGCCGATCCGGCTGGCCTTCTCCAGTCGCCCGCCGATGTCGGCGCGCGCGCTGGCCTTCATGGGGGCAGGCGGGGTTCTGGCCGAGGTGGTCCGCCCCGCGCTTGTCATCGAAGAGGCAAGCGCCGCCGCAAGCCTGCCCGCTGGCGCGGCGATCAGCCCCGCGCTGCCTTCTCCCGCAGCCGAGACCGCCACCAGGTAAACAGCCCCGCGCCGACCACGATGGCCGCGCCGATGGCGACGTTCGGAGCCAGCGTTTCGCCGAAGATCACGACGCCGAAGATGCTGACCCAGACCAGCTGAGTATAGGAAAAGGGCTGCAGGGCCGAAGCCTCGGCGAATTCATAGGCCTTAATCAGCAGCATGTGCCCGACCGCGCCACAGAAGCAGAGGATCAGTAGCCAGGGCAGGTCGGCGCGCGCAATCGGCTGCCAATCCCCGATGCCGATCACCGTCATCGCTGCGGCGCCGCCCACCGCGGTCCAGAAAAAGCTGACCATGGCACCATCATCGCGCGCCACGAGCCGCGTCAGAAGGCCGTAAAGCGCGAACATACCGGCGGCAAGGAAGGGCAGGGCGGCCTCGGCCGTGAAGACCCCGCTTCCGGGTTTCAGCACGACGAGGATGCCCGCGAATCCGACCCCGACCGCGACCCAGCGCCGCCAGCCGACCTTCTCACCAAGGATCGGGCCGGACAGGGCCGAAATCAGCAGCGGGTAGCAGGCGAAAACCGCATGGGTGTTGATCAGGCCAAGGCGGACGAAGGCCTCGACCGTGACCACGACTTCGAGCGCCAGCAGGACGCCGCGAAAGATCTGCGTCACCGGCCGCCGGGTCCGCATCGCGGCCCGGATGCCGCCGGGCGCGCGGGCGCAAAGCACCAGCACGAAGGCCACGAAGAACCAGTAGCGCAGCATGATGATGAATGTCGGGGGATAGGCCGTGCCCAGATAGCGCGAAATCCCGTCCTGCGCCGCAAAGATCAGGGCGGAGGCGCAGATCATCAGGATCGCCTTGCCCTGGCGGTCTTCAGCCGTGGCAGCATTGGGCATGGCGGGCGGGGCCAAAGCAGGCCCCGTCTGGCTGTTCTTGGTCATGGCGGCTTTCCTGTGGTATGGCAGCCATGCGCCCGCTTGGGGCAAAGGTCAACCGGCTCAGTCGCGGCTGCGGATGATTTCCGCAAAGGGCTCGAACAACTGTGCATTGCCTGCGATGATCGAGCCGGATTCGACCGGGTTGTCCTCGGAGCGGATCGATTCGACGAAGCCACCCGCCTCTTTCACCAGCAGGATGCCCGCGGCGATGTCCCAGGACTTGATGCCGCGTTCCCAGTAGCCGTCGAAGCGACCCGTGGCGACATAGGCAAGGTCAAGCGATGCCGCGCCCCAGCGGCGCACGCCAGCAGTGACCGGCATCAGCCGGCTAAGGTCACGGATGGTCGCGGGCAGGGTGCCACGCCCACCGAAAGGCACGCCGGTCGCAAAGATCGATTCGATCATCTGGCGGCGGCCCGAGACGCGGATACGGCGGTCGTTCAGGAAGGCGCCATCGCCCTTTTCGGCGGTGAACATCTCGTCCTTGGCGGCGTCATAGACCACGGCCGCGACGATTTCGCCCTTATACTCCAACGCGATCGAGACGGCCCAGTGCGGCAGGCCGTGCAGGAAGTTGGTGGTGCCATCCAGCGGGTCGACGATCCAGCGGCGGGTGGGATCCTCGCCCGCCTCTTCGCCGGTCTCTTCGCCGATCCAGCCATAGTTCGGACGCGCGCCGCGCAGGTCTTCCTTGATGATCCGTTCGGCCTCGCGGTCGGCACGGGTGACGAAATCGCCCGCGCCCTTGACGCTGACCTGAAGGTTTTCGACCTCGCGGAAGTCCTTGACGAGACTGCGGCCCGCCTTGCGCGCGGCCTTGATCATGATGTTGAGATTGGCGCTGGCCATGGCTTTTCCTTTTTGGGATTGGGAAGCCTATTAGCCAAAGGGCCGCAAAAAGTGAAGCCGCACTAGGGGCTGGCCGTCAGGGAATAGCCGGGACGGAACGCAAGACGCACCGCGGTGATCGCGCCAAGGTCGTTCCAGGTGGTCCGTTGCAGGATCAGAAGCGCCGTTCCCTGCCGGGTATCGAGCAGCCGGGCGTCGCGCGCGTCGGCATTCTCGGCCCGGAACTCGATATCGGCCCGCAGCCAGGGAAAGTTGCGCACCAGCCATTCATTCGGGTTGATTCGCTGGAAATCGACCAGTTCGACGCCGGGGGCGGCGACGGGGTTGATCCAGCGATCCTCGACCTGGAAGGGCTTGGCGTCGCCGTAATGAACGGTCTGCAGATGGATCAGCATCCGGCCGGGGGGCAGGTCCATCCGCTGGGCCACCTCGTCCGGCGCCAGCGCTGTCTTTTGCGAGACGATGCGGTGGTGATAGATCATGCCCGCACCCTCGATCTGCTCGCGCACGATCGGGATGGTCAGCGTCGCCTTGCGCGCGGGGTTCACGGTGACACGCGTGCCCGCCCGGCGCTTGCGGTCCAGAAGCCCCTCATCTGCCAGCATTTGCAGGGCTTTGTTCACAGTGGCGCGGGCGACGCCGAACTCGATGGCCAGCGCCGCCTCGTCCGGGATGCGGTCGCCCTGGCGCCATTCGCGATCGACGATGCGCCGCCGGACCTCGGCCACGATGGCCTGTGCTTTCGAGGACGAGGGGGCGGGGCGGTCGTTCACATGCGCTCCTGCACGCGGGAAATGGCTGCCAGATATTCGGCCATGATCGCGTCACGCTCAAGGTGGCGGCCACCTTGGACCATGTGGCGGCCTGCGGACCAGACGTCGCTGACAAGCCCGTCGTGCCCGGCAAAGATCAGGCTGTCCAGCATCTGGTCTCCGTCGCGGCCGAACATTACCGGATTCTTCAGGTCCACGGCGCAAAGATCGGCCCAAAGCCCCGCGCGGATCGCGCCCGTTTCCCGGCCCGCCGCCGTCGCCCCGCCGTCAAGTCCGGCCTGATAGATGACGCGCCCTGTCGAGCGGTCCGGCCTGGCCAGGATCGCCCGGCCGCGGTCGCGCAGGCGCTGGCTGTATTCAAGGGTGCGCAGCTCTTCGACCAGCGAGATGCGGATATTGCTGTCCGAGCCGAAACCCAGCCGCCCGCCTGCCTCGGCCCAGATGGTGCCATTGAAGATGCCGTCGCCAAGGGATGATTCGGTGATCGGGCACAGGCCCGCGACAGCGCCAGTCGCGGCAAGGCGGCGGGTCTCGTCCTCGGTCATGTGCGTCAGGTGGATCAACGTCCAGCGCCGGTCGGGCCGATGGTTCTCAAGCAGCCATTCGACCGGGCGGCGGCCATAGGCGGCGCTGATCTCCTCGATCTCGGGGACCTGCTCGGCCAGGTGCATGTGCAGCGGGCGATCCGGGCGCAGGCTTTCGCACAGGCGCAAGCCTTCGGGCGAGACGGCACGCAGCGAATGCGGGGCAACCCCGATCCCGGCATCAGGGGGCAGCGTGGCCAGCGCGCGTTCGGCCCCCTCCAGCAGCCGCTGGAACTCGTCCGGATTGGTGCCGAAGCGATTCTGGCCGGGCGTCAAGGCGCGGCGGTCGACGCCGCCGAACTGGTAATGCACCGGCAGCAAGGTCAGGCCGATCCCGGTGCGGCTTGCGGCGGCGGCGACGCGTTCGGACATCTCGGCGATGTTGTCGTAATGCCCGCCGCCCGGCCGGTGGTGCAGGTAATGGAACTCGACATTGGTGGCATAGCCCGCCTCCAGCATCTCCATCTGGACGAGGGCCGCGATCGCCTCGACATCATCGGGCGTCAGATGGTCAAGGAAGCGGTACATGATCTGCCGCCATGTCCAGAAAGTGTCGCGCGGTTCCGGCCCCTTCGCCTCGCTGAGGCCCCCCATGGCGCGCTGAAAGGCGTGGCTGTGCAGGTTCGCAAGTGCCGGAAGCAGCAGGCCGACTCGATGTCCGGTGGGGGCGGTGCCGGGTTCGACCGCGGCAATGCGGCCCTGTTCGATCGTCACCGATACGTTTTCTGCCCAGCCCTCGGGCAGCAAGGCCCGCTCAGCCCAGATCCGCGCCATGTCGTTGCCCTTCTTTTCGCCAAAATAAGTTTAGACATAGAGTATAATTAAGTTTAGACATAAGCAAAGCAAGAAATCAATGCGGGAGCTTCGGCATGCTGCTTCTCACCCACGGAAGATTTGCCACCATGGACGCTGAATCAGGCGGTTACGGCCTGATCGAACAGGGCGCCGCAGTCCTTGGGGGCGGACGAATCATCTGGGTCGGGCAGGAAGCGGCGCTGCCCGCGGAATATACCACGCTTCCCCGCCATGATCTTGGCGGGCGGCTGGTCACGCCGGGGCTGGTCGATTGCCATACCCACATCGTCTTTGGCGGCGACCGGGCGCGCGAATTCGAGATGCGGCTGGAAGGCGCTAGCTATGAACAGATCGCGCGGGCTGGCGGTGGCATACTGTCCAGCGTCCGCGCGACGCGGGAAGCGGACGAACAGGCGCTGCTGGCCTCGGCCCTGCCGCGCGTCGACACGCTGCTGGCCGAAGGCGTCACCACGATCGAGATCAAGTCGGGCTATGGGCTGGATGTCGAAAGCGAGCTGAAGATGCTGCGCGTCGCGCGCCGGATCGGAGAGTTGCGCAAGGTGACCGTGCGCACCACCTGGCTGGCCGCCCATGCCCTGCCGCCGGAATACAAGGACGACCGCGCGGGGTATATCCGCGATGTCGTGATCGCCGGGATGGAGCGGGGCCATGCCGAGGGGCTGATCGATGCTGTCGATGGTTTCTGCGAGGGCATCGCCTTTTCCCGTGAAGAGATGGCGGGGATCTTTGACCACGCTGCGCGCCTTGACCTGCCGGTCAAGCTGCATGCCGAGCAGTTGTCCGATCTGGGCGGCGCGGCGATGGCGGCGCAGCATGGCGCGTTGTCCGCGGATCACCTGGAATGGCTGGGGCAGGACGGGATCGACGCGATGGCCGTCTCGGGCACCGTTGCGGTGTTGTTGCCCGGCGCCTTCTATACCCTGCGGGAAACGCAATATCCGCCGGTGCAGGCGCTGCGCGATGCCGGCGTCAGGATCGCTCTGGCGACCGATTGCAACCCCGGCACCTCGCCCATGACCTCGCTGCTGCTGACGATGAACATGGGGGCGACGCTGTTCCGCATGACGCCCACCGAATGCCTGACCGGCATGACGCGCCATGCCGCAGCGGCGCTGGGCCTGTCGGATCGTGGCGTGATCGCGCCCGGCCTGCGCGCCGATCTTGCTGTCTGGGACATCCAGCACCCGGCCGAACTGACCTATCGCATCGGCTTCAATCCCCTTCATACCCGCTTTGTCGGAGGCGAACTTGTCTGAACTGATCCTGACCCCCGGTGACACCACGCTGGTCCAGCTTGAAAAGGTGTGGCGCCAAGGACTTGCCGTCCGGCTGGCCGACAGCGCGCGGCCCGGTATCGCCGCATCCGCCGCGCGGATCGAGGCTGCCGCGAACGGCGCGGTCCCGGTCTATGGCGTGAATACCGGCTTCGGCAAGCTCGCCTCGATCAAGATCCGGTCCGAGGATACAGCGACACTGCAGCGCAACCTGATCCTGTCGCATTGCTGCGGCGTGGGCGAGCCGGTCGAACCGGAAACCGTGCGCCTGATCATGGTCCTGAAGCTCTTGTCGCTGGGCCGCGGCGCCTCGGGCGTGCGCCCCGAGGTCATCCAGCTGATCGAGGACATGCTGTCCCGCGGCGTCCTGCCCGTGATCCCCTCGCAGGGGTCGGTCGGCGCGTCGGGCGACCTTGCGCCGCTGGCGCATATGGCCGCCGCCATGCTGGGCGAGGGGCGCGCCACCTTTGACGGGCGCGAAACCTCGGGGGCCGAGGCGCTGGCTGCCGCTGGCCTGAAACCGGTCGTGCTGGCCGCGAAAGAGGGTCTGGCGCTGATCAACGGCACGCAGGCCTCGACCGCCTTCGCGCTGGCCGGGCTGTTCGACGCCCTTGCGGCGGCGCGCGCGGCACTGGTCACGTCCGCGCTGTCGACCGATGCGATCATGGGTTCGACCGCACCCTTCCTTGAAGAGATCCACACGCTGCGCGGCCATCGCGGCCAGATCGTCGCCGCCCGCGCCATCCGCGCGCTGATGGAGGGGTCAGAGATCCGCGAAAGCCACCGCGAGGGCGATACCCGCGTGCAGGATCCCTATTGCATCCGCTGCCAGCCGCAGGTCACCGGCGCCTGCATCGACCTGCTCTGGCAGGTCGCCCGCACGCTGGAGATCGAGGCGAATGCCGCGACCGACAACCCGTTGGTGCTGACCAGCGCCGACCTGATCGTCTCGGGCGGGAACTTCCATGCCGAGCCGGTGGCATTTGCCGCCGACCAGATCGCGCTGGCCATCGCCGAGATCGGCGCTATCTCGCAACGGCGCATCGCGCTGATGGTGGACCCGGCGCTGTCCCATGATCTGCCCCCCTTCCTGACCCCCGATCCGGGCCTGAATTCCGGCCTGATGATCGCCGAAGTCACCAGCGCCGCGCTGATGAGCGAGAACAAGCATCTGGCGAATCCCTGCTCGACCGACTCGACCCCGACTTCGGCCAATCAGGAGGATCACGTCAGCATGGCCGCGCATGGCGCGCGCCGGTTGAAGCGCATGAACGCGAACCTGGCCCATATTCTGGGGATCGAGGCGCTTTGCGCCGCGGCGGGGGTCGAGTTCCGGGCGCCGCTGGCGACCTCGGGCCCCTTGCAGGCGGTGATCGCAAAGCTGCGCGAGACCGTGCCCGCGCTGGATCAGGACCGCTACATGGCTCCCGATCTTGCCGAGGCCGCGCGGCTTGTCCGCGACGGCGTGCTGACCGGGACCGTCTCTGCCGACCTGCTGGCCGAGGTGGCGCTGTGAACCCCGTCGAAATTCACGAGGGGGAAGGCCCCGTCATCCTTGGCCTGCCCCATACCGGGACGTGGCTTCCCGAGGATGTCCGGGCCAGGCTGAACCCGCGCGGGCAGGTGCTGGCCGATACCGACTGGCATATCGAGCGGCTTTACGACGGGCTGCTGCCCGGCGTGACCACGGTGCGGGCGACTTTTCACCGCTATGTCATCGACGCAAATCGCGGGCCGGACGATGCAAGCCTTTACCCCGGTCAGAACACCACCGGGCTTGTCCCGGTCACCGATTTCGACGGCGACCCGATCTGGACCGAGGAACCCACGGCCGAAGAGATCGCGGACCGCAAGGCGCGTTTCCACGCCCCCTATCACGCCGCGCTTGACGCGCAGATCCAGCGGGTGCGGGCAAGGCATGGCGTGGCAATCCTTTATGATTGCCACTCGATCCGCAGCCATATCCCGTTCCTGTTCGAAGGCACGCTGCCCGACTTCAACATCGGCACGAACAGCGGTGCAGCCTGCGATCCGCGGATCGAGAAAGCTGTCTTCGACACCTGCGCCGCGACCGGGCGGACCCATGTGCTGAACGGTCGCTTCAAGGGCGGCTGGACGACGCGCCACTACGGACAGCCCGGTACTGGCGTCCACGCGATCCAGATGGAGCTGGCGCAATCCAGCCATCTCGCTACGGAAACGCCGCCCTTTGCCTATGACGAGGCCAAGGCCGAGGTGCTGCGCGTCACGCTGAAGGCGATCCTTGAACGCCTCGCGGCACTTGCGCCGGAGTTGCGCGCATGAAGCCGCTTTCGGGCATCCGCGTCCTCGACCTGTCCCGCGTGCTGGCGGGGCCGTATTGCACGGCCCTTCTGGCCGATCTGGGGGCCGAGATCATCAAGCTGGAGCCGCCGCAAGGCGACGACTATCGCCATATCGGCCCTTTCAAGGACGGCGAAAGCGCGCTGTTCACTTTGAACAATCGCGGCAAGCAAAGCATCGCGCTGGACCTGAAGGATCCTGCTGATCTGAAACTGGCGCAGGCCATGGCCGCCCGCGTCGACGTGGTGGTCGAGAATTTCCGTCCCGGCGTGGCCGAGCGGCTGGGTCTGGGGCCAAAGGCGCTGAGCGCGGCAAACCCGCGCCTTGTCTATTGCTCGATCTCGGGTTTCGGGCAGGAGGGGCCGTTCCGCGACCTGCCGGCCTATGATCTGGTGGTGCAGGCCATGTCCGGCCTGATGGCCGGAACCGGCGAAGAGGGTGGTCCGCCGCTGAAGACCGGCGAAAGCATCGCCGACCTGATCGCGGGCCTGTTCGCAAGCTGGTCGATCATGGCCGCCCTGGTCCAGCGCGACCGGACCGGGCAAGGCGCGGTGCTGGATGTCGCGATGTATGACGCGCTGTTCTCGATGCTGACGACCAGCCACGCGCTGCATCTTTACGCGGGCCAGTTGCCGCAGCGCGTCGGGAACCGCCATCCGCTGTCGACGCCCTTCGGCTGCTTCGCGACCCGCGACGGACAGGTGGTCATCGCGGTGCTGAACGCGCGCCAGTTCGCGACGCTTGCAACCCTGATCGGCACGCCCGAGGCAGCGTCGGATCCGCGTTTTGCCAGTGACGAAAGCCGCACGACACATGAATCCGCGCTGAAGGCGCTGATCGAGAACTGGTCGCGCGCCCTGTCGACCGAAGAGGCTGTCTCGGCGCTGGCCGGGGCGGGCCTGCCAGCTGCGCCGATCTGGGACATCGCGCGGGCAGCCGGGAACGAACACGCGCTGGCGCGGGGGCTGGTCAGCAGCCTGCCGCATCATCTGCTGGGCATGGCGCCGACCATCGGCCAGCCGGTGCGCTTCGACGGCGAAAAGCCCGTCGCGGCACATTCGTCCCCGGCGTTGGGCGGCGACCGCGCGGCGATCCTGCGCGATCTTGGACTGGAGGAGATGGCATGAACGACGACTGGCACATGCTGGCCGAGGAGGAGCGGCTGTTCAGCGACATGCTGGAACGGATCTGTGCCGAACAGATCGCGCCGAAGGCTGCCGAGACCGACGAAAACTCGACCTTTGTCCATGCGCAACTGGTCACGCTGGCCGAGGCCGGGATGTTTGGGGCGAACCTGCCCGAGGAATATGGCGGCAGCGGCATTTCTGCCCCGGCCCTGCTGCGTGCGGTGGCGATTGTCGCGGGGGCCTGCGGGTCGACCGCCTCGGCCCTGACGGCGCATTACCTTGCGACCGACTCGATCCTGCTGGGCGGAACCGAGGCGCAGAAGCAGGAATGGCTGCCCCGCGCGGCCAGTGGCGAGGCATTGGGGGCCTTCGCCCTGACCGAGCCGACCGCCGGTTCCGATCCCGCCGACATGAAGACCCGCGCCCGCCGCACGCCGGAAGGCTGGCATCTGAAGGGCACGAAATGCTTCATCTCGAATGGCGGAGTGGCGGATTTCATCGTCGTCTATGCCGTGACCGATCCCGACAAGGGCCATCGCGGCATCTCGGCCTTCATCCTGCCGAAAGGGACGCCGGGGCTGGAGCCGGGCGCGCCCGAGCGGACGATGGGGCTGAAGGGCGGCCATGTCTTCACCCTGAACATCGACTGCCACCTGCCTGGCGACGCGCTGCTGGGCGAAGAGGGCAAGGGTTTCCGCACCGCCATGCAGGTGCTGGACAATGGCCGGATCGAGGTCGCGGCCCAATGCCTCGGCCTTGCCGAAGCCGCGATGAAGGCCGCGATCGGCTATGCCAAGGACCGCGTCATCGGTGGCCAGCTTCTCAGCGACCGACAGGGCATCCGGTGGATGATCGCGGATATGGGGCTGGCCTATCGTCAGGCGCTGCTGCTGTCTCAGGACGCGGCGCGCCAGCGTCAGGCGGCTCATCATGGCGGCGGGCGCTTTTCGCTCGCTTCGTCGATGGCCAAGCTTGCCGCCTCCGAGGCGGCGGGCAAGATCGCCGACACCGCGCTTCAATTGCTGGGCGGCTATGGCTATACCCGCGACTTCCCCATCGAACGCATCAACCGCGACCTGCGCATCATGCGCATCTACGAAGGGTCGTCGGAAATTCAACGCATCATCATTTCCGGCAATATGCTGGCCTGACCGAGTAGGCATGACATGGACAACCCCCGTCACAACACCCGCGACATCTATCCCGCGACCGGAACCGAGATCACCGCGAAAAGCTGGCTGACCGAGGCACCGCTGCGGATGCTGATGAACAACCTGCATCCCGACGTGGCCGAGAACCCGCATGAGCTGGTAGTCTATGGCGGCATCGGCCGTGCCGCGCGCACCTGGAAGGATTTCGACCTGATCGTCGACAGCCTGCGCAAGCTGGAAGAGGACGAGACGCTGCTGGTCCAGTCCGGCAAGCCGGTCGGTGTCTTCCGCACCCACAAGGACGCGCCGCGCGTGCTGATCGCGAACTCGAACCTGGTGCCGCACTGGGCGAACTGGGACCATTTCAACGAGCTGGATAAGAAGGGCCTGGCCATGTACGGCCAGATGACCGCCGGTTCGTGGATCTATATCGGTACGCAGGGCATCGTTCAGGGCACCTACGAGACCTTTGTCGAGGCAGGGCGCCAGCACTATGACGGCAACCTGAAAGGCAAATGGGTGCTGACGGGCGGCCTTGGCGGCATGGGCGGCGCGCAGCCGCTGGCCGCCGTCATGGCCGGGGCCTGCTGTCTGGCCGTCGAATGCGACGAGACCCGCGCCGATTTCCGTCTGCGCACCCGCTATGTCGATGAAAAGACCCACGACCTGGACGAGGCGCTGGCGATGATCGACCGCTGGACCAAGGCGGGCGAGGCAAAGTCCGTGGCCCTGATCGGCAACGCTGCCGAGGTCTTCCCGGAACTGGTCAAGCGCGGTGTCCGCCCCGACATCGTCACCGACCAGACCAGCGCGCATGACCCGGTGCATGGCTATCTGCCGATCGGCTGGACCGTCGCGGAATGGCGCGCGAAACAGGAAAGCGACCCGAAGGGCGTCGCAAAGGCCGCTCGCGCCTCCATGCGCGTTCAGGTCGAGGCGATGGTCGCCTTTGCGGATGCCGGCATCCCGACCGTCGACTATGGCAACAACATCCGCCAAATGGCGCTGGAAGAGGGCTTCGAGCGCGCCTTCGCCTTCCCCGGCTTCGTGCCCGCCTATATCCGCCCGCTGTTCTGCCGTGGTGTCGGGCCGTTCCGCTGGGCCGCCCTGTCGGGCGACCCCGAGGATATCTACAAAACCGACGCCAAGATGAAGGAACTGTTCCCGGACAACCACCATCTGCACAACTGGCTGGACATGGCGCAGGAGCGCATCGCGTTCCAGGGCCTGCCGGCGCGGATCATGTGGATCGGTCTGGGGGATCGCCACCGCGCGGGTCTGGCTATCAACGAAATGGTGCGCAATGGCGAACTTAAGGCCCCGGTCGTGATCGGCCGCGACCATCTGGACTCGGGTTCGGTCGCCTCGCCCAACCGGGAAACCGAGGCGATGATGGACGGCTCGGACGCTGTGTCCGACTGGCCACTGCTGAATGCGCTGCTGAACACAGCATCGGGCGCGACCTGGGTGTCCCTGCATCACGGCGGCGGTGTCGGCATGGGCTTCAGCCAGCATTCGGGCATGGTCATCTGCTGCGATGGCAGCGAAGATGCCGACCGGCGCATTGCCCGCGTGCTGTGGAACGACCCGGCGACGGGCGTGATGCGTCATGCGGATGCAGGTTATGACATCGCGCAGGATTGCGCGCGTGAGCATGGCTTGAATCTGCCCGGCATTCTCTGATCCAAGGGGGACGACGACGCAACGAACCGCCGTCGCCCCCATCACCCGACCAACAAGGAGAAAGACATGAGTTTCAACATGACCCTGCGGGCCGCGCTTGTCAGCCTGATCGCGCTTGGCGCGGGCACGGCGGCCTCGGCCGACCAGCTGGCCGACATCAAGGCGGCGGGCAAGATCGTTACTGCGACCGACATGCACTACACGCCCTTCGACATGCTGAACAACGGCACCTATGAAGGGATGACCAAGGATCTGTTTGACGAAGTGTCGAAGGAAATCGGCGTCGAACCGGTCTATCAGGACATTCCCTGGACCGCCGAGCTGCCGGGCCTTGAGGTCAAGAAGTTCGATATCGTGATCGCCCCCGTGACCATCACGCCCGAACGGCTTGAGCGTTACACGTTCACCCTGCCGATCGCCGATGCCACCGTTGCGCTGGTCAAGGCCGCCAACAGCGACTTGGCCAAGCCCGAGGACATCAAGGGCAAGACCGTCGGCGTCCAGCAGGGCACCGCGCAGTTCAAGCAGCTTGAAGCCTATGGCGCGAGCCTGGGCGGCGTGACGATCAAGGAATACGGCACCACCGACGAGGCCTATGCCGACCTCGCCGCGGGCCGTCTGGATGCGGTCGCGGGTTCGCTGCCGAACCTGACCTACCTGGTCAAGAACCGCCCCGAATCCTTCGCGCTGTTCGAGCCGGCGAAGTTCGGCGAGCCGAAGTACTTCTCGTGGGTGCTGCGCAAGGATGCGGATTCCGACTCGTTTGCCAAGGCGATCAACGACGCCCTGCTGAAGATGACGGATGACGGCCGCGTCAAGGCGATCCAGGAAAAGTGGCTGGGTTCCTATACCGAGCTGCCCCGCGAAGTTCCGACGAAGTAAGCCTGTCAGCGGGCGGAGGGACGCATTCCTCCGCCCGTCTTTCTGGGCCAAGGTGAGACATGCATGTTTTCCATCCCGGTCTTTCTTGAAAGTTTCTGGCCGCTCGTCTGGGCGGCGCGTTATACGCTGCTGATCTCGGTCCTGGGGATCGTGCTGGGGCTGGTGATCGGGACGTTGATCTGTGCCGCACGCCTGTCGCCCTATGGCCTTCTGCGCCGCTTCGCGTCGGTCTGGGTCAGCTTCCTGCGCGGCGTGCCGCTGCTCGTGCAGCTTCTGGTTTTCTACTATACGCTGCCGGTGATCGGCATCGACATCCCGCCGATCGCGGCGGCCGTGATCTGCGTCGGCATCTGCGCCTCGGCCTATATCTCGGAAATCTGGCGGGGTGCCATCGCGGCGCTGCCCAAGGGCCAGGCCGAAGCGGCCACCGCGATCGGCATGGGGCCGCGCGACGTCTGGACCCGTGTGATCCTGCCGCAAGCCTTCAGCATGTCGCTGCCGGCGCTGGTCAACGAACTGATCCTGCTGGTCAAGGCATCCTCGCTGGTCTCGGTCGTCGGCATCCTTGAAATCACGCGCGCAAGCCAGGCGCAGGCCGCGACGACCTTCCGCCCGCTGGAGGTCTATATCGCCGCGGCCATCATCTATCTGGCGATCAACCTGTGCCTTGCGGCACTGGGCCGCTATCTCGAACACAGGACGGCCGTTTGATGGATTTCAGCATCTTTCAGCAATACGGCCCTGCGCTCCTCAGGGGCTTTGGCATCACCATCCTGTGCTGGATCCTTGGCACCATCTTCGGCATGGGGCTGGGTCTGCTGATCGCGCTGGTCCAGCGCTATGCCCCGCGCTGGGTGCGCTGGATCATTCAGGCCTATATCGAGATCATCCGCGGCACGCCCTTTCTGGTGCAGCTGTTCGTGCTGTATTACGGCGGTCCCCTGATCGGGCTGCGGCTTGATGCGCTGCCCGCGGGCCTTCTGGGCCTGACCCTTTACGGCAGCCCATATTTCGCCGAGATCTTCCGCTCGGGGTTCCGCGCGGTGCCGCATGGCCAGATCGAGGCCGCCCGCGCCATCGGGATGACCGAGCTTTCTATCGTGCGGCGCATCCTGCTGCCGCTTGGTCTGGTTTCCGCGCTGCCGGCGCTGATCAACTTCTCGATCATCCTGACCAAGGAAACCGTGATCCTGTCCATCATCACCGTGCCCGAGCTGATGTATCAGGTGAACCGCATGTCGGCCGAAACCTTCCGCTATCTCGAGGCCAACCTCGTCCTGGCGCTGTTCTTCTGGGTTCTGGTCGAAACCATCTCGCGTCTTGGCCGCCGGCTTGAGACGCGCATCAGCAAACATCTGATCGAAAGGACCTGAGCGATGCAGGCTTCTGCCGTCGAGATCCGCAAGGTCAACAAGTTCTATGGCCCCTTCCACGCGCTGAAGGATGTCAGTCTGGACATCCAGCCGGGCAAGGTCACCTGCCTGATCGGGCCATCCGGCTCGGGCAAGTCCACGCTTCTGCGCTGCATCAACTTCCTCGAGGAATATGATGGCGGTGAAATCCGCATCGACGGGAAGCTGATCGGCTATGACGCGCCCGGCAAGAAGATGTCGGGTCGCCGCCTGCGCGAGATGCGCCGGTCCATCGGCATGGTGTTCCAGCAGTTCAATCTGTGGCCGCACATGACCGCGCGCGAGAATGTCGCCGAGGGGCTGATCCGCGTGCGTGGCCTGTCGAAGACCGATGCCCATGGCCGCGCCGCCGAGGCGCTGACCAAGGTCGGCCTTGGCGACAAGATGGACAACCACCCCTCGCGCCTGTCCGGCGGCCAGCAGCAACGCGTCGCCATTGCCCGCGCCATCGCGATGGAACCGCAGCTGATGCTGTTCGACGAGCCGACCAGCGCGCTGGACCCCGAGCTTGTCGGCGAAGTGCTGAATGTCATGAAGGCGCTGGCGAACGAAGGGATGACCATGGTCGTCGTCACCCACGAGATGGGCTTTGCCGCCCATGTCGCGGACCGGGTCGCCTTCATGGAAAAGGGCGAGCTGGTCGGCGTCGACACCCCCGACCGCATCCTGCACCAGCCCGCGGATCCGCGCATCCAGTCCTTCCTGCGCACCTATCACGAACGGAACAGTTTCTAGGCGGGACTTGCCAAGGCCCTTCTGCTGCCTAACTCAATTCGGGAACCATCAGCAGGAGGGCCTCATGCCCCAGTCCAAGCTTTTCGAGCCGATTTCCATCGGCGGCTCGACCCTTGCCAACCGCATCGTGATCGCGCCCATGTGCCAGTATTCGGCCGAGGACGGCAAGATGACCGACTGGCACCTGATGCATCTGGGAATGCTGTCGCAATCGGGCGCGGGCATCCTGACGATCGAGGCGAGCGCGGTCCTGCCCGAGGGGCGGATCACCTATGGCGACGTGGGCCTGTGGGACGACGCGACCGAGGCGGCGATGGCGCGCGTGCTGAAGGGTGTCAGGGACTGGTCGGACATGCCGATCGCGATCCAGCTGGCGCATGCCGGGCGCAAGGCCTCGACTGCGAAACCCTGGGACGGCGGGGCGCAGATCGCGCCTGATGCCACGAATGGCTGGCAGACGGTTTCGGCCTCGGACCTGCCGATTGCAGCGACGGACAATGCCCCGACCGCCCTTGATCGCGCCGGCATGGATCGCGTGCGCGACGCTTTTGCCGAAGCCGCGCGCCGTTCGGTCCGGCTGGGAATCGACGCGATCCAGATCCATGCCGCGCATGGCTATCTGCTGCATCAGTTCCTGTCGCCTTTGTCGAACCGGCGCAGCGACGAATATGGCGGCAGCCTGGAAAACCGGATGCGCTTCCCGCTGGAGGTGTTCGACGCGGTGAAGGCGGCCGTTCCCGAAGGTTATCCCGTGACCGTGCGGCTGTCCGGCACGGATTGGGTGGACAGCCCCGAATGGACCGAGGGGACGTGGGACAGCGACAGCACCGTCGCGATCTCGCGCGAGCTTGAGGCGCGGGGCTGCCATGCGATCCACGTCTCCAGCGGCGGGCTGGACCCGCGCCAGAAGATTCCGGTCAGCCCGAACTATCAGGTGCCGCTGGCGCGTGCGGTCAAGCAGGCGGTCTCGATCCCGGTCATTGCCGTGGGGCTGATAACCGAGGCCCATCAGGCCGAGGCGATCGTGGCCACCGGCGACGCCGACATGGTCGCCGTGGCGCGCACCGTGCTTTACGACCCGCGCTGGCCCTGGCATGTCGCAGCGGAACTGGGGGCCAGCGTCACGGCCGCGCCGCAATATCTGCGCTCGCAGCCTTCGACCCTGAAAGAGCTGTTCCGCCCCCGCTGATGCGCTTTCGGGCGGCGCGTGCCGACGCGTCGCCTGCCTGCGGGTGCGGCGCGTTTCGGCGGATTCGTGGATTTGACCGCGGGAATTCGGATCTTTGGTTGTTCCCGCGGCCGTTTTCGCTACATTAGGGCCTCACCTTCACGGAAAACAGCCGCCGACCTTCGATGATCGACGCCCCTTCCGACAGTTCCGAGCCTCCGCGACAATGCGGGCCGGGCGATGTCGAACCCCTCGTCCCCGATCCCGGGGATGATCCCTTGCCGGAGCCCGGCCCCCACGACCCCGATGCGCGCCAGAGTCTCTCGCAGCGCTTGGCCGATCTTGCGCATGAGGGGGTACACCAGCGCATCTCGATGCGCGACCTTCTGACCCTGCTGCCCGGGCGCTCGCTGGCTGCGCTGATCCTGATCTTCGCCGCCCCGAACGTCCTGCCCGCGCCCCCCGGCATGTCTGCCGTGCTGGGCCTGCCGCTGGTCTATCTGAGCTATCAGATGATGATGGCGCAGAAGCCCTGGCTGCCCCCCTGATCGCGCAGCGTTCTGTTTCACGTGCCACATTCACGGCCCTGGTCCGGCGGGTGACGCCTGCACTGGCCTGGCTGGAACGGATGCTGCGACCCCGGCTTCAGTCCCTGGCGGGCGAGGTCGCGCAGCGGATCGTCGGCGGGCTGTGCCTGCTTCTGTCGCTGGTGCTGGTCCTGCCCGTGCCCCTTGGCAACATGCTGCCCGCACTGGCGATCAGCCTGGCCATGCTGGGTCTGCTCGGCCGGGACGGGCTGTGGGTCGCAGTTGGGGGGCTGGTCGGCATCGTCTCTTTCGTCATCGCGGTCGGGGTCGTCTACGCGATGATCAAGGCGACCATCTTTCTACTTTCACGCGCGCTGGCATGAGCCTGCGCCTGCATCCTTAGCGGAACCGAGCCTTCTCAATGTGGATTGAAATCTCCATCGTCATCCTTCTGACACTGATCAACGGCCTGTTGGCCATGTCGGAACTGGCCATCGTCTCGTCGCGCACCGCGCGTCTGAAAGTGCTGGCCGACCGGGGCAATCGCGGGGCCGAAACGGCGATCCGCCTGGCCGATGATCCGGGTCGCTTCCTGTCCTCGGTCCAGATCGGCATCACGCTGGTCGGCGTGCTGTCGGGCGCCTTTTCAGGGGCCACGCTGGGCACGCGCCTTGCCGCCGCGCTGCCCGGCTGGGGCGTTCCGCCTTCGCTGGCGCAGCCGCTGGGCATGGGGGGCGTGGTTGTCGCCATCACCTATCTGTCGCTGATCCTGGGCGAGCTTGTCCCCAAGCAGATCGCGCTGCGTTCTCCTGAAACGGTCGCAGTCCGGGTCGCGCCGCTGATGCGGGGCATCTCGCGCGTGGCGGCGCCGCTGGTCTGGCTGCTGGACCGCTCGGGCAAGCTTGTGCTGAAACTGCTGCGCCAGACCGGAGAGGACGATCGCGGCATCTCGGACGAAGAAATCAAGCTGGTCATCGCCGAGGCCGAGAATGCGGGCGTCATGCACCGGGCCGAGACCGAGATGATCGCGGGGGTCATGCGCATCGCCGACCGCAGCGCCCGCGGACTGATGACGCCGCGCCGCGACATCATCGCCGTCGATCTGAAGGACAGCTTCGCGACCATCGCGCGCAAGTTCCAGCAAAGTCACCGCACTCGCCTGCCGGTCAGCGACGGCGACGAGAACGCGATGGTCGGCGTCGTCGCCAGCGCCGACCTGATCTCGGTCAATGGCCAGTCCTTTGACTTGCGCGAGGTGATGAAGGCCGCCCCGATCATCCCCGAGACGATGGATGCGCCCGAGGTGATCTCGCGGCTGCGCGCCTCGCCGGGGCAGATGCTGCTGGTCTATGACGAATACGGCCATTTTGAAGGCGTGGTTACGCCGATGGACGTGCTGGAAGCGATTACCGGCGAATTCTCGGGCATGGACGATGACGAACCGAAGCTGGTCCAGCGCGAGGATGGCAGCCTGCTGGTCGCGGGCTGGATGCCGGTCGACGAATTCGCCGATCGCCTGTCGGTCCCGCTGTCCGAGGATCGCGACTTCTCGACGGTCGCCGGGCTGGTCCTGGACCTCGCCGGAGCGATTCCGCAGGTGGGCGATTGCGTGGAGTGGGACGGTTGGCGGATCGAGGTCGTCGACCTTGACGGTCGCCGGATCGACAAGCTGCTGGTCTGGCGGCCCGAGAAAGCTGCCTGATCGGGGCGAAAGCCGCGTTTTTCATTCCCCGATGCTGTGATAAGTTCGGATTATGAACTTTACCCTGCGCCAGATCACCTATTTCCTTGCCGTCGCGCGGCTTCTCAGCTTTGGCCGCGCGGCCGAGGTATCGAACGTTTCGCAGCCGGGTCTGTCCAGCCAGATCGCCCAGCTTGAGGCGCGGCTGGGCGGCGCGCTGTTCGAACGTGGCGCCGGGACCGGCCCCGTGCGCCTGACCGCGCTGGGAGAGCGGCTTTTGCCCATTGCCCGCGAATTGATGGACAATGCCCAGCGGTTTCAGGCGGTGGCGCGGGCGGGGCGGTCGGCCCTGTCGGGGCGGCTGCGGCTGGCGATCATCCCGACCGTTGCACCCTATCTGATCCCGCATCTGATCCCGGCGCTGCGCCATGGCCATCCCTCGCTGGATCTGGAACTGCACGAGGTCGTCACCGACAAGCTGCTGGAGGGGGTGTCGAGCCATCGTTTCGACGCGGGCGTGATGGCGCTTCCTGCCGGTCCCGCGGGGATCGAGGCCGAGCCGGTGCTGCGCGACACGTTCCTGATCGCGATGTCCGAAGACGACGAATCCTATCTTTCCGGACCCGCGCGCCCAGAAAATATCGAGGTCGAGCGGTTGCTGCTGCTGGCGGACGGCCATTGCCTGCGCGATCAGGCGCTGGATGTCTGCGGGATGCGCAGCCCGCGCAGCAAGGTGAACCTTGAGGCCGCGTCGATGGCCACCCTGATGCGGATGGTGGCAAGCGGGATGGGCATGACGCTGATCCCCCGTCTTGCCTTGGCGGATGAGAACCGCGATGGCCGGCTGCGGGTCGTGCCCTTTGCCGAGCCCGCGCCGTCGCGCGATCTGGCCGTGGTCTGGCGGCGCAATGCCGATGCCGAGGGCGATGCCCGCGCCTTGGCCGCCGTGATCCGCGGCCTCGCCCCCGTTCTGGGGGTCGAGGCGCTGGGGGCGGGGGCGTTGAGTTTAGGCGGTTAGAAGTCGATCCTCACCGGCAGCACGAGCGGGATCGACCTGCCAGAAGGGTGGGCCGGCATCCGCGGCAAACTGGCCGCTTGACGCTGAAGCGCAGCATCTGTCCGAGCATCTCCCGTTGAACTTTGCAGCCTGCCGTTCGAGACTGCGCCGTTCGGCGAAATCGTGAACGCGACGGTGACCGAGACCGATCCTTTGCCGCGCTTATCCGCGACGCGCGCACGTCGCATATGTCGCGACACGGCCGAGTTGATCTTGGACTCCCACGTCGCAACCTGCCTCGGGCTCGGCTGCTCCCCGGATTGCTGCGATGCTGTCCGCTCGGCCCTGGGGGCGCGGACGGTGGTGGAGGCCTTGAGCTCCTCCTGGACCAGAGGTGCCTTTTCCTTCTTCTTCTCTTCCTTCTTGGTCACCACTTGCTGCGTCACCACCTTCGGCTCCTCCGGGTCGGGCGGCTCGGGGCGGGTCTTCGGGCGGACAGATTTCTGGATGACCACGGCGTCGGGAGGTGGCGGGAACAGCGTGTTCATGTCCGGCAGCGGCTCAAGTTCCGGCAGCGGCTCGGCCAGCGCGAAATCGGGTGTGGGTTCCGGTTCCGGCTCGGGCTCTGGTTCGGGTTCCGGCTCGGGCTGCGGTTCGGGATCGGGTGCGGCCTCCTCAACCTGCTCGGATTCGGCCTCGTCCATCGGCGCCGCAGCTTGAGGCATGGGGGCCAGTTCGACATAGACCGCATCGGGCAGTCCCGGCGGTGCCGCCGCCTCGGCCCGGTGCATGATCCACAGCGCGCCGCCCAGATGGGCGGCGACGACGATCAGGGCCGCGGAACCCCAAAGCGCGCCTTCGCGCAGGATCGGGTTGCGCGCCTCGCTCATGGCGCGGGGGCCTGTGCGGGGGCGGGCGCAGGGGTCGCAGCGGCCGCGGCTGCGGCGGTGCTGGCTGGCGTCGCGGGTACTGCGGCGGTCGATTCAAGCCCGACCAGCGCGATTTTCAGATACCCCGTCTCGCGCAGGGTGTTCATCACACCCATCAGGTCGCCATAGGTGACGGCCTTGTCGGCGCGCAGGAAGATGCGCTTTTCATGGTCATTGCCGGTCGCGGTGGCCAGCGCCGCGGCCAGCCCGCCCGGTGCGATGTCTTCGTTCCCAAGGGCCAGCGTCAGGTCCGGCTTGACCGTGACCCAGATTGGCTGGTCGGGACGTTGGGCCGGGGTCGCGTTCGAAACCGGCAGGTCGACATTGACATCGACCGTCGCCAGCGGCGCCGCCACCATGAAGATGATCAGCAGCACCAGCATCACGTCGATGAAGGGCGTGACGTTGATCTCGTGGTTCTCGACCAGATCGTCGCCGTGGGATTCGCGGATGCCTCCGGCCATGGATCAGACCTCGCTGCGTTGGTCGGTGCCGCGGAAGTCCAGGTCGCGGCTGACAAGGCGCTTCACACCGGCCGCGGCATTGGCCAGCCGCAGGCGATAGCCGGTGATGGCGCGGGCGAAGACGTTGTAGATGACGACCGCCGGAATGGCCGCGACAAGGCCGATCGCCGTCGCCAGAAGCGCCTCGGCGATGCCGGGGGCGACGACGGCAAGGTTGGTCGTCTGCGCCTCGGAAATGCCGATGAAGCTGTTCATGATGCCCCAGACGGTGCCGAACAGGCCGACAAAGGGCGCGGTCGATCCGATGGTGGCCAGGACGCCGGTGCCGCGACCCATGCGGCGACCCGCGACGGCCTCGATCCGGTCAAGGTGGGAATCGACGCGCTCCTTCAGGCCGGAATCGCCGGCCTGGTCCAGCGCGGGGGCCGAGCGGTCATATTCGGTCGCGGCGGCGCGGATCATGCGCGAGACGGGGTCGCGGCGCGCGCCGATCGCGCCAAGTGCGGCCGGCAGGCTTGCCGCGGCCTCGATCCGGCGGATGCCCGACTGGACCCGGCCAAGCGCACCTGCCAGTTCAAGGAACTTGGCGATCAGCACGGTCCATGTCACGACCGAGGCGAAAGCGAGGCCGATCATCACGCCCTTGACCACCCAGTCGGCGGCCAGGAACATCCCGATGGGCGACAGGTCATGGGGCAGGTTGGGGTCGCGTTCGGCCGGGGTCAGCGGGTCCAGCGCGTCTTGCAGGATCTGCGGCAGGATCCCCCCGGACTGGGCCTGCGGGACCGTCTCGGGCTGGGTCGCCGGCACGACGGGCACCGGCGCCGTCTCGGCGGGTGCGGTGGTTTCGGGGACAGACGGGGTCACTGAAGCCGGCGCGGGATCGCTGGCGGGTTGCGGCGCGGCCGCCGTGGGGGCCGACGTCGTCGTTGCCGGTGCATCCGCTGCCGGGGCCGGGGTCGCCTGGGGAGAAGGCGCGGCCGAGTCGGGGGTCGCGGGCACCGGGGCAGGTTGCTGGTCCATGGCCGGGGCCTGTGGTGTGCCGCCGGCTTCCTGGGCATGAATCGGCGCAGCCAACATCAGGCAGGCAAGCGTAAGGGCGGTGCCCGCGCGCAGGCGCGGCAGCGACAGGTGGCTCATGGCGATCCTTCGTCTCTTCGGCATAGGTCCGTCCGCTGACGCTTGGTAAGGAGGCCTGCAAAAGATGCAGGTCATCGGCCTTGGCCGCGGCATTGCGGGTCATATCTGACTTCAGGGTAAAATTGTCAACTATTACGCAGGGAAGTTCTGCGTGACCGCCCGTGTCCAGTATGCGCCAAGATGCGTCTGGTGGCGGTCATGCCCCAACTCGTCCAGCAGAAAGCCGCGCAGGGACGCAAGCACGGTTTTCTCGCATGCCATCCACAGCATGGTTTGGGGCGAGGGGGGAGTTTCGCGCAGGATTCGGACCAGTTCCCCGGGCCCTTCCGGCAGGTGGGTGACGCGGGTGCGCGTGGACAGGGGCAGCGGGTAATCGGCGCGCGCACCCATCAGCCAGACGCTTGCATCGGCATCGGGACGCTCGGCCAGGATGCGCGCGATGGCGGGCCATGCGGTTTCATCCCCGGCCAGAACCAGGCTTGCCGCATCGGGGATGCCGCCGCCATTCGGCCCACTCAATCCGACGGTGCGACCTTTTGGTCCCGACAGGGCCCATTCGCTGACACGCCCGCCCGCATGCAGAAAGATGTCAAAGTCCAGCCAACCCTGGGCCTCGTCGATGGCGCGAACGGTATAGACGGGGCGATGCAGGGCCTTGTCGCCCTTGGGCCAGACGGTCTGGCCGTTCTCGCCGATCCGGGGCCACTCGGGCGCGGTGTCCCCTGTGGAGGGCAGGACCAGACGAAAATGGATCGAATCCCGCGTCGCAAGGCGGCGCAGGTCGGGACCTGCAAGCCGCATCCGCACGAAGTCGGCGCTGATCCGGTCGACGCGCTCGACCCGCGCCAGAGAGAAGTTCAGGGGGATCTTGCCCGCATCGGCGGGCGAGGACCAGCGCAGGCGTTGACCCAGATCGGGCAGTGTCTCGGACAGATGCTCGAAAATCGCCTCCTGGATCGAGGCGAGCCATTCCGGGCTGTGCGCGCGGGCAAAGACCAGCGCGTCATTGCCCCGCCGCTTGACGCCGAACTCGCCCATTTCGGTCTCGCACCAGGTCGAGCGTCCATGGCCGTCATGCAGGTCAAGGCCGTGCTCCTCGGCCTCGGCCCGCAGGATCCGGTCCAGCAGCCCGAAATCGGTATCCGTCAGGATCGCTTCCGAGTGGAATTCGGGCGGAGTCGTCAGGCGCATGGAAGATTCCGGTGAAAGGAGCCTTGCGCCGAAAATGGCGCGAGGCGCGGGGCAGGGCAACGGCCTTCACCGCGCGATGCGGCGCATCTTCACCGTTTCCCCAATACCCATGCGACGCTGCCTTCGGGCAATGGTCAGGCCGCCTTCGCGATCAGCCGGGCCGCGGCCTCGATCCCGCCGGGGCCGTGGGTAATGCCAAGCGCGTCCATCCCGGCCTCGATCACGGCCAGCGTTCCCAGCAGCTGGTGGGCGCTGACATGGCCCATATGGGCGATGCGCATCCCGTGCTCCGGGTCGGCCGCGCCAAGGCCCACGCCGAGTGTCAGGCCAGCCTTCTCTTGCGCCCATGTCCGCAATACGGTGGCATTCGGAACCGTCGCCGCCGTGACCGAGCGCGCGCGCCCGGCCGGATCCGCGACCACGGCGGAAATGCCGCTGCCGCCCTGGCCCCAGGCATCAAGCGCGGCCCAGGTCGCACGGGCCAGCGCCTCGTGCCGGGCCCAGGCATGGGGCAGGGTTTCTTCATCCAGAAGCAGTGCCAGCGCCTCGTTCATGCCGAATATGTGCTGGACGGGGGGCGTGCCGCTCCAGAATTGCCAAAGCTCGGTCGCGTCGGCGCGAGGGGCCCAGTCCCAATAGGGGGTGGTCAGGTCGGTGCGGCCAAGCGCGCGGACGCGGTCCGAGAACCACAGAAACGCCATGCCGGGCGGCAGCATCAGACCCTTCTGGCTGGCCGAGACTAGCAGGTCTACGCCCCATTCGTCCATGAACATCGGCTCGCATCCGAGCGAGGCGATGGCATCGACCACGAACAGGGCCGGATGCTCTCCGATGGCGCGCCGCAAGGCGGGAATGTCGGCGCGCGCCGAACTGGCGGTGTCGACCTGGCAGACCAGCACCGCCTTGATCTCATGGCCCGGATCGCGGGCCAGGCGTTCGGCAAGACGCGCGGGGTCGGGGGGGCACAGGCCGAAATCCAGCGTCTCGATGCGGATCCCCAGGCTTTGCGCGGTCTGCGCCCAGCCGCGCCCGAAATGCCCCGAGGTCACGACCAGCGCCAGATCGCCGCGGTTGAACAGGTTCACATTCGCCGCTTCCCAGCCGGCATGGCCGTTCCCGATATAGGGGACGCAATGCGCCGAGGTGCCGGCCAGCCGTTTCAGCCCGGCCATCATGGCACGGTTTTCCCGCGCCATGTCCGGGCCATAGATGTCGGGAGAGGGGCGGTGCATCGCGCGCAGGACGCGATCCGGAACGGGCGAGGGGCCGGGGATGGCGACAACCGGGCGACCCTGGGCAAAGCTCATTTTCAGCAGGCCTTTCTGACGAACGCGCCAATCGGTAGGCCCGCGCCGCGCCAAGGTCAACGCCACGCGGGAATTCAACCCCGGCTTGCCGCCCGAAGCCGCACGGCTTATGCCTTGGCGGAATTGGACCCGGAAAGCACCAGATGGCGGACAGATTACAAAAGACGGCCAATCTGTTCTCGCGCATGTGGCGGGATTACCTGCACCCCTATTGGGCAAGGATCATCCTTGCCCTGTTCTTCCTGGTCCTGGAGGGCTCGACCCTGGGGCTGCTCAGCTGGATGCTGAAGCCGCTGTTCGACCGCGTCTTCGTCGGTGGGGACAGCAATGCGATCTGGTGGGTGGGCGGCGTGATCTTCGCGCTGTTCATGCTGCGCGCGGCGACCTTTGTCATCAACCGCAGCCTGATGACCTCGGTCTCATTGGCGGTCTCGACCCGGATGCAGACCGACATGCTGCGCCATGTCATGACGCTGGACAGCGGCTTCTTCCAGAAGAACCCGCCGGGCGCGATGATCGAACGGGTGCAGGGCGACTCGATCGCCGTGCAGGGCGTGTGGTCCACCTTCATCTCGGGGATGGGGCGCGACATCGTCTCGCTTGTCTCGCTGTTCGGCGTGGCGGTCGCGGTCGATCCGGAATGGACGCTGGCCGCGCTGATCGGTGCGCCCCTGCTGATCCTGCCGATGGTGCTGGTCCAACGCTATATCCGGCGCAAGATGCGCCAGAACCGCCAGAATGCCAGCCAGCGCGCGACCCGGCTGGACGAGGTGCTGCACGGCATCAACGCGGTCAAGCTGAACCGGATGGAGGATTACCAGGCCGGTCGCTTCGCCCAGATCGTGGACCGCATCCGCGTCGGCCAGATCAAGATGTCGGCGATCGGGGCGACGGTGCCCGCGCTGGTCGACATCGTGACCGGCATCGGCTTCATGGGCGTGCTGTGGCTGGGCGGTGCCGAGGTGATGTCGGGCGAACGCACCGTCGGCGACTTCATGTCCTTCTTCACCGCGATGGCGCTGGCGTTTCAGCCGCTGCGCCGCCTGGGCAGCCTGGCCGGGACCTGGCAAACCGCCGCCGCCAGCCTTGAGCGGATCTATGAGATCCTGGACATGCGCCCCTCGATCGCGTCGGGGCCGCGGCGCGAACCACCGCCGGACACCACGGTCCGGCTTCACGACGTGCGACTGGCCTATGACGGGCATCCGGTGCTGAACGGGCTGACCTTCACCGCCGAGGCCGGGCAAACGACGGCCCTGGTCGGGCCTTCGGGCGCGGGCAAGTCGACGGTCTTCAACCTGCTGACCCGCATGATCGATCCCGCATCGGGCGAGATCACTCTGGGCGGCGTGCCGCTGGCCCAGTTCGATCTGGCGACCCTGCGGGATCAGTTCTCGACCGTCAGCCAGGATGCCGCGCTTTTTGATGAAACCTTGCGCGAAAACATCCTTCTGGGCCATCCCGAGGACGAGGCGCAATTGCGCGGCGCGATCGAGGCCGCCCATGTCGCCGATTTCGTCGACCCGCTGCCGCAAGGGCTGGATACGCCCGCCGGTCCGCGCGGTTCAGCCCTGTCCGGCGGCCAGCGCCAGCGCGTCGCGATTGCCCGCGCGGTCCTGCGCAATGCGCCGATCCTGCTGCTGGACGAAGCGACGAGCGCGCTTGACGCGCAAAGTGAACGACTGGTGCAGGAGGCGCTGGACAAGCTGTCCGTCGGCCGCACCACGCTGGTCATCGCGCACCGCCTGTCCACCATCCGCCGCGCCGACAAGATCATCGTGCTGGAGGCCGGGCGGGTTGTCGAAGAGGGCAGCCATGACCAACTGATGGAAAAAGGCGGCTCCTATGCGGCGCTCGTCCAACTGCAGTTCGGAGAGAAGTGATGCGGCGGATACTGGCGGTCTCGGGGGCGGATCGGATTGCGTTTCTGCAAGGGCTGGTGACGAACAAGGTCGGGGATGTCCCCTGCTGGGCCGCGCTACTGACGCCTCAGGGCAAATATCTGTCCGATTTCCTGATCGTGCCCGAGGGCGAGCGGCTGCTGATCGACGTGGATGCGCGGCTGGCCGACGATCTGGTGCGGCGGCTGTCGATGTACAAGCTGCGCTCGGCCGCGACGATCGAGGCGACGGACCTGCTGGTTTCCCGCGGGGTGGGCGATATGCCGGACGCCGCCATCGCCGATCCCCGGCATGAGGCGCTGGGATGGCGGCTTTACGGCAGTATCGGGCAGGACGACGGCACCGATTTCGATGCCATCCGGGTCGAGCACTGCATCCCCGAGACGCTTGCCGAGTTGATCCCGAACGAGACCTTCATCCTTGAAGCCGGGTTCGAGCGCCTGCACGGCGTCGATTTCCGCAAGGGCTGCTATGTCGGGCAGGAGGTCACGGCGCGGATGAAGCACAAGACCGAGTTGCGCAAGGGGCTGGTCACGGTCGGCATCGACGGCGAGGCCCCGGTCGGCACCCCGATCCTGATGGCCGACGGGCGCGAGGCCGGGACGCTGTTCACCCAGTCGGGTGGACGCGCGATCGCCCATATGCGCTTCGACCGCATGGGCGAAGGCTTGACCGCGGGGGACGCCCGCATCCTCGCGTGACCGGCGAGAGCGAACGCATCCGCCGCATCGTCCATGTGGACATGGACGCCTTTTTCGCGTCGGTCGAGCAGCGCGACAACCCCGATTTGCGCGGTAAGCCGGTCGCCGTGGGGGGCATTCAGCGCGGCGTCGTCGCTGCCGCCAGCTACGAGGCGCGACCCTTTGGCGTGCGCTCGGCCATGCCCTCGATGCGGGCAAAGCGGCTGTGCCCCGACCTGATCTTCGTCAAGCCGCGCTTCGACGTCTATCGCGCCGTCAGCCAGCAGATCCGCGACATCTTTGCCGATTATACGCCGCTGATCGAACCCCTGTCCCTGGACGAAGCCTATCTGGACCTGACCGATTACCTTGAGGGGCGCACGGCGACCCGCATCGCGCAGGAGATCCGCGCCCGCATCCGCGAGGTGACGGGGCTGACCGCCTCGGCCGGGGTCAGCTACAACAAGTTTCTGGCGAAGCTGGCCTCGGATCAGCGCAAGCCCGACGGGCTGTTCGTGATCCCGCCCGAAGCCGGGGCAGAGTTCGTCCAGTCCCTGCCGATCGGCAGATTTCACGGCGTCGGCCCCGCGACGGCGGCGAGGATGGAGGCGCATGGCATCCTGACCGGGGCGGATCTGGCGCGGCAAAGCCTTGAGTTCCTGACCGCGCGCTTTGGCAAGTCGGGGACCTATTATTGGAATATTGCGCGCGGAATTGATCACCGCGAGGTGAAGCCGGACCGGGTCAGGAAGTCTGTCGGCGCGGAGAACACGTTTTTCGACGACCTGCGCGACATCTCTGCCGCCCATGCCGAGCTTGCGCCGCTGGCGGACAAGGTCTGGCGGCATGTCACCGCCTCGGGCAAGGCGGGGCGGACGGTCACGCTCAAGGTGAAATACGGGGATTTCCGCCAGATCACGCGGGCAAGATCGCTGCCCGTCCCGGTCATCAGCCGGGACCAGATGCTGGCCATCGCCTGCGACCTGCTTGAACCGGTCTTCGCCGATCCGCATGGGGTGCGGCTGCTGGGGATCACCCTTTCCGCGCTGGAAGAGGCGGGGGCAGGGAATGCCCCGCGCCAGCTTGGTCTGTTCGATCAGGCGTAAAGCTGGGTGGCCCCGACCTTTTCGTGGATCGCGTTCACCGTCGCCTTGTCCAGCCCCAGCGAGGTCGCCAGCGCGTGCAGGTATTCGGCTTCCTTGCGGTTGTCGAAGTCGATGGCCATGACCGACATCAGATAGACCTGCGGCCCGATGCCCCGCGGCACCTCGCGCGCCAGAGCCGCGGGATCGACCGGGGCGGCCATCTGTTCGCGGATGAAGGCGCGATCCTCGTCATCGAGTTCGCCGAATTCCTTCATCAGCCGCGCCTGCTCGACCTCGTCGACCTTGCCGTCGGACTTGGCGGCCTGGATCATTGCCTTGAGCATCAGCCCCGCCACGGCATTCTGTTCCGGGGTGGGGGCGGTCTGCGGTTCACCCCCGCTTGCCAGCGCGTCGTTGAAAAGATCGCCGAAGCTGGAATCATTCGTCGGTTGCGAGTCCTTCTGCGCCAGCCCGCCGGAAGGCGAAGCGGGCGCGGGCGTGCCCGCACGGGCCTGGCCTCCGCCCAGAAGCTCGCCCAGGATCCCGCCAAGGCCACCCGCAGCGGCGCCTCCGGCCAAGATGTCACCAAGGCTGCCGCCTCCGCTTGAGGATGGGCGCCCGGCGCCGCCCGCCGATCCGCCGCTGCCGAGCCGGCCCTGCGTCAGCTGGTCCAGGATGCCACCCAGCCCACCACTCGCGGGGGAATGCGCGCCGCCATAGGGCTTGCCGCCGCCCGCACCAGCGGGGCGGCCGCTGAGGACTTGGCCAAGGATGTCGCCAAGCCCGCCCGATCCCGCCTTGGAAGTCCCCGGATGATCCGAATTATTGCCGAGCAGGTCGCCCAGAATGCTGCCCGAATGGGGCCGCGAGCCACCTGCGCTTGCCGTCGTGCCCGTCCCCGCTCCGGGGCTGCCGGCCGGGCGGGCCTGCGCATTCTTCATCATGGTCCCGATCCCCTTGGCCAGCATGACGCCGGCCGCGACCCGGGCAAGGGATTTCATCAGACTCATCTCGTCCTCCGACATGAAACGGCAGCCGCCTGAAGGACGGGTCTGCCTTCCCAGCCACAAGCGTTCTGATTGCCCGTTGGTTCCTGCGGGCGACACTGTTTCTGTGACGTGCCGGCGGGACCCGGCTGCCCTTGATTTTTCCCCTGCGCAAATATAAGTCGCGGCGGATGTTTCACGATGGGGGCTGTCGCGCGGGTGGCCCTCTCCGATAGGAGGCCATGATGGCAAAGGCAAAGTTTGAACGTACGAAACCGCACGTCAACATCGGGACGATCGGTCACGTTGACCACGGCAAGACGACGCTGACGGCTGCGATCACCAAATACTTTGGTGAATTCAAGGCCTATGACCAGATCGACGGCGCCCCGGAAGAGCGCGCCCGCGGCATCACGATCTCGACCGCGCACGTTGAGTACGAGTCGGACGCGCGTCACTATGCGCACGTCGACTGCCCCGGCCACGCCGACTACGTGAAGAACATGATCACGGGTGCGGCGCAGATGGACGGCGCGATCCTGGTTGTGAACGCTGCCGACGGCCCGATGCCGCAGACGCGCGAGCACATCCTGCTGGGCCGTCAGGTCGGCATTCCGTACATGGTCGTCTACCTGAACAAGGTCGACCAGGTCGATGACCCGGAACTGCTGGAACTGGTCGAGATGGAAGTTCGCGAGCTTCTGTCGTCCTACGACTATCCCGGCGACGACATTCCGATCATCAAGGGCTCGGCTCTGGCCGCTCTGGAAGGCCGCGACCCGGAAATCGGCGAGAACTCGATCCGCGAGCTTCTGGCCGCTGTCGACAGCTACATCCCGACGCCCGAGCGCGCCGTCGACCAGCCGTTCCTGCTGCCGATCGAAGACGTGTTCTCGATCTCGGGCCGCGGCACGGTTGTGACCGGCCGGATCGAGCGTGGCGCTGTCAACGTGGGTGACGAACTGGAAATCGTGGGCATCCGCGACACCAAGAAAACCACCTGCACCGGCGTCGAGATGTTCCGCAAGCTGCTGGACCGTGGGGAAGCTGGCGACAACGTCGGCGTTCTGCTGCGCGGCATCGACCGTGACGGCGTCGAGCGCGGTCAGGTTCTGGTGAAGCCGAAATCGGTGACGCCGCACACGACCTTCGAGGCTGAAGCCTATATCCTGACCAAGGAAGAAGGCGGCCGTCACACGCCGTTCTTCGGCAACTACCGTCCGCAGTTCTACTTCCGCACGACCGACGTGACCGGAACCGTGAAACTGCCGGAAGGCACCGAGATGGTGATGCCGGGCGACAACCTGAAGTTCGAAGTCGAACTGATCGCCCCGATCGCGATGGAAGAGAAGCTGCGCTTCGCCATCCGTGAAGGCGGCCGCACCGTCGGCGCAGGCGTCGTCTCGAAAATCCTGAAGTAATTCGGGCAAGACCATCGTCGGGTGATCCCCTTGGGGATATCGCGACGAGGAGGCCGCTCCCTCGGGGGCGGCCTTTTTCATGTCCGGATCGCGCTGATTCGCGACAAAACGCCAAGGTTCGGCGGCCATTCGTGCTAGGTTTGCCCCAGCCCCAGGGAGGAACCTCATGACCGAACGCAGGAAGGCTTCCGATTTTCACCCCCGCATTCTGGAAATCTTTGACGGCTATGTGCATGGCCGGATCAGCAAGCGCGACTTCATGGCACAGGCCGCGCAGTTCGCGACCGCCGGGATGACCGCTGCCGCGATCTTCGAGGCGTTGAAGCCAGATTACGCGCTGGCCCAGCAGGTGCCGCCCGATGATCCCGCGATCCGAACCGAGACCGCGAGCTTTGACAGCCCCGAAGGGAACGGCACCATTTCGGGACTGATGGCGCGTCCGGTCGCGGCGCAAGGCAAGCTGCCCGCAGTGCTGGTCGTGCATGAGAATCGCGGGCTGAACCCCTATGTCCAGGATGTCGTCCGGCGGTTGGGCAAGGCTGGCTATCTGGCCTTTGGGCCGGACGGCCTCAGTTCGATCGGGGGCTATCCCGGCAATGACGAGAAGGGGCGCGAGATGCAGGCGAGCCTTGATCCCGCGAAGCTGATGGAGGATTTCTTCGCCGGCTACGAATTCCTGCGCGATCACCCGGATTCGACTGGCAAGGTCGGTTGCGTGGGCTTCTGCTATGGCGGGGGCGTCTGCAATGCGCTGGCGGTCGCCTATCCCGATCTTTCGGCCTCGGTGCCATTCTATGGCCGTCAGCCCCGCGCCGAGGAGGTGCCGCAGATCAAGGCTCCGCTACTGATCCATTACGCCGAAAAGGACGAACGCGTGAATGCCGGCTGGCCGGATTACGAAGCGGCGCTGAAGGCCAATGGCAAGGAATACCAGGCGTTCATCTATCCCGGCACCCAGCACGGTTTCCACAATGACACCACGCCGCGTTATGACGAGGCGGCGGCCAAGCTGGCCTGGGATCGGACGCTGGCCTTTTTCGCCGAAAAGCTTGGCAGCTGACAGGTTCTGTCAGCACGACCTTGCCAGACTGGGTCATGCCGGGCGCGATGCCCGTCGTGGTCCGGGAGATTTGCAATGAAGACCTATCACGGTTCCTGCTTTTGCGGCGCGGTCCGCTTTGAAGCTGATGGCGACCTTTCGCAGGGCACGATGCGCTGCAACTGCCGCTTTTGCCGCAAGATGCGCTATTGGGAGATGCGCCTGCCTGACGCTGCCGGTTTCCGCGTCACCGAAGGCCGCGAGCGACTGGCCGATACCCCACGCAGCCAGCAGGACGGAGTCGACATGCACCACCTGTTCTGCGCCACCTGCGGCACCCGGCTTTGGACGCAGGGGAACCTGCCCCAGATGGACGGCGCCTTCGTCATGGTCTGCATCAACGCACTGGATGACGTGACCGAGGCCGAACTGATCGCCGCGCCGGTCTTTTATGCCGACGGGGCGCATGACGCCTGGTGGAACCCCGCGCCCGAGTCGCGTCACCTGTAACGCGGCGCAGCAAGCGAACGCGTACTGGGCCTTGCCATTGCCGCCCCAGCCATGAGACGGTGCGCCGGGGCCCACGCGCCGCCCCGCCACAAATCCACGAGGTCCAACATGTTCAGCTGGTTCGAGAGCCGGCTTGATCCTTATCCTGCCGATCCGCCACGGATGCCCCCGAAGGGACTGTGGCGTTTCATCCTGCATTTCTCGCGCGGGGCGCTTGGCTATATGCTGGTCATGTCGGCCTGCTCGGCCCTGATCGCCGTGCTGGAGGTGGTGCTGTTCGGCTATCTGGGCGACCTTGTCGACCGGCTGGCCAATACCGACCGCGCCGCCTTCTGGCAGGTCGAGGGTGGGCGGCTGATGCTGATGGCGGCGATCCTGGTGATCGGGCTGCCGCTTTTGCAGATCATCTTCTCGCTTCTGATGCATCAGACGCTGATGGGAAACCTGCCGCAAAGGATTCGCTGGCAGGCACACCGCTATCTGCTGCGCCAATCGATGAGCTATTTCCAGGACGAGTTCGCCGGACGCATCGCCACCAAGCTGATGCAGACCGCGCTGGCCGTGCGCGAAGTCGCGATGAAGTTCCTGGATGTGCTGGTCTATGTCGGGGTCTATTTCCTGGGGGCGCTGGTGCTGGCCGCCTCGACCGACGGCTGGCTGGCGCTGCCGTTCCTGGCCTGGGGCGTGCTTTACGGGCTGCTTCTGTGGTGGCTGGTCCCGCGGATCGGTCGCATCAGCGAGGCGCAGGCAGATGCCCGCGCGGTGATGACCGGGCGCGTGGTCGACAGCTATACCAACATCTCGACGGTCAAGCTGTTCTCGCACTCCTCGCGCGAAGAGGCCTATGTCCGCGACAGCATGGACGGCTTCCTGCGGACGGTGCATTCGCAGATGCGGCTGGCGTCGATCCAGAACATTCTGCTGGCCTCGCTGAACTCTGGCCTGACCTTCGCCGTTACCGCGCTGGGGATCTGGCTTTGGACCCAGGGCCGGATCGAGGTTGGCGCGGTCGCCATCGCGATCCCGCTGGCGCTGCGGCTCGGCAACATGTCGCACTGGATCATGTGGGAATTCGCAGGGCTGTTCGAGAATATCGGCACGGTCCGCGACGGCATAGGGTCCCTGTCGCTGCCGCGCATGGTCACCGATCAACCCGGTGCGAAGACACTTGAGGTGCCGCGCGGCAAGGTCGAATTCCGCGACGTCACCTTCCGCTATGGCGATGCTGCGCCGGGCAAGGGCGGGGCGGTCCTGGACGACCTGACCCTGACGATTGCACCGGGCGAACGCATCGGACTTGTCGGAAGGTCGGGCGCGGGCAAGTCGACGCTGGTGAACCTTCTGCTGCGCTTCCACGACCTGGAATCCGGGCGCATCATGATCGACGGTCAGGACATTTCGCAGGTCTCGCAGGAATCGCTGCGGGCAGCCATCGGCGTGGTCACGCAGGACACATCGCTGTTGCACCGCTCGATCCGCGACAACATCTCGTATGGACGCCCCGACGCGGGCGAGGACGAGGTGCTGCGCGCGGTCGAACAGGCCGAAGCGTCGGACTTTGTCGGTCTTCTGAACGATTCGAACGGACGCCGGGGGCTGGATGCGCATGTGGGCGAACGGGGCGTGAAGCTGTCCGGCGGCCAGCGCCAGCGCGTCGCCATTGCCCGCGTGCTGTTGAAGGACGCGCCGATCCTGGTCCTGGACGAGGCGACGAGTGCACTGGACAGCGAGGTCGAGGCTGCGATCCAGGGTCAGCTTGAAACGCTGATGAACGGCAAGACCGTGATCGCGATCGCGCATCGCCTGTCCACCATCGCACGGATGGACCGGCTGGTGGTGATGGAGCGCGGCCGCATCGTCGAGCAGGGCTCGCACGACCAGCTTCTGGCGCAGGGCGGCATCTATGCCGGGCTTTGGTCGCGGCAATCGGGCGGCTTCCTGGAAAGCGACGAGGGACCGGTCCCCGGCCCGGAGGGGCGGGCGCAGTTGAACGCGTAGGTGTCATCCCTGCTCGCCCTTAACACGGGGCGGGCAGGGGCCTGGAAAGGTTCCGATCGGCACGCAGCACTTCAGAACCGGGTCGCCGCGCATGAGAACAGGTTGCCGGAGCGGGGCCATGTCATGGGTGCGAACTGATTCCGGGGATCGCTGCTTCCCCGGCGATATCGGTTACCTGCCGGGCCGCTTCGACGAACCGTTTCATGCTGAGGGCAAGCGGCATCGGCACTCTCTGCCACCGCTGGGCCGAGATTGGCCTTGACGGCATTTTGCGAAGGCCATATTGGAGGCGTCGGCTTAGGGGTTTAGCTCAGTTGGTAGAGCATCGGTCTCCAAAACCGAGGGTCGTGGGTTCGAGTCCCCCAACCCCTGCCAGCCATCCTCCCATTGACATTCCGAACGCGCTCGGCTGGAACACGGCCCATGGCTTTGAGTATCCATCTGGGGGCGCACAAGACCGCCTCGACCCATCTTCAGTATTCGCTGCGACAGGTGCGCGACCGCTTGGCGCAGGCGGGATTGTTCTATGCTGATCCCGGAACGCTGCGCGATGTCCTGCCGCTGTCCCAAGCTCTGGCCCGCGGCGAGGGTTGCCCGGCCGAACTGAGTTGCCGCCGCCAGTTCCAGGCCGCGCGCGAGGGATTCGCCGACCTGCTGATTTCCGAGGAGAACATCCTGGGTGGGACCCACCGCTCCAAGATCTATTCGCAAAGGGGCACGCTTTATCCCCGCGCGCCACATCGGTTGCGGCGGGTGATCGACATGGCGGGAGGCGGACCCGCGACGCTGTATCTAGCCTTGCGCGATCCGGCGGGCTTCCACGTCTCGGCCTTTGCGCTGCAACTGAGCGAGGGGAACGAGATCGAACTTGATGCCTATATGGGCGGGCGCGATCCGGCCCGGGCGCCCTGGTCGGGGCTGGTCAAGCGATTGATGCAGGTCGAGGGCGTCGGGCGGATCGTCGTCTGGCGCTATGAGGATTATGCCGCGCTGCGTCCCGAATTGCTTGCCCGGTTATTGCCGGAAGGCATGGCCGGATCCGTCCCCGAGCCGGAACCGCGCAATGTCAGCATCACCCAACCCGGCTACGACTGGTTCGTCGCACAGGCGATGGCCGACAACCAGGCGGACCTGCGCGACCTGTTCCGCCAGGCCCGCCAGAAGTTCCCGCGTCGCAAGGGCCATCCCCGGCTGCGCCTGCTGGACGAGGCCGCGCATGAGCGTTCGGCCGGGTTCTATCGCGCCGAGATCGAGGCGTTGGCGCGGATGCCGGGGGTCGAACTGCTGCTGCCTTGAGGGCATCGGCAGTTCCGGCTTGAAACTCGGGCGGGCAGGCGCTATCTGACGCGCTGCAAGACCGAAGGGATCAACATGGCCAACCCCGTTCAGTTCATCAGCCAGGTGCGCAGCGAAATCGGCAAGATCAGCTGGCCGACCCGGCGTGAGGTGATCACGACCACCATCATGGTCCTGATCATGGCGACGCTGGCCTCGATCTTCTTCTTCCTGATCGATCTGGCGATCAAGTCGGGGCTCTCGGGTATCCTGCACTTCGTCGGCAGCTGAGGTCTTGCATTGAAGGGCAGGGGACGCTATGTCCTTGCAACCTGCCCCGAGACGCGGCGTGCATCGATTCGGTCGTGCGCGCCGATTTCAATTTGGCCGGAAGGTCGTCCAGCCGGACGTCTGGCTGATAGGGCGGCATTGAATTGCAAGGGCTTGGCGCAAGCTGGCCTGGAACGAACAGGGGTCGATCGAAACATGGCAAAGCGTTGGTATTCGGTCAGCGTCCTGTCGAACTTCGAGAAGAAGGTCGCCGAGGCGATTCGGCAGGCTACCGCCGAGAATGGCCTTGAGGAGCAGATTGACGAGGTGCTGGTCCCCACCGAAGAGGTGATCGAGATCCGCCGCGGCAAGAAAGTGACCTCGGAGCGCCGCTTCATGCCGGGTTACGTCCTGGTCCACATGGATCTATCGGACCGCACCTATCACCTGGTCAACTCGATCAACCGGGTGACCGGTTTCCTGGGCGCGCAGGGCAAGCCGATGCCGATGCGCGACGATGAAGTGAACGCGATCCTGCACCGCACCGGCGAGGGCGGGGTCGAGGTCGCACCGCGCAACCTGATCCGGTTCGACGTGGGCGAGAAAGTGAACGTGACCGACGGACCCTTCGAGGGCTTCTCGGGCATGGTCGAGGAGGTTGATGAGGTTTCGAGCCGCATCAAGGTTACCGTCTCGATCTTTGGCCGGCCTACGCCGGTCGAACTGGAATTCACGCAGGTCTCCAAGACCGCGTGATGTCGTGCGGGAGGTGCCGGTCCTTCGGGATGCGGGCCGAAAACCGCTAAGTCTGCCCGCGCGTCGCGGGCGTGATGATAAGGAGAAGGCCAGATGGCCAAGAAAGTTGTCGGCAGCCTGAAGCTGCAAATCAAGGCGGGTCAAGCCAACCCGTCCCCGCCCGTCGGCCCGGCCCTGGGTCAGCGCGGCATCAACATCATGGAATTCTGCAAGGCGTTCAACGCCCGCACGCAGGAAATGGAACAGGGTTCGCCCGTTCCGGTCGTGATTACCTATTACGCCGATAAATCCTTCACCTTCGAAACCAAGACTTCGCCGGCCTCGTTCCTGCTGAAGAAAGCCGCTGGCCTGAAGCCGGTCGGCAAGCGCAACCGCGCCAAGGGTTCGGACAAGCCCGGCCGCACGGTCGCTGGCACCGTGACCGCGAAACAAGTTCGCGAGATCGCCGAAGCCAAGATGAAGGACCTGTCCGCGAATGACGTCGAAGCCGCGATGCAGATCATCCTCGGCTCGGCCCGTTCGATCGGTATCGAGGTGAAAGGCTAAGTCATGGCGAAAATCTCGAAAAACCAAGCCGCCGCCCGCGCCGCCTTTGACGGCAAGGCCAACCTGTCGGTCGAGGATGCCGTTGCCCTGGTGAAGGGCAATGTCAAAGCGAAATTCGACGAAACCGTCGAAATCGCGATGAACCTGGGCGTCGACCCGCGTCATGCCGACCAGATGGTCCGTGGCGTTGTCACCCTGCCCAACGGCACCGGCAAGCACGTTCGCGTCGCTGTCTTCGCCCGTGGCCCCAAGGCTGACGAAGCCAAGGCCGCTGGCGCCGAGATCGTCGGTGCGGAAGACCTGCTGGAGACCATCCAGTCGGGCAAGATCGAATTCGATCGCTGCATCGCCACCCCGGACATGATGCCGCTGGTCGGCCGTCTGGGCAAGATCCTGGGCCCGCGCAACCTGATGCCGAACCCGAAGGTCGGCACGGTGACGATGGACGTCAAGTCGGCCGTCGAAGCTGCCAAGGGCGGTGAAGTCCAGTTCAAAGCCGAGAAGGCGGGCGTGGTCCATGCCGGCGTCGGCAAGGCCTCGTTCGACGCCGCGAAACTGGCCGAGAACATCCGCGCGTTCGTGGATGCCGTGAACCGTGCGAAGCCGTCGGGCGCCAAGGGCACCTACGTCAAGAAGGTCTCGATCAGCTCGACCATGGGTCCGGGCGTGTCGCTGGACCTGGCTTCGGCCACCGCGCAGTAAGCTGCGCAAGAATTTCGCCGGAGTGATCCGGCGGATGGCGGGGCGTTCATCGCCCCGTCCTGTCCGAGACGGAGGGTGCGGGGAGACCTGCTTAATTTCCTTCCTGAGATGGGATCAAGACCATTTTCCGAAGACTTCTTCGGGGGATCTTGGACCGTCACGGACCGGTTCAGTCGCTGTTCGGGCGGCTGGATAGTTGAGCCGGGGGGAAACCCCCATACTTGGAGTGAAACCGTGGATAGAGCGCAAAAAGAGCAGCTGGTCGAAGAACTCGGCCAGATCTTTGAAGCCTCTGGCGTCGTGGTGGTCGCACACTACGAAGGAATGACGGTTGCCCAAATGCAGGACCTGCGCGCGCAAATGCGTGAAGCTGGCGGGTCCGTTCGCGTTGCCAAGAACAGGCTCGCCAAGATCGCCCTGGATGGGAAGCCCTGCGCAAGCATCGCTGACTATCTGACGGGTATGACCGTGCTCGCTTACTCCGAGGATCCAGTGGCTGCTGCCCGGATCGCGGACAAATACGCCAAGGCGAACGACAAGTTCGTGATCCTGGGCGGTGCGATGGGCGACACGGCTCTTGACCCTGCCGGTGTGAAAGCCGTGGCACAAATGCCGTCGCGCGAGGAGCTTATCGCTTCGATCGTGGCCTGCATCGGTGCCCCTGCCTCGAACATCGCGGGCGCGATTGGCGCACCTGCTTCCAACATCGCGAGCATCCTCACGACTCTGGAAGAGCGCGAGGCCGCTTAAGGCAATCCCATTCCCTCGTAGGGTTGAATACCCGTCGTTGGAACACTTAATGGAAAGAACGGAAAAATGGCTGACCTGAAAAAACTCGCCGAAGAAATCGTGGGCCTGACCCTGCTGGAAGCCCAGGAACTGAAAAACATCCTGAAAGACGAGTACGGCATTGAGCCGGCTGCTGGTGGCGCCGTCATGGTTGCCGGTCCGGCTGCTGCTGCCGAAGCCGTCGAAGAGAAAACCGAATTCGACGTCGTCCTGACGGACGCTGGCGCGAACAAGATCAACGTGATCAAAGAAGTTCGCGGCATCACCGGTCTTGGCCTGAAAGAAGCCAAAGACCTGGTCGAAGCCGGTGGCAAAGTCAAAGAAGGCGTGTCGAAGGCCGACGCCGAAGAAATGAAGAAAAAGCTCGAAGCGGCTGGCGCCAAGGTCGAGCTGAAGTAATCGACCGGGCACTTGATGGTGCTGGTCAACGACTTCTGAAGGACAAGGCAGGGTCCGGGGTTCCCCCGGTCCCTGCCGAACCTGTCTTGAAGGGCGGTTTCGAAAGAAGCTGCATGAAACCTTCCTTCAGGGCATGTTCGAGGTTCGGGAGCGGCGCGGTGGGACGCGCGGCACGAATGGAACCTCGCCCCTCATTCGCCGCCTTGCGCCGGTCGGGCCCCGACGACCGCTGCAAGCGAAAGACGAAAGGTTAGACCCTCTATGGCGCAAGCTTATGTCGGCCAGAAACGCATCCGGCGTTACTATGGCAATATCCGCGAAGTTCTTGAGATGCCGAACCTCATTGAGGTTCAGAAATCCTCTTACGACCTGTTCCTGCGGTCGGGCGAGGCCGAGGGACACCAGGACGGCGAGGGCATCAACGGTGTCTTCCAGTCGGTTTTCCCGATCAAGGACTTCAACGAGACGGCGACCCTGGAATTCGTGAAATACGAACTGGAACGGCCGAAATACGACGTGGACGAATGCCAGAGCCGCGACATGACCTATGCCGCGCCGCTGAAGGTGACGCTGCGCCTGATCGTGTTCGATGTCGACGAGACCACCGGCGCGAAGTCGGTCAAGGACATCAAGGAGCAGGACGTCTACATGGGCGACATGCCCCTGATGACGCAGAACGGTACGTTCATCGTGAACGGGACCGAGCGCGTCGTCGTGTCCCAGATGCACCGCTCGCCCGGCGTGTTCTTCGACCATGACCGCGGCAAGACCCACTCCTCGGGCAAGCTGCTGTTCGCCTGCCGCATCATTCCCTATCGCGGCTCGTGGCTGGATTTCGAATTCGACGCCAAGGACCTGGTGTTCGCGCGCATCGACCGCCGCCGGAAGCTTCCGGTGACGACCCTGCTCTATGCCTTGGGCATGGATCAGGAAGGTATCATGAGCGCCTTCTATGACACCGTCGACTACAAGCTGCAGCGCGCTGGCCGGGGCCGGGACGCGGGCTGGGTCACCAAGTTCTTCCCCGAGCGCGTGCGTGGCACCCGCCCGACCTATGACCTGGTGAATGCCGATACCGGCGAAGTCATCACCAAGGCCGGTGACAAGGTCACGCCGCGCCTGGTCAAGCAGCTTGCCGACAAGGGCGAGATCAACCTGCTGCTGCCCTTCGACAAGATCGTGGGCCGCTTCGTCGCACGGGATATCATCAACGAAGAGACCGGCTTCATCTATGCCGAGGCCGGCGACGAGATCACCCTGGAATACGACCGTGACGGCGAGGTTTCGGGCGGTCTGCTGAAGGTGCTGCTGGACAACGGGATCGAGGATGTCCCGGTGCTGGACATCGACCATGTCAATGTCGGCCCCTATATCCGCAGCACCATGGCCGCGGACAAGAACATGAGCCGCGAAGGCGCGCTGATGGATATCTACCGCGTCATGCGCCCGGGCGAGCCGCCGACCGTCGAGGCTGCCTCGACCCTGTTCAACAGCCTGTTCTTCGACAGCGAGCGTTACGACCTGTCGGCCGTGGGCCGCGTCAAGATGAACATGCGCCTTGACCTGGACGCGCCGGACACCCAGCGCACCCTGCGCAAGGATGACATCATCGCCTGTATCCGCGGCCTCGTGGAACTGCGCGACGGCAAGGGCGAGATCGACGACATCGACCACCTCGGCAACCGCCGCGTGCGCTCGGTCGGCGAGTTGATGGAAAACCAGTATCGCATCGGGCTGCTCCGCATGGAGCGCGCGATCCGCGAGCGCATGTCCGGCGTCGAAATCGACACTGTCATGCCGCAGGATCTGATCAACGCCAAGCCGGCCGCGGCCGCCGTGCGCGAGTTCTTCGGCAGCTCGCAGCTGTCGCAGTTCATGGACCAGACCAACCCGCTGTCGGAAGTCACGCACAAGCGTCGTCTTTCGGCGCTTGGGCCGGGCGGTCTGACGCGTGAACGCGCCGGCTTCGAGGTGCGCGACGTTCACCCGACCCACTATGGCCGGATGTGCCCGATCGAAACGCCGGAAGGCCAGAACATCGGCCTGATCAACTCGCTGGCGACCTTTGCCCGCGTGAACAAGTACGGCTTCATCGAGACCCCGTACCGCAAGGTCATCGAGGGTCACGTCACCGACGACGTGGTCTATATGTCTGCGACCGAGGAAATGCGTCACACCGTGGCCCAGGCCAACGCGACGCTGGACGAAAACGGCAAGTTCGTGGACGAGCTGGTCTCGACCCGGCAGGCCGGCGACTTCATGCTGAACCCGGTGGAAGCGGTCGACCTGATCGACGTTTCGCCCAAGCAGCTGGTTTCGGTCGCCGCCGCGCTGATTCCGTTCCTTGAAAACGACGACGCCAACCGCGCCCTGATGGGTGCCAACATGCAGCGTCAGGCGGTTCCGCTTCTGCGGGCCGAGGCGCCGTTCGTCGGTACCGGCATGGAAGCGACCGTTGCACGCGATTCCGGGGCCGCCATCATGGCGCGTCGCGGCGGCATCATCGACCAGGTCGATGCGCAGCGTATCGTTATCCGCGCGACCGAGGATCTGGGTGCGGGCGACGCGGGCGTGGACATCTATCGTCTGCGCAAGTTCAAGCGTTCGAACCAGTCCTCGACCATCAACCAGCGTCCGCTGGTCAAGGTGGGCGAGAAGGTCGTCAAGGGTCAGGTCGTTGCCGACGGTCCCTCGACCGATCAGGGTGAACTGGCGATCGGCCGGAACGTGGTCGTGGCCTTCATGCCGTGGAACGGCTACAACTACGAGGACTCGATCCTCGTGAGCGAGCGTATCCACCGCGACGACGTCTATACCTCGATCCATATCGACGAGTATGAGGTCGCGGCCCGCGACACCAAGCTTGGTCCGGAAGAGATCACCCGCGACATCCCGAACGTCGGTGAAGAAGCGCTGCGCAACCTCGACGAGGCTGGCATCGTCTATATCGGCGCCGAGGTCGGCCCGGGCGACATCCTGGTCGGCAAGATCACTCCGAAGGGCGAAAGCCCGATGACGCCGGAAGAAAAGCTTCTGCGCGCCATCTTCGGCGAAAAGGCTTCGGACGTCCGCGACACCTCGCTGCGTCTGCCGCCGGGTGCCTATGGCACGATCGTCGAGGTCCGGGTCTTCAACCGTCACGGCGTCGACAAGGACGAACGTGCGCTGCAGATCGAGCGCGAGGAAGTCGAACGTCTGGCCCGTGACCGGGACGACGAGCTGGCGATCCTTGAGCGCAACATCTATGCGCGCCTGAAGTCGCTGATCATGGGCAGGGAAGTCGTCAAGGGTCCCAAAGGCATCAAGGCCGGCGCGACCGTCAACGACGACCTGCTGGGCCAGCTGAGCCGTGGTCAGTGGTGGCAGCTTGCCGTCGCAGACGAGGACACCGCCAAGGAAGTCGAAGCGCTGAACCAGCAATTCGACGCGCAGAAACGTGCGCTGGACAACCGTTTCGACGACAAGGTCGAAAAGGTTCGCCAGGGCGACGACCTGCCTCCGGGCGTGATGAAGATGGTCAAGGTCTTCGTCGCCGTGAAGCGCAAGCTGCAGGCGGGCGACAAGATGGCCGGTCGTCACGGCAACAAGGGTGTCGTCTCGAAAGTCGTGCCGATGGAGGACATGCCCTTCCTTGCGGACGGGACTCCGGTCGACCTGGTGCTGAACCCGCTGGGCGTGCCGTCGCGCATGAACGTCGGTCAGATCCTTGAGGTCCACATGGGCTGGGCCAGCCGTGGTCTGGGCATCAAGATCGACGAGGCGCTGGAGGAATACCGGCGCAACGGCGACATGACGACCGTGCGCGATGCCATGAAGAACGGCTATGGCGACCAGACCTATGACCTGACCTTCGCCGAAATGGCGGACGAAGACGTGCTGGAAAGCGCCAACGCGGTCCGCACCGGCGTTCCGATCGCCACCCCGGTCTTTGACGGCGCGAAAGAGGCGGATATCAACGACGCCCTCAAGCGCGCTGGCTTCAGCGAGTCGGGGCAGTCGATCGTGTTCGACGGCCGCACGGGCGAGCCCTTCGCGCGTCCCGTGACCGTGGGCGTGAAGTACTTCCTGAAACTGCACCACCTTGTCGATGACAAGATGCACGCCCGTTCGACCGGTCCGTACAGCCTTGTTACCCAGCAGCCGCTGGGCGGTAAGGCGCAGTTCGGCGGTCAGCGTCTGGGTGAGATGGAGGTCTGGGCCCTTGAGGCCTATGGCGCCGCCTATACCCTGCAGGAAATGCTGACGGTGAAGTCGGACGACGTGGCCGGCCGGACCAAGGTCTATGAAAGCATCGTGAAGGGCGAGGACAACTTCGAAGCCGGCGTGCCGGAATCGTTCAACGTCCTGGTCAAGGAGGTCCGGGGTCTGGGCCTCAACATGGAACTCCTGGATGCGGAGGACGAGGAATAACGGCAACCGCCCGGAAGGTGGGGCAACGACCCCACCCGACGGGAGCCGGCAAGGTGGGTCTGCCCACCTTTCCCTCATCCCCCGCGCCACTCATTAGGATTTGAAAATGAACCAGGAACTCGCCACCAATCCCCTGAATCCGCTGGCCCAACCGCGCCAGTTCGACGAAATCAAGATCTCTCTGGCTTCGCCCGAGGAAATCCTCGCCTGGTCCTATGGCGAGGTGAAGAAGCCCGAAACCATCAACTACCGTACGTTCAAGCCCGAGCGTGACGGCCTGTTCTGCGCGCGTATCTTTGGCCCGATCAAGGACTACGAATGCCTGTGCGGCAAATACAAGCGCATGAAATATCGCGGCCTCGTCTGCGAGAAATGCGGCGTGGAAGTGACCCTGCAAAAGGTCCGCCGCGAGCGCATGGGCCATATCGAGCTGGCCGCCCCGGTCGCGCATATCTGGTTCCTCAAGTCGCTGCCGTCGCGCATCGGCCTGATGCTCGACATGACGCTGCGCGATCTTGAGCGCATCCTGTATTTCGAAAACTACGTCGTGATCGAGCCCGGTCTGACGGACCTGTCCTATGGCCAGCTCCTGACCGAGGAAGAATACCTGGACGCGCAGGACCAGTACGGCGCCGACGCCTTCACCGCCAATATCGGCGCCGAAGCGATCCGCGAAATGCTGGCCAATATCGACTTGGCCGCCACTGCCGAGCAGCTTCGTGAGGAGCTGAAAGAGGCGACTGGCGAGCTGAAGCCGAAGAAGATCATCAAGCGGCTGAAAATCGTCGAAAGCTTCCTTGAATCCGGCAACCGTCCGGAATGGATGGTCCTGACCGTGATTCCGGTCATTCCGCCGGAACTGCGCCCGCTGGTTCCGCTGGATGGCGGCCGCTTCGCGACTTCGGACCTGAACGACCTGTATCGCCGGGTCATCAACCGGAACAACCGCCTGAAGCGCCTGATCGAGCTGCGTGCGCCCGACATCATCGTCCGCAACGAAAAGCGGATGCTGCAAGAGTCGGTCGATGCGCTGTTCGACAACGGCCGTCGCGGCCGCGTCATCACCGGGAACAACAAGCGCCCGCTGAAGTCGCTGTCGGACATGCTAAAAGGCAAGCAGGGCCGCTTCCGTCAGAACCTTCTGGGCAAGCGCGTCGACTTCTCGGGCCGTTCGGTCATCGTGACCGGCCCCGAGCTGAAGCTGCACCAGTGCGGCCTGCCGAAGAAGATGGCGCTCGAGCTGTTCAAGCCGTTCATCTATTCGCGTCTTGAGGCGAAAGGGCTGTCCAGCACCGTCAAGCAGGCGAAGAAGCTGGTCGAGAAAGAGCGCCCCGAGGTCTGGGACATCCTTGACGAGGTCATCCGCGAGCACCCGGTTCTGCTGAACCGCGCGCCCACGCTGCACCGTCTTGGCATCCAGGCGTTCGAGCCGATCCTGATCGAAGGCAAGGCGATCCAGCTTCACCCGCTGGTCTGTTCGGCCTTCAACGCCGACTTCGACGGCGACCAGATGGCCGTTCACGTCCCGCTGTCGCTGGAAGCGCAGCTGGAAGCGCGCGTCCTGATGATGTCGACGAACAACGTCCTGTCGCCCGCCAACGGCGCGCCAATCATCGTTCCTTCGCAGGACATGGTCCTTGGTCTGTATTACACGACCATGGAACGCGTCGGCATGAAGGGCGAAGGCATGGCCTTTGCAAACCTTGAAGAGGTCGAGCACGCTCTGGCCTCGGGCGCGGTGCACCTGCACGCCAGGATCAAGGCCCGCCTGCCGCAGATCGACGAGAACGGCAACGAAGTGATCACCCGCTTCGAGACCACGCCGGGCCGTCTGCGTCTGGGTTCGCTGCTGCCGAAGAACGCGAAAGCGCCCTTCGAGCTGGTCAACCGCCTGCTGCGCAAGAAAGACATCCAGAATGTCATCGACACCGTCTACCGCTACTGCGGCCAGAAGGAATCGGTGATCTTCTGTGACCAGATCATGGGCCTGGGCTTCCGCGAAGCCTTCCGTGCCGGCATCTCGTTCGGCAAGGACGACATGGTGGTCCCGCCGACGAAATGGGATCTGGTCGAAGAGACCCAGGACCAGGTGAAACAGTTCGAACAGCAATATCTGGACGGCCTGATCACCCAGGGCGAGAAGTACAACAAGGTCGTCGATGCCTGGTCGAAGTGTAACGACAAGGTCACCGACGCGATGATGAAAACCATCTCGGCCACCAAGAAGGACGAGAAGGGCGCAGAGCTGGAACCGAACTCGGTCTACATGATGGCCCACTCGGGCGCCCGGGGTTCGGTCAGCCAGATGAAGCAGCTGGGCGGGATGCGCGGCCTGATGGCCAAGCCGAACGGCGAGATCATCGAGACGCCGATCATCTCGAACTTCAAGGAAGGTCTGACCGTTCTTGAATACTTCAACTCGACCCACGGCGCGCGGAAGGGTCTGTCCGACACCGCTTTGAAGACGGCGAACTCGGGTTACCTGACCCGCCGCCTCGTCGACGTGGCGCAGGACTGCATCATCCGCGACCATGACTGCGGCACCGAGCATGCGATCACGGCCTCGGCCGCGGTCAACGATGGCGAAGTCGTCAGCCCGCTTTCCGAGCGTGTGCTGGGCCGGACCGCTGCCGAGGACGTGCTGGTTCCGGGCGAGGACGTGGTCATCGTCCGCAAGAACGAGCTGATCGACGAACGCAAGGCGGACGAGATCGAGCAGGCCGGCGTCCAGACGGTCCGCATCCGCTCGGCGCTGACCTGCGAGTCCGAGGACGGCATCTGCGCGCTGTGCTATGGTCGCGACCTTGCCCGCGGCACCCTGGTGAACATCGGCGAGGCTGTCGGCATCATCGCCGCGCAGTCGATCGGTGAACCGGGCACGCAGCTGACGATGCGGACCTTCCACATCGGCGGTATCGCCCAGGGTGGTCAGCAGTCCTTCATCGCCGCCGCGCAGGAAGGCGTCGTCGCCTACGAGAACGAGAGCACGCTGGAAAACGCGAATGGCGAGTTGATCGTCATGAGCCGGAACATGCAGCTGAACATCAAGAATGCTCAGGGCGAAGTTCTGTCGAACCACAAGCTGTTCTACGGCTCGAAGCTGTTCGTCCGCGACGGCGATCCGGTGGCGCGTGGCCAGAAGATGTTCGAATGGGACCCCTATACCCTGCCGATCATCGCCGAGAAGGCGGGTATCGCAAGGTATGTCGACCTCCTTTCGGGCCTTTCGGTCCGCGACGAGACCGACGATGCGACGGGTATGACGCAGAAGATCGTGACCGATTGGCGTTCGGCGCCGAAAGGCAACGAACTGAAGCCCGAGATCATCATCGTCGATCAGGATGGCGAGCCGGTCCGCAACGAGCAGGGCAACCCGGTCACCTATCCGATGTCGGTCGATGCGGTTCTGTCGGTCGAAGACGGGCAGGAGATCAAGGCCGGTGACGTGGTTGCGCGTATCCCGCGCGAAGGCGCCAAGACCAAGGACATCACCGGGGGTCTTCCCCGCGTGGCGGAACTGTTCGAGGCCCGTCGTCCCAAGGATCACGCAATCATCGCCGAACTCGACGGCTATGTGCGCTTCGGCAAGGACTACAAGAACAAGCGCCGCATCTCGATCGAGCCGGCAGACGACACGCTGGAAGCCGTCGAATACATGGTGCCGAAAGGCAAGCACATCCCGGTGCACGAGGGTGACTTCGTGCAGAAGGGCGACTACATCATGGACGGCAACCCGGCGCCGCATGACATCCTGCGCATCATGGGGATCGAGGCTTTGGCCGACTACCTCATCGACGAAGTGCAGGACGTCTATCGACTGCAGGGCGTGAAGATCAACGACAAGCACATCGAGGTGATCGTTCGCCAGATGCTGCAGAAGATCGAGATCCTCGACAGCGGCGATACCACGCTGCTGAAGGGCGAGCATGTCGACCGCGACGAGTTCGAGGAAGAGAACGCCAAGATCGAAGCCAAGGGGGGCCGTCCGGCCTCGGGCGAGCCGGTGCTCTTGGGCATTACCAAGGCATCGCTGCAGACCCGCAGCTTCATCTCGGCCGCATCGTTCCAGGAAACGACCCGCGTGCTGACCGAGGCCGCCGTTCAAGGCAAGCGCGACAAACTGGTCGGGCTGAAGGAAAACGTCATCGTCGGCCGCCTGATCCCGGCGGGCACCGGTGGCGCGACCTCGCGCGTGAAGCGTATCGCGACCGAGCGCGACAATGCCGTGATCGAGGCGCGTCGCGCCGAGGCCGAAGCGGCAGCCGCGCTGATCGCGCCCGAGGAAGCTCCGGCTTCGGCGGGTGGCGAGGGCTGATCCAGCCCTTCACGAAACCAGCAAAGGCCCGGTCGATGACCGGGCCTTTCGCTTTTCTGAGGCCCGGCTGCGACGCTTTGACAGGAAGTTCCGGACGCGCCGGCGTGAATGCTGGATTTTCATCCAGGCCTTCAATATCCCTTGGCGGGGACGCACCGGAGCCATCATGCGCACGCCATTCCTATCGCCCAACCGACGACTTGGCCCCGCTTCGCTGAAGAAATCCGATATTCCGACCGAAATGGCCGACAACCTGCGCGGCGTGCTGCTGATGGCGACAAGCATGGCCGCCTTTGCCTGCAACGACACCATCATGAAGGCGGTGACCCAGGAATTTCCCCTGTATCAATCCGTCGCGATGCGAGGCTGTGTGGTGCTGGCCTTCATGCTGATGGTCGCGCGCTTCCAGGGAAAGCGCATCCGGTTGTCGATCCCGCCGGGCGACCGCCTGCCGCTGGTACTGCGAACGGGCGCGGATATCGTTTCGACCGTGCTGTACCTGCTGGCCTTGCGGGAAATGGCGCTGGCCGACATTTCCGCGATCATGCAATCGCTGCCCCTGGCGGTCACGCTGGCGGCGGCGTTGGTCTTTCGCGAAAGACTGGGTTGGCGGCGGCTTGCCGCGATCGGCGTCGGTTTTGTGGGGGTGTTGCTGATCCTTCGACCCGGGGGCGGGGCCTTTGACCTTTGGTCGGCGGCCGCGCTGGCCTCGATGCTGCTGATCGTCGTGCGCGATCTGTCGACCCGCGTGTTTTCCGCCGCGATCGGCACGACGACGATCGCCTTTTACGCGGCAATGACAGTCACCGTCTCGGGTTTCATCGGCGGGCTGGAGGAGAGCTGGCGGTTTCCGCGTGCCGATGAATGCGGGCTGCTGCTGCTGGCCGCCGTCTTCCTGACCGTCGGCTATCACAGCGCGGTCGCGACCATGCGGGTGGGCGAGATCGCGTTCGTCGCACCCTTCCGCTACACCTCGCTCATCTGGGCGATCCTTCTGGGGCTGATCTTCTTCGGCGAATGGCCGGATCTGTGGACCTGGGCCGGGTCGATTCTGGTCGTAGGGGCCGGGATCTATTCGATCCTGCGCGAACGCCAATTGGGCAGAAGGGTGTGACGCGCGTCCAGATGCTGGGCCTATGCCGGTTTTCATACTTGGGCGGGCGTGGATTTCAGGTGGCGCATGACACGCTGGTCGAGCGGCGGACCTTTCTGTACGACGCGGCCCGGTTGAAGCGGCGCTGGTTCTGGTTCGAGAACGTCACTCTGCCGGGGCTGGTCGCACAGACCGACGCTGATTTCACGCTGGTCCTGATGACCGGGTCGGATCTGCCCGAACCCTATCTGTCGCGTCTGCGCATGCTGTGCGATTCTGTCCCGCAGTTCCGACTGGCGCTGATCCCGCCGATGGAGGCGCATCTTGATGCCTGCCGTGCTGCCATCGCCCCTCATGTCGATCCGGACGCCGATATTGTCGCGCATTTCCGGCAGGATGACGACGACGCGGTTGCCATCGGCTATATTCAGGATGCGAGGCGCGATTTCGCGGACCTTCGCCCCCTGTGGAAGCGTCGGGGCGGGTGATCTTCAATGCGACCGCCGGGCTGACTATCTATCTGCGCGCGGCTGCCCCGCGCAGTGCGATCCATTTCCCGCATAACCGGCTTGGGCTGACCATGCCCGGCGTTTCGATTTCCGAAAAGGTTATGTTCGTGCGCCTCCTGAACCACGACAATGACTCGGGTGCGATCGGTGCGGGCTATGCCTGGGACGGGAAGGATGTGGCGTGGACCGAACTTCTGGCCGACAGGTTGCGCATCGATCTTGCAGCGCTTGACCGGGGCGCGCGGGGCTTGGGCTCGACGGGGGCCGACCGGCCGCGCCGGGGACAGTAGGGCGTGCGGGCCAGGGGCGGGGGCTAGTGTTGACTCGGCCACTGATTCCACCTATACGCCGCACACCCGGCAGACTTCTGTCCGGGGCCCAGAACCTATTTTTGGTCAAGATCCGGGCGCAAGCCCCGATCCTCTGGAATCGAACCCATCCTCCCGCAGGGGACGTGGTGGGCTGTGGCGTTTCGCGATGGGCGCGAACGCTGTCGAGAAGTGGCGCAGCTTATGCTGCGAGTATTGACGAAAGCAAGACGGGGAACCGAATGCCGACGATCCAACAGCTGATCCGCAAGCCGCGGCAGCCGAAAGTGCAGCGCTCGAAGTCGCAGCACCTGCAAGGGTGCCCGCAGAAGCGCGGCGTGTGTACGCGTGTTTATACCACCACGCCGAAGAAACCGAACTCCGCTATGCGTAAAGTCGCCAAGGTGCGTCTGACGAATGGCTTCGAGGTCATCTCCTACATCCCGGGCGAAAAGCACAACCTCCAGGAGCACAGCGTCGTGCTGATCCGTGGCGGCCGTGTGAAAGACCTTCCGGGTGTCCGTTACCACATCCTGCGCGGTGTGCTGGATACCCAGGGCGTCAAAGATCGTCGTCAACGCCGTTCGAAGTACGGCGCGAAGCGTCCGAAGTAAGGAGAGACATCGATGTCCCGTCGTCACGCCGCTGAAAAGCGCGAAGTTCTGCCCGACGCCAAATTTGGCGATCGCGTGCTGACCAAATTCATGAACAACCTGATGGTCGACGGCAAGAAGTCGACCGCCGAGCGCATCGTCTACAGCGCCCTTGACCGCGTTCAAGGCAAGCTGAAGCGCGAGCCGATCGAGGTGTTCCACGAAGCCCTCGACAACGTGAAGCCTTCCGTCGAAGTGCGTTCGCGCCGCGTCGGTGGTGCAACCTACCAGGTTCCGGTCGAGGTTCGTCCGACCCGCCGTGAAGCCCTGGCCATTCGCTGGCTGATCGCTGCGGCCAAGAACCGTAACGAGCATACCATGGAAGAGCGCCTCGCGGGCGAGCTGTCGGATGCCGTCAACGGACGTGGCACCGCGGTGAAGAAGCGCGAAGACACTCACAAGATGGCCGACGCCAACAAGGCGTTCAGCCACTATCGCTGGTAAGGGAAAGCATCATGGCACGGGAATATCCGCTCCAGCGTTACCGGAACTTCGGGATCATGGCCCACATCGACGCGGGCAAGACCACGACGACGGAACGCATCCTCTTCTACACCGGCAAGTCCCACAAGATCGGCGAAGTCCACGACGGCGCCGCGACCATGGACTGGATGGAGCAGGAGCAGGAGCGGGGCATCACCATTACCTCGGCTGCGACGACCACTTTCTGGCAGCGCCAGGAAGATCCGTCCACCGAAGGCACCTCGGACACGAAGTTCCGCTTCAACATCATCGACACCCCCGGCCACGTCGACTTCACCATTGAAGTCGAACGTTCGCTGGCCGTGCTTGACGGTGCGATCTGCCTTCTCGACGCCAACGCCGGCGTCGAACCGCAGACCGAGACCGTGTGGCGCCAGGCCGACCGCTACAAGGTTCCGCGGATCGTGTTCGTCAACAAGATGGACAAGATCGGCGCTGACTTCTTCAACTGCGTGAAGATGATCAAGGACCGTACCGGCGGCATCCCGTGCCCGATCGCTCTGCCGATCGGCGCCGAGGACAAGCTGGAAGGCATCATCGACCTGATCAAGATGGAAGAATGGGTCTGGAAGGGCGAAGATCTTGGCGCAAGCTGGGTCCGTCAGCCGATCCGTGAAGAACTCCAGGACGTCGCTGAAGAGTGGCGCGCCAACATGATCGAGCTTGCCGTCGAGCAAGACGATACCGCCATGGAAGCCTACCTGGAAGGCAACGAGCCCGACGAGGAGACGCTGCGCAAGCTGATCCGCAAAGGTACGCTGTCGCTGTCCTTCTTCCCGGTGACCGCTGGCTCGTCGTTCAAGAACAAGGGCGTTCAGCCTTTGCTGAACTCCGTGATCGACTTCCTGCCTTCGCCGCTGGACGTGCCCGCCTATATGGGCTTCGTGCCGGGCGACGAGACCGAGACCCGGAATATCGAGCGTCGTGCCGATGACGCGCAGCCCTTCTCGGGCCTCGCGTTCAAGATCATGAACGACCCCTTCGTCGGCTCGCTGACCTTCACCCGCCTGTATTCGGGCGTGCTGAAGAAAGGCGACCAGATGATGAACTCGACCAAGGGCAAGCGCGAACGCGTTGGCCGGATGATGATGATGCACTCGATCAACCGCGAGGAGATCGAGGAAGCCTTTGCAGGTGACATCATCGCGCTGGCCGGTCTGAAGGACACCACCACGGGCGACACGCTGTGTGATCCGAACAACCCGGTTGTTCTGGAAACCATGACCTTCCCCGAGCCGGTGATCGAGATCGCCGTCGAGCCGAAGTCGAAAGCTGACCAGGAAAAGATGGGCCTTGCCCTTCAGCGCCTGTCGGCCGAAGACCCGTCCTTCCGCGTCGAAACCGACATCGAGTCGGGCCAGACCATCATGAAGGGCATGGGCGAACTTCACCTCGACATTCTGGTCGACCGGATGAAGCGCGAGTTCAAGGTCGAAGCGAACATCGGTGCGCCGCAGGTGGCTTACCGTGAAACGATCTCGACCTCGGCCGACATCGACTACACGCACAAGAAACAGACCGGTGGTACCGGCCAGTTCGCGCGCGTGAAGCTGACCATCACCCCGACCGAGCCGGGCGAAGGCTATTCGTTCGAGTCGAAGATCGTGGGCGGTGCGGTTCCGAAGGAATACATCCCCGGTGTCGAAAAAGGCATCAAGTCCGTCATGGACTCGGGCCCGCTGGCAGGCTTCCCGGTTATCGACTTCAAAGTCGCCCTGACCGACGGTGCCTTCCACGACGTCGACTCCTCGGTCCTGGCCTTCGAAATCGCGGCTCGTGCCGCGATGCGTGAAGGTCTGCGCAAGGCCGGTGCGAAACTGCTTGAGCCGATCATGAAAGTGGAAGTCGTGACGCCGGAAGAATATACCGGTTCTATCATCGGCGACCTGACCAGCCGTCGTGGCATGGTCCGTGGTCAGGACTCGCGCGGCAACGCCAACGTCATCGACGCCTTCGTGCCGCTGGCCAACATGTTCGGCTACATCAACAACCTGCGCTCGATGTCTTCGGGCCGCGCGGTGTTCTCGATGCAGTTCGACCATTACGAGGCCGTGCCGCAGAACATCTCGGACGAGATCCAGAAGAAATACGCCTGATCGGGATGGCGGGGCCAAGGCCCCGCCTTTCCTCGTAACATCTGAATCCAAGGAGCCCTGCTTATGGCAAAGGCAAAGTTTGAACGTACGAAACCGCACGTCAACATCGGGACGATCGGTCACGTTGACCACGGCAAGACGACGCTGACGGCTGCGATCACCAAATACTTTGGTGAATTCAAGGCCTATGACCAGATCGACGGCGCCCCGGAAGAGCGCGCCCGCGGCATCACGATCTCGACCGCGCACGTTGAGTACGAGTCGGACGCGCGTCACTATGCGCACGTCGACTGCCCCGGCCACGCCGACTACGTGAAGAACATGATCACGGGTGCGGCGCAGATGGACGGCGCGATCCTGGTTGTGAACGCTGCCGACGGCCCGATGCCGCAGACGCGCGAGCACATCCTGCTGGGCCGTCAGGTCGGCATTCCGTACATGGTCGTCTACCTGAACAAGGTCGACCAGGTCGATGACCCGGAACTGCTGGAACTGGTCGAGATGGAAGTTCGCGAGCTTCTGTCGTCCTACGACTATCCCGGCGACGACATTCCGATCATCAAGGGCTCGGCTCTGGCCGCTCTGGAAGGCCGCGACCCGGAAATCGGCGAGAACTCGATCCGCGAGCTTCTGGCCGCTGTCGACAGCTACATCCCGACGCCCGAGCGCGCCGTCGACCAGCCGTTCCTGCTGCCGATCGAAGACGTGTTCTCGATCTCGGGCCGCGGCACGGTTGTGACCGGCCGGATCGAGCGTGGCGCTGTCAACGTGGGTGACGAACTGGAAATCGTGGGCATCCGCGACACCAAGAAAACCACCTGCACCGGCGTCGAGATGTTCCGCAAGCTGCTGGACCGTGGGGAAGCTGGCGACAACGTCGGCGTTCTGCTGCGCGGCATCGACCGTGACGGCGTCGAGCGCGGTCAGGTTCTGGTGAAGCCGAAATCGGTGACGCCGCACACGACCTTCGAGGCTGAAGCCTATATCCTGACCAAGGAAGAAGGCGGCCGTCACACGCCGTTCTTCGGCAACTACCGTCCGCAGTTCTACTTCCGCACGACCGACGTGACCGGAACCGTGAAACTGCCGGAAGGCACCGAGATGGTGATGCCGGGCGACAACCTGAAGTTCGAAGTCGAACTGATCGCCCCGATCGCGATGGAAGAGAAGCTGCGCTTCGCCATCCGTGAAGGCGGCCGCACCGTCGGCGCAGGCGTCGTCTCGAAAATCCTGAAGTAATTCGGGACGGGCAGGGGGCGCTTTCGCCCCCGACCCAAATAATTCCTGGCACCCGCCGATTCGGGGGTTGTCAAAAGGCGAACCGGCGGTTATCCCGCCGGCTTGCCAATTTGGAATAACGGTTCGAAGCAGGCGCCGCGTGGTGTGTCGTCTGCCTCTCAACTGAATACCCCCGCAAGAGGGACGATAATGCAAAGCCAGACTATCCGCATCCGGCTCAAGGCGTTCGATTACCGCGTTCTGGACGCCAGCACGCAGGAAATCCTGAACACCGCCAAGCGCACCGGCGCTCAGGTCCGTGGTCCGATTCCGCTGCCCAACAAAATCGAGAAGTTCACCGTTCTGCGCGGTCCGCACATCGACAAGAAATCCCGCGACCAGTGGGAAATCCGCACGCACAAGCGCCTGCTGGATATCGTCGACCCGACCCCTCAGACCGTTGACGCCCTGATGAAGCTCGACCTCGCCGCTGGCGTTGATGTCGAAATCAAGGTGTAAGGAGGCCATTATGCTGCGGACTGGTGTAATCGCCAAGAAGCTGGGCATGACCCGGCTGTTCCTTGAAGACGGGCGTCAAGTTCCCGTCACCGTTCTTCACGTCGACAACCTGCAGGTCGTCGCTCAGCGCACCGCCGAAAAAGACGGCTATGTCGCGCTGCAGCTGGGTGCTGGCGAGGCGAAAGCCAAGCGCACCACCGCTGCCCTGCGTGGTCACTTCGCGAAGGCCAATGTCGCTCCCAAGCGCAAGATCGCGGAATTCCGCGTTGCCGAAGAAAACCTGATCGAAGTGGGCGAGGAAATCATCGCCGACCACTACTTCGCGGGTCAGTTCGTCGACATCGCCGGCACCTCGATCGGTAAAGGCTTTGCCGGTGCGATGAAGCGTCACAACTTCGGTGGTCTGCGCGCCTCGCACGGTGTGTCGATCTCGCACCGCTCGCATGGTTCGACCGGCCAGTGCCAGGATCCGGGTAAAGTCTTCAAAGGTAAGAAGATGGCCGGTCATCTGGGTGCCGTTCGCGTCACCACGCAGAACCTGCAAGTCGTTCGCACCGATTCCGACCGTGGCCTGATCATGGTCAAGGGTTCGGTTCCGGGCTCGAAAGGTGGCTGGGTCACCATCAAGGACGCCGTGAAGAAGCCGCTGGCTGATAGCACGGTCTTCCCGGCTGCGACCCGTTCGAAGGCTGCCGCTGAGGCTCAGGTCTCTGCCGAGGCCGTTGCGCCGGAAGGAGACAACTGATGAAACTCGATGTGATCACGCTCGAAGCCGGCAAAGCCGGTGACATCGACCTGAGCGATGACATCTTCGGGCTCGAGCCGCGTGCCGACCTGCTGCACCGCGTCGTGCGCTGGCAGCGTGCGAAAGCCCAAGCCGGTACCCACTCGGTCCTGGGCAAGTCGGATGTCAGCTACTCGACCAAGAAGATCTACCGCCAAAAAGGCACCGGTGGCGCTCGCCACGGTTCCCGCAAGGCGCCGACCTTCCGTCACGGTGGCGTGTACAAGGGTCCGACCCCGCGCTCGCACGCGTTCGACTTGCCGAAGAAAGTTCGCGCACTTGGCCTGAAGCACGCTCTGTCGGCGAAATTCGCTGCGGGTGAGCTGGTCATCGTGGAAAGCCTGAACATCGCTGACGCCAAAACTGCAGCCGTTGCCAAAGCGGTCAAGGAAAATGGCTGGAAGCGCGTTCTGGTGATCGACGGTGCCGAAGTGAACGAAAACTTCGCCCGTGCCGCCCGCAACCTCGAAGGCGTGGACGTCCTGCCGTCGATGGGTGCCAACGTCTATGACATCCTGCGTCGTGACACGCTCGTGCTGACGCGCGCCGGTGTCGAAGCTCTGGAGGCTCGTCTGAAATGACCACGAAGCCCGAACATTACGACGTGATCGTCAAGCCGCTGATCACCGAGAAAGCGACGCTGGTTGGCGAAGCCAACGCGTTCGTCTTCCAGGTGGCCAAGGATGCGAACAAGCCTTCGATCAAGCAAGCGGTCGAAGCCCTGTTCAACGTCAAGGTGAAAGCGGTCAACACCACGATCACCAAAGGCAAGACCAAGCGTTTCAAAGGCCGTCCGGGCGTCCGTTCGGACGTGAAGAAAGCCTATGTCACGCTGGAAGCCGGCAACACCATCGACGTGTCGACCGGTCTCTGATATAGAGCCACCGAATCGACGGCCCCCCAGTGGGGCCGTCGTATTTTGACGAAACGGACCACCTCAGGTCCAAAGCAACGGAAGACAGAAAGCATGGCACTCAAGTCGTATAAACCGACGACGCCTGGCCAGCGTGGGCTGGTTCTGATCGACCGTTCGGAGCTTTGGAAAGGGCGCCCGGTCAAATCCCTCACCGAGGGTTTGACCAAGAACGGCGGCCGGAACAACACCGGACGGATTACGATGCGCCGCAAGGGCGGCGGGGCGAAGCGTCTTTACCGCATCGTCGACTTCAAGCGCACCAAGTTCGATGTTTCGGCTGTGGTCGAGCGGATCGAATACGATCCCAACCGCACCGCTTTCATCGCGCTCATCAAATACGAAGACGGCGAACAGGCCTACATCATTGCTCCGCAGCGTCTTGCTGTCGGTGACAAGGTGATCGCCGGCGCCAAGGTCGACGTGAAGCCCGGCAACGCGATGCCCTTCTCGGGCATGCCGATCGGCACGATCGTCCACAACGTCGAGCTGAAGCCCGGCAAGGGCGGCCAGCTGGCCCGTTCGGCAGGCACCTATGCCCAGTTCGTCGGCCGTGACGGGGGCTATGCCCAGATCCGTCTGTCCTCGGGCGAGCTGCGCCTGGTCCGCCAGGAATGCATGGCGACCATCGGCGCCGTGTCGAACTCGGACCACTCGAACCAGAACCTGGGTAAAGCGGGCCGCAACCGCCACAAGGGCATCCGCCCGAGCGTTCGCGGTGTCGCCATGAACCCGATCGACCACCCGCATGGTGGTGGTGAAGGCCGGACTTCGGGCGGTCGTCATCCGGTTACTCCGTGGGGCAAAGGCACCAAGGGTAACAAGACCCGCACGAATAAAGCGACCGACAAATACATCCTGCGGTCGCGTAACGCGAAGAAGGGGCGCTAATCCATGGCACGTTCTATCTGGAAGGGCCCCTTTGTCGACGCATACGTGCTTCGCAAGGCGGAAAAAGCCCGCGAGGCTGGCAAGTCCGACGTCATCAAGATCTGGTCGCGTCGTTCGACCATTCTGCCGCAGTTTGTCGGCCTGACTTTCGGCGTCTACAACGGCCACAAGCATATCCCGGTCGCCGTGACCGAGGAGATGATCGGTCAGAAGTTTGGTGAATACTCGCCGACGCGGACCTATTACGGTCACGCCGCCGACAAGAAAGCGAAGAGGAAGTAATCGTCATGGGTAAGGAACAAAATCCGCGCCGCGTGGCGGAGAACGAGGCGTTTGCAAAAACCAAAATGCTTCGCACCTCGCCGCAGAAGCTGAACCTGGTGGCGGCGCTGATCCGCGGCAAGAAAGTCGACAAGGCCCTGGCCGACCTGACCTTCTCGCACAAGCGCGTCGCCGGCGACGTGAAGAAATGCCTTCAGTCGGCCATCGCCAACGCCGAAAACAACCATAACCTGGACGTCGACAACCTGATCGTCGCCGAGGCATGGGTCGGAAAGAACATGGTCATGAAACGCGGTCGTCCGCGCGCCCGTGGTCGTTACGGCAAGATCATGAAGCCGTTTTCGGAAATCACCATCAAGGTGCGTCAGGTCGAGGCCATTGAAGCCGGGGAGCGTGCGTAATGGGTCAGAAAGTAAACCCCATCGGGATGCGTCTTCAGGTCAACCGCACCTGGGACAGCCGTTGGTATGCGGATGACAAGGACTACGGCAACCTGTTGCTGGAAGACCTGAAGATCCGCGACTTCATCCACACCGAAGCCAAGCAGGCAGGCGTCAGCCGCGTCATCATCGAGCGTCCGCACAAGAAGTGCCGCGTCACGATCTATGCCGCGCGTCCGGGTGTCATCATCGGCAAAAAAGGCGCCGATATCGAAACCCTGCGCAAGAAGCTGACGAACTTTACCGCTTCGGAACTGCACCTCAACATCGTTGAAGTCCGCAAACCCGAACTGGACGCCCAGCTGGTTGCCGAGTCGATCGCTCAGCAGCTGGAGCGCCGCGTTTCGTTCCGTCGCGCCATGAAGCGCGCCGTGCAGAACGCCATGCGCATGGGTGCCCTGGGTATCCGGGTGAACGTTTCGGGCCGCCTTGGCGGCGCCGAGATCGCCCGCACCGAATGGTACCGCGAAGGCCGTGTGCCGCTGCACACCCTGCGCGCCGACATCGACTATGCGCTGTCGGAAGCGACCACCCCCTATGGGATCATCGGTGTGAAGACCTGGATCTTCAAAGGCGAGATCATGGAGCATGACCCGCAGGCCCGCGACCGCCGCGCTACCGAAGCGCAAGACGGTCCGGCTCCGCGTGGTCCGCGTCGTGACCGCGACGCGCGCTAAGGAGAGTTGAGATGCTGCAACCGAAACGGACCAAGTTCCGCAAACAGCACAAGGGCCGGATCCACGGCGAAGCCAAGGGCGGTTTCGCCCTGAACTTCGGCTCGTTCGCCCTGAAGGCCACTGAGCCGGAGCGTGTGACTGCCCGCCAGATCGAAGCGGCCCGCCGCGCGATCACCCGCCACATGAAACGTCAGGGCCGGGTCTGGATCCGGATTTTCCCGGACGTGCCGGTTTCCTCGAAACCGACCGAAGTGCGGATGGGTAAAGGTAAAGGCTCGGTCGATTACTGGGCGGCCCGCGTCCATCCCGGCCGCATCATGTTCGAGATCGACGGCGTGTCCGACGAGATCGCGCGTGAAGCGCTGCGCCTGGGTGCGAACAAGCTGCCGGTGCTGACCCGCATCGTGGCCCGCGAAGACTGGTAAGTCTTTCGCTACCATGAGATCATGAAGGCCCCCCGGGATTTGCGGGGGGCTTTTTTCTGTTGGGGACTAATTGCCTTCCTCTGGGACGGCGGCTCCTGCGGTGAGGTTCTCCGCCCACGCTGACCCAGAGGCGCGGTTTCCCCAGCAATTCACAGTTTTCCCTTGCCAGACTGGGAATTTCCGCGTAAGGGCAAGCCTTCATCATGAAACTCCACCGGAATCAGGGTGGCCCTGCGTGCAGGGGCTCTCCGGTGATGTTGAAAGGAAATGGCGTATGAAAGCGCTGGAACTGAAAGAAAAGACGCCGGAACAGCTGCGCGAACAGCTGCTCTCGCTCAAGAAGGAAGCGTTCAACCTGCGCTTCCAGCAGGCCACCGGCCAGCTCGAGTCGACCGCCCGCATGCGTGCCGTCCGTCGTGACGTCGCCCGTGTGAAAACCATTCTGAACCAGAAAGCGGCGGAAGCCGCGGCGTCGAACTAAGGAGCCAGGTCCATGCCCAAACGCATCCTGCAAGGCAAGGTCGTCAGCGACAAGAACGAACAGACCGTCACCGTTCTGGTCGAGCGTCGCTTCAAGCATCCGCTGCTGCACAAGACCGTGCGGTCGTCGAAGAAATACCGCGCTCATGACGCGGAGAACCAGTTCAAGGTTGGTGACACCGTTCGTATCATCGAATGTGCGCCGATCTCGAAAACCAAGCGTTGGACCGTTCTGGTCGACGCTGCAGTCTAATCGAAACCCTGGGGCCGCTTCGCGTGGTCCCCAAAGGTCGGGAGTAATCCAATGATCCAGATGCAGACCAATCTGGATGTCGCTGACAACTCCGGCGCTCGCCGAGTTCAGTGCATCAAGGTCCTGGGTGGTTCGCACCGTCGCTATGCGTCGGTGGGCGACATCATTGTCGTCTCCGTCAAGGAGGCCATTCCGCGCGGCCGCGTGAAGAAAGGTGACGTCCGCAAGGCCGTCGTCGTGCGCACCGCGAAAGAAGTGAAGCGTGAAGACGGAACCTCGATCCGTTTTGACCGCAACGCCGCCGTCATCCTGAACAACCAGGGCGAGCCGGTCGGTACCCGTATCTTCGGGCCGGTCGTTCGTGAGCTGCGTGCGAAGAACTTCATGAAGATCATCTCGCTTGCGCCGGAGGTGCTGTAATGGCTGCCAAGCTGAAAAAGGGCGACAAGGTCGTCGTGCTGGCCGGCAAGGACAAGGGCAAGCAGGGCGAGATCCAGTCGGTTTCCCCGAAAGCGAACAAGGCCGTGGTTGAGGGCGTCAACGTCGCCATCCGTCACACCCGCCAGACCCAGACCTCGCAGGGTGGCCGCGTGGCGAAAGCCATGCCGATCGACCTGTCGAATCTGTCGCTGATCGATGCGAACGGCAAAGCGACCCGTGTCGGCTTCCGCGAGGAAGACGGCAAGAAAGTCCGCTTCGCCAAGACCACGGGAGACGTGATCTGATGCTGGACCAAGCAACCTATATGCCGCGTCTGAAAACGCAGTACCGCGAAGTCATTCGCGCTGCGATGAAGGAAGAGTTCGGCTACAAGAATGACATGCAGATCCCCAAACTGGACAAGATCGTCCTGAACATGGGCATCGGCGAAGCCGTGAAAGACACGAAAAAGGTCAAGCAAGGTGCTGAAGAGCTCTCGCTGATCGCGGGTCAGAAGGCTGTCATCACCCATGCCAAGAAGTCCATCGCAGGCTTCCGCGTCCGTGAAGAAATGCCGCTGGGCACGAAAGTCACCCTGCGCGGTGACCGGATGTACGAATTCCTGGATCGCCTGATCAACATCGCGCTGCCGCGCGTCCGCGACTTCCGCGGCGTGAAAGGCACCTCTTTCGACGGTCGCGGCAACTATGCCATGGGCCTGAAAGAGCACATCGTGTTCCCGGAAATCAACTTCGACAAGGTCGACGAAGTTCTGGGGATGGACATCATCATCTGCACCACCGCGCCGACCGACGCGGAAGCGAAGTCGCTGTTGAAGCATTTCAACATGCCGTTCAACAGCTGATCGCGGAGGTAAGAGAGATATGGCTAAAAAATCCATGGTCGAGCGCGAGAAGAAGCGCGAGCAACTGGTTCAGAAGTACGCTGCGAAGCGCGCTGCCCTGAACGAGGTCATCCACGATCAATCCCGCCCGATGGAAGAGCGCTTCAAGGCCAGCCTGAAACTGGCTGAACTGCCGCGCAACTCCTCGGCTACGCGTCTGCACAACCGGTGCCAACTGACCGGCCGTCCGCACGCGTATTACCGTAAACTGAAACTGTCGCGGATCATGCTGCGCGAGCTTGGCTCGTTCGGTCAGATCCCCGGCATGGTCAAATCGAGCTGGTAAGGGGGCATTATGTCGATGAACGATCCTCTCGGCGATATGCTGACCCGCATCCGCAACGCACAGATGCGCGGCAAATCGACCGTCCGCACGCCGTCCTCCAAGCTTCGCGCCTGGGTTCTGGATGTGCTGAAAGCTGAAGGCTACATCCGTGGCTATGAAGGCGTGACCACCGAGTCCGGCCATGCCGAACTGGAAATCAGCCTGAAGTACTATGAAGGCACCCCGGTCATTCGCGAACTCGCGCGTGTGTCCAAACCCGGTCGCCGGGTTTATGCCTCGGTCAAGGAAATCCCGCAGGTCCGCAACGGCCTGGGCGTTTCCATCGTCTCGACGCCGAAAGGCGTGATGTCGGACGCAGCGGCTCGCAACGCCAATGTTGGCGGCGAAGTCCTCTGCACCGTGTTCTAAAGGAGGGCAGAGATGTCTCGGATTGGTAAAAAACCGGTCGCCCTCCCGCAAGGCGTGACCGCAGAAATCAAAGGTCAGTCGATCGAAGTCAAAGGCCCGAAAGGGACCCGCAGCTTCACCGCGACCGATGACGTGACCCTGTCGCTGGAAGACGGCGCCGTGAAAGTGACCCCCCGGGGCCTTTCCAAGCGTGCCCGTCAACAGTGGGGCATGACCCGCTCGATGGTCGAGAACCTGACGGTGGGCGTGAGCCAGGGCTTCAAGAAAGAGCTGGAAATTCAGGGCGTGGGTTACCGCGCCACGATGCAGGGCAAAACCCTGAAGCTGGCTCTGGGCTACTCGCATGACGTGAACTTCGAAACGCCGGAAGGTGTGACGATTTCCTCGCCGAAGCAGACCGAAATCGTGGTGGAAGGCATCGACCAGCAACTGGTCGGCCAAGTCGCCGCAAACATCCGCGAGTGGCGGCAACCCGAGCCCTACAAGGGCAAAGGCATCCGCTACAAGGGTGAGGTCGTCTTCCGCAAGGAAGGCAAGAAGAAGTAAGGGGCGCGAGAAATGGCACTGAACAAAAGAGAGCTGTTCCTGAAGCGCCGCCTGCGCGTGCGGAACAAACTGCGGGCAATCTCGGACGGTCGTCCGCGCCTGTCCGTTCACCGTTCTTCCAAGAACATCAGCGTGCAAGTCATCGACGACGTGAAAGGGGTCACCCTGGCCTCGGCTTCGTCGCTCGAAAAGGACTTTGGCGTTGTCGGCAAGAACAACGTGGAAGTCGCGGCCAAGATCGGCGCTGCAATTGCAGAGCGTGCGAAGAAAGCCGGCGTCGAAGAGGTCATCTTCGATCGTGGTGGCTTCCTGTTCCACGGCAAGATCAAGGCCCTTGCGGACGCTGCCCGCGAAGGCGGTCTGAAGTTCTAAGAACTGCGGGCGGTGTTCGCACCGCCCCGATGATCCGGGGGCCATCGGCTTGCCTTTGGCCCACCAGGATCGGATTTAACGGCGCCGATCGCGCCAGTTGAAAAAGGAATGCCATATGGCAGAACGTGAAAACCGTCGGGGTCGTCGCGAAGAGCGCGAAGAAACCCCGGAATTCGCCGATCGTCTGGTCGCGATCAACCGCGTCTCGAAGACCGTCAAGGGTGGTAAGCGCTTCGGCTTCGCCGCTCTCGTCGTTGTCGGCGATCAGCGTGGTCGTGTCGGCTTCGGCAAGGGCAAGGCCAAAGAGGTCCCCGAGGCGATCCGCAAGGCAACCGAACAGGCGAAACGCTCGCTGGTTCGCGTGCCGCTGCGTGACGGCCGCACCCTGCATCACGACATCGAAGGTCGTCATGGCGCCGGCAAGGTGATCATGCGGACCGCCGTTCCGGGTACCGGCATCATCGCCGGCGGTCCGATGCGCGCCGTGTTCGAGATGCTGGGCGTCCAGGACGTCGTGGCGAAGTCGCAGGGGTCGCAAAACCCCTACAACATGATCCGCGCCACCATCGACGGCCTGAAAAAGGAAGCCTCGCCCCGCAACGTCGCCCAGCGTCGTGGCAAGAAAGTGGCTGAGATCCTGCCCTCGAACGACAAGCCGGCTGAAGCCGCTGTCGAAGCGTAAGGAGAGGCAACATGGCTAAAACCATCGTCGTCAAGCAGATCGGTTCGCCGATCCGCCGTCCGGCCATCCAGCGCGAGACGCTGAAAGGCCTGGGCCTGAACAAGATGAACCGCACCCGCGAGCTGGAAGATACCCCGGCCGTCCGCGGCATGGTCGCCAAGATCCCGCATCTGGCCGTCATCATCGAAGAGCGCGGCTGATCCCAGCCCGCCCGTGAATTCGGAATGCGCGCCCGGAGAAATCCGCGGCGCGCGTTTCATTTCGGGTTGGTGATGCGGCGTTAACCCTTCGCTAACCTCTTGGCCGCTACCCTCGCCGGGTTCAATCCCGCGCGGAGCCCGCGATGCCCAGTTCCGGCCGTTGTCTTGCCGTCCTGATCCTGCTGCTGCCCTGCGCCCCCGCGCTTGCGGGACCCTGGCCGCGCGCGGAAAAGGGGATGTTCCTGTCCCTGTCGGATGAACGTGATCGGGACGGAAACAACTATATCGGACTTTACGGCGAATACGGTTTGACCGGGCGCGAGACGCTGGGGTTCGAACTGGGCCATACAAATGTGGGCGAGACGAGCGCGATTTTCTGGCTGCAGCACGGGCTGGAGCCGATCGGAGAGAACCGTTTCGCGCTGTCTCTGGGTCTTGGCATGATCCAGCGCGACGGGATCCTGATGCCCGTAGGGCAGGCGGGGGCGGATTGGGGCAGGGGTTTCGGCGGCGTTCTGAACGGTGGCTGGATGTCGCTTGAAACGCGCGTGAAGGTCGCAGGCACGACCGAGGATGAGCAGGACTTCCAGGAATTGGAACCCAGCGCCTTCAACTATCTGACCGCCGAGGTCACCAGCAAGGCCGACCTGACCCTTGGCCTGCATGCGACCGACCGCACCATGTTCATCAACCAGCTTCGGCTTGAGCAGCGCGAGGATACCGGCTTCTCCAGCAAGATCGCGACCAGCGTGGTCCATGACCTGATCGGTCCTGCCAAGATCGAACTGGGCCTGATCACGCCGATCTCGGGGCCGGATGAGGAGGCGGTGAAGGTCGGAACGTGGCTGGAGTTCTAGGGGGCCACTTGGCGGTGGCGGCTATTTGTTGACGCCCTCGCCCGATATGTATAAGGACGGCCGGTGCCCTTTTGGGCATCGACTCAACAAGCAAGAAATGCCGTGTCCGCCCCCTTACGCTTCATGGGGCGTTTCCGGCTTCAGGAGAAGCGATATGAAACTTCACGAACTTCGCGACAACGAAGGTGCCAGCCGCAAGAAGAAACGCGTTGCACGCGGTCCCGGCTCGGGCAAGGGCAAGACCGCTGGCCGTGGTATCAAGGGCCAGACCTCGCGTTCGGGCGTTGCGCTGAACGGTTACGAAGGCGGCCAGATGCCGCTGTACCGCCGCCTGCCCAAGCGCGGCTTCAGCAAGCCGAATCGTCTGGAATTCGCCGTGGTCAACCTGGGCCAACTGCAGGCCTTCGTCGACGCGGGCAAGCTGGACGCGAAAGCTGACGTGACCGAGGACGCGCTGGTTGCAGCCGGTGTCATCCGCCGCAAGCTGGACGGTGTCCGCGTCCTGGCGAAAGGCGAGCTGAAAGCCGCCCTGAACCTGACCGTGGCCGGTGCGTCGAAAGCCGCTGTCGAGGCGATCGAGAAGGCGGGCGGCAAGATCGCCGTCACGCGTCCGGTGAAAGAAGAAGCCGCGGCCGAATAAGCTGTTGAAGGGCGCGCCCGCGCCCAATAAATAGCAGTCAAGTTTTCCAGGCGCCGCGGGATCGGGAAACGATCCGGCGGCGCTGCCATGAAGGGGCACACGTATGGCGTCAGCCGCAGAACAGATGGCCGCGAACCTGTCATGGGGCGCGCTCGGCAAGGCGACCGAGCTGCGCCAGAGGATCTGGTTCACCCTAGGACTTCTCATCATCTACCGCCTCGGCACCTATATCCCGGTGCCTGGCATCGACGGCGCGGCGCTGCGCAACTTCATGGACCAGGCGCAGGCCGGCATCGGGGGGATCCTGTCGATGTTCACCGGCGGCGCCCTGGGGCGCATGGGCGTCTTCGCGCTTGGCATCATGCCCTATATCTCGGCTTCGATCATCGTCCAGCTTCTGGCCTCGATGGTTCCCGCGCTGGAACAGCTGAAGAAAGAGGGCGAGACCGGCCGCAAGAAGATCAACCAGTATACCCGCTATGGCACCGTGGCGCTGGCGCTGTTCCAGGCCTGGGGCCTTGCGGTCAGCCTTGAGCACGGCAACCTTGCACATGAGCCGGGGATGTTCTTCCGTGCCTCGGTCGTGATCACGCTGGTCGGCGGCACCATGTTCCTGATGTGGCTGGGCGAGCAGATCACCGCCCGCGGCATCGGCAACGGCATCTCGCTGATTATCTTCGTCGGCATCGTGGCCGAGATTCCGGGCCATCTGGCGCAGTTCCTGGCGCAGGGCCGTTCGGGCGCGATCTCGACCCCGGTGATCCTTGGCGTGATCGTCATGGTGGTCGCGGTGATCGGTTTCGTGGTCTTCATGGAACGGGCGCTGCGCAAGATCCACATCCAGTATCCCCGCCGCCAGGTTGGCATGAAGATCTATGACGGCCAGTCGTCGCACCTGCCGATCAAGGTCAACCCGGCAGGCGTGATTCCGGCGATTTTCTCGTCCTCGCTGCTGCTGCTGCCAGTCACGATCTCGACCTTCTCGGGCAACCAGACCGGTCCGGTGATGTCGACGATCCTGGCGTATTTCGGCCCCGGCCAGCCGCTGTACCTGATCTTCTTCTGCGCGATGATCGTGTTCTTCGCCTATTTCTACACGTTCAACGTCAGCTTCAAACCCGATGACGTGGCCGAGAACCTGAAGAACCAGGGCGGCTTCATCCCCGGCATCCGGCCCGGCAAGCGGACCGAGGATTACCTGACCTATGTCGTCAGCCGCGTGCTCGTGATCGGTGCGGCCTATCTGGCGGCCGTCTGCCTTCTGCCCGAGATCATCCGCCACCAGCTGTCGATCCCCTTCTACTTCGGCGGAACCTCGGTGCTGATCGTCGTCAGCGTCGTGATGGATACGATCAACCAGGTGCAAAGCCACTTGCTTGCCCATCAATACGAAGGTTTGATCGAGAAGTCGCAGCTGCGGGGCAAGCGCGGGAAGACGGGCGCGGCGCGCCCCCGGAAGGCACCTGCCCGCCGCTAATGGAGCAAGCCCCGAAGCGGGCAGAAGAGGGACGAATATGGCGACCAACATCATTCTGCTTGGCCCCCCAGGGGCCGGCAAAGGCACCCAGGCCCGGCGTCTGATCGAAGAGCGGGGGCTGGTTCAGCTTTCGACCGGCGATATGCTGCGCGAAGCCCGCAGTTCGGGCACCGAGATGGGAGAGCGGGTCGCCAAGGTCATGGACCGGGGCGAGTTGGTCACGGACGAGATCGTCATCGGGCTGATCCGTGAAAAGCTGGAACAGGGTGGCGCGGGCTTCATCTTTGACGGCTTTCCGCGGACGTTGGCCCAGGCCGACGCGCTGGAAGACCTGATGAAGGACGAAGGCCAGTCGATCGATGCCGTGATCGAGATGCGGGTCGACGACGCCGCGCTCGTCTCGCGCATTTCGGGGCGCTTTACCTGCGGCAATTGCGGTGAGGTCTATCACGACGTGACCAAGCCCACCAAGGTCGAGGGCGTTTGCGATGTTTGTGGTTCGACCGACCTGCGCCGCCGGGCCGACGACAATGCCGACAGCCTCAAGACCCGGTTGATGGAATACTACAAGAAGACCTCGCCGCTGATCGGGTATTACCATTGCAAGGGCAACCTGCACCCGGTCGACGGGCTGGCCGAGATTGAGGAAGTCGCCGCCTCGGTCGCCACCGTCCTGAACGGCCACGGGGCCAAGGGTTGACGAAAGGCTGCAAATCCCTTAATCCGCAGCATCTCGCATGAGAATCACCTGGCTTCAGGTGGTCGGTTGAAGGCCCGAAGGCGACGCTTTCGGGTCTTTGGTTGTGAAAAAAGGTTCCGGTGCTACGGAATCGCAACATAAGAAGGAAAAACGCGTGGCTCGTATTGCTGGCGTCAACATTCCGACCGGGAAACGTGTCCCGATCGCTCTGACCTATATCCACGGGATCGGCCCGAAATTCGCCGACGAGATCATCGCCGCCGTCGGGATCGAAGCGACCCGTCGCGTGAACGAACTCTCGGACGCTGAAGTTCTGCAGATCCGCGAATACATCGACGCCAACCTGACCGTCGAAGGCGACCTGCGCCGTGAGACGCAGATGAACATCAAGCGCATGATGGACCTGGGCTCGTATCGCGGCCTGCGTCACCGTCGTGGCCTGCCGGTTCGCGGTCAGCGCACCCACACCAACGCCCGCACTCGCAAGGGCCCGGCGAAACCGATCGCCGGCAAGAAGAAGTAAGAGGGGGCTGAGGTAATGGCACGCGATAAAACCCGCATGAAGCGTAAGGAACGCAAGAACATCGCCACCGGTGTGGCGCATGTGAACTCGTCCTTCAACAACACCAAGATCCTGATCTCGGACGTGCAAGGCAACGCGATCTCGTGGTCGTCGGCTGGCACCATGGGTTTCAAGGGCTCGCGCAAGTCGACCCCTTATGCAGCCCAGATGGCCGCTGAGGACGCTGGCAAGAAAGCCCAGGAACACGGCGTCCGCACGCTGGAAGTCGAAGTTCAGGGTCCCGGCTCGGGCCGTGAATCGGCGCTGCGTGCGCTGGCTGCTGTCGGTTTCAACATCACGGCGATCCGTGACGTGACCCCGATCGCGCACAACGGCTGCCGTCCGCCGAAGCGCCGCCGCGTCTGATTCGGACGACTGACAACGCGTTCCGCGCCAGTTTCGGCGCGGGCGCGGTTTCGCATTGAACCTCGGGCGTTTCCGGCCACCGGTCATGGGCTGGAAACAGGTATGGAGGCAACCGCATGATCCACAAGAATTGGGCTGAACTCATCAAGCCGACCCAGCTTGAAATCAAGCCGGGCGCTGATTCGAGCCGTGTCGCCACCGTCGTGGCGGAACCGCTTGAGCGCGGGTTTGGCTTGACGCTGGGTAACGCCCTGCGCCGTGTGCTGCTGTCGTCGCTGCAGGGTGCGGCCATCACTTCGGTTCAGATCGACAATGTCCTGCACGAATTTTCGTCGGTTCCCGGCGTGCGCGAGGACGTCACCGACATCGTCCTGAACCTCAAGGGCGTGACGCTGAAAATGGAAGTCGACGCGCCCAAGCGCCTGACGCTTTCGGCCAAGGGGCCGGGCGAGGTCAAGGCTGGCGACATCCAGGAAACGGCCGGGATCACGATCCTGAACCGCGACCATGTCATCTGCCACCTGGACGAGGGTGCCGAGCTTCACGTCGAGCTGACCGTTGCCTCGGGCAAGGGTTACGTCGCCGCCGACAAGAACCGTCCCGAGGATGCGCCCATCGGTCTGATCCCGATCGACGCGATCTTCTCGCCGGTCAAGCGCGTCAGCTATGAAGTCACGCCCACGCGCGAGGGCCAGGTGCTGGACTATGACAAGCTGACCATGAAGGTCGAGACCGACGGTTCGCTGACCCCGGAAGACGCCGTGGCCTATGCGGCCCGCATCCTTCAGGACCAGCTGGCGGTCTTCGTCAACTTCGACGAGCCGGAAGCCGCGACCCGTTCGGACGCCGAAGATGGCCTGGAATTCGATCCGCGCCTGCTGAAGAAAGTCGACGAGCTGGAACTGTCGGTCCGTTCGGCGAACTGCCTGAAGAACGACAACATCGTCTATATCGGCGACCTGATCCAGAAGACCGAAGCCGAGATGCTCCGCACCCCGAACTTCGGCCGCAAGTCTCTGAACGAGATCAAGGAAGTGCTTTCGGGCATGGGCCTGCATCTTGGCATGGACGTCGTCGACTGGCCGCCGGAAAACATCGAAGACGTTGCGAAGCGCTTCGACGACCAGTTCTGACAGAGTTTCCGGGGGCGTTCTGCCGCCCCCGGCACTACCGGGCATTCCGCCCCAAGGAGAGTGGCCCCCACGCAGGGTCGCCGGACAAAGCAAAAGACGTAAAGGAGAATCATCATGCGTCACGCCCGCGGTTACCGCCGTCTGAACCGTACCCATGAGCACCGCAAGGCGCTCTTCGCCAACATGGCCGGCTCGCTGATCGAGCACGAGCAGATCAAAACGACCCTGCCGAAAGCCAAGGAATTGCGCCCGATCGTTGAAAAACTGATCACCCTGGCGAAACGCGGCGACCTGCACGCCCGCCGTCAGGCCGATGCGCAGCTGAAGCAGGACCAGCACACGGCCAAACTGTTCGAAGTGCTCGGCGCCCGCTACAAGGACCGTCAGGGCGGTTATGTCCGCATCCTGAAGGCCGGTTTCCGTTACGGCGACATGGCTCCGATGGCGATCATCGAACTGGTCGACCGCGACACCAGCGCCAAAGGTGCGGCCGATCGCGCCCGTCTGGAAGCCGAATCGGCTACTGAAGAATAAGATTCGCAATCCTTTCTTAGGGTTACGAGATCATTTAAGCCCGCGGTCGAAGGTTCGGCTGCGGGCTTTTTGCAACATGTGAAGGTCGCAGATCGGGGGCTTTTCAAGGGTCGTCCGAAGGGCCGATTTGACGCATGGCTCTGCTTTTGGTGGATAAAATTCCACGGACTCGCGCATTGCAGGCAGTTTGCGACAAGTGCTGCTGTGGAATACAGATTCGGGCTCTGAAAGTGGGTTTATGAAAACACCGCTCGCAAAACCAGATACGCTTGAATACACTCGTCCTCATGCCATTTCTGGCAGTGACCGTTAGAAAACTCAATCTGTCCAATTAGTCATGTCGTCTCGCGCGGATATCAACGCAGCACTCGCAAAGCTCAGAAAGCTTTCTCCGGCCGGATACTTTGTCGGCCTGCATATTCGTTTTGCTGCTCCGTTGATGCAGTTCCAGACCTATAACAAGGAATGGTCGCTGCGTTACTCCGAGCGGGCCTACGCGCTTCGCGATCCGACCATCGCCTGGGGGTTTTCGACCACCGGCGCCTGTCGGTGGAGCGTGCTGCCGATCCCGGATCCGTTCTCGATCCTGCAGGATGCGGCGGATCACGGGCTGAACTATGGGCTCGCCATTGCGCATGGTCCCATCAAGTCGCGGACAATCTGCTGCTTTGCGCATGACAAGCGGGAATTCACGGATGACGAGATCGAAGTGATCTCGGCGACGATTCGACGGCTTCACGACATCACGGAGCCGCCGGAGAGCCTTACCAAGGCTCAACAAGAGGCCCTAAGGTGCATCGCAGAAGGAGATCGGCACGCGGCGGCGGCAGCAAAGCTTGGCATTACTGAAAGCGCATTCAAGGCTCGTCTCATATCGGCGCGCGAACGTCTCATGGCGCGCACGACTGCCGAGGCGCTGCAGAGAGCCAAGGACTACCGCTTGCTGTAAGACAACGGTTCACTATCGCGCGGTTACACCCTGGGGGCCACCACCCACCACAACCCCAGGAGACTACCATGCAGACCACCACGCTTTCGTTCGCCAACCTCCACAATCACGGCGAACTGTTTGCCAATATTTTCCGTGCCCGGAAGCAAAGCTTTATCGTTCAGAAACGCTGGGACTTGCCCCAGACCGACGATATGGAGTTCGACCAGTACGACACCCCGATGAGCCGCTGGGTCGCGATTCATGAACGGGGCAATGTTCTTGCCGGCGTTCGCCTGACGCCGACCACGGCGCGCTGCGGCATGTATTCCTACATGATCCGCGATGCGCAGCTTGATCTGCTGGGGGGCTCGATCCCGAAGAACCTGCTGGATGAATCCGCGCCGGTCGAAGTCGGCACCTGGGAGGCAAGCCGCCTGTTCGTGGATCACACCATCCCGCAAAGTCAGCGCCGCCGCGTCCACCTGAATCTTGTCAAGGAGATGACCAGCTCCGCGCGGGAGCTGGGCGCGTCAAAGCTGGTCTGTCTGGTCGCTTCGACCTGGCCGCGCTGGCTGGTGCCTTGTGGCCTGGATGCACAGGCGATGGGTCCGGTAGTGTGGATCGACGACGGTTATTTCCAATGCGTTTCGATCAATCTTGCGCCCAAGATGCACTAGGGAATGTTCGCGCGGAGGGGACTTCCGCGCATGTCACGGGCGGCGTAACATGCCGCCCCGATGGCAGATCTTTTCGACAATGCGCCGGATGCCGGCGCCCCCGCACCCAATGCGAATCGCCCCCTGGCAGACCGCATCAGGCCTTCCCGCCTGGCGGAGGTCGTGGGCCAGGAAAAAGTTCTGGGGCCCAACGGGCCCTTGGGCGCGATGCTTGGCTCGGGCAGCCTCTCCTCGCTGATCCTGTGGGGGCCGCCGGGCGTGGGCAAGACCACGATCGCGCGGCTGCTGGCGTTGGAGACGGACCTGGCCTTCGTCCAGATTTCGGCCATCTTTTCGGGCGTGCCCGAGCTGCGCAAGGTCTTTGACGCAGCGCGCCTACGCCGCCAGCAGGGTCGCGGCACCCTGCTTTTCGTGGACGAGATCCACCGCTTCAACAAGGCCCAGCAGGACAGCTTCCTGCCGCATATGGAAGACGGCACCATCGTCCTTGTCGGCGCCACCACCGAAAATCCCAGCTTCGAACTGAACGCCGCGCTTTTGTCGCGCGCGCAGGTCATCGTGCTGGAGCGGCTGAGCCTTGCCGATCTGGAACGGCTCGCGCAGCGCGCCGAGCAGGAACTGGGACGCGCCTTGCCCCTGGCCGCCGAAGCGCGTGACCGCCTGCTGGAGATGGCCGATGGCGACGGTCGTGCGGCGCTGAACCTAATCGAGCAGGTGATGGCCTGGAAGGTCGCAGGCAAGCTTGACACCGACCAGTTGTCGCAGCGCCTGATGCGACGGGCCGCGAAATACGACAAGTCGGGGGACGAGCATTACAACCTGATCTCGGCGCTGCACAAATCGGTTCGGGGCAGTGATCCGGATGCAGCCCTTTACTGGTTCTCGCGCATGCTGGAGGGTGGAGAGGATCCGCGCTATCTGGCACGGCGCATCACCCGCATGGCGGTCGAGGATATCGGCCTGGCCGATCCCGCCGCGCAGCGCCATTGCCTGGACGCCTGGGCGCTTTACGAACGTCTGGGCAGTCCCGAGGGGGAGCTGGCGTTGGCGCAGGCCGTCATCTATCTGGCGCTCGCCCCGAAATCGAATGCGGGATATGCCGCCTACAAGGGGGCGCGCGACCTGGCGCGACGCTCGGGCAGCCAGATGCCGCCCGCTCATATCCTGAATGCGCCAACCGGGCTGATGAAGGATCAGGGCTATGGCGCGGGCTATCAATATGACCACGATGCCGAAGATGGCTTCTCGGGGCAGGATTACTTCCCCGAGGGCATGAAACGTCCCGTCCTTTACCTTCCTGTCGAGCGCGGATTCGAACGCGACCTGAAAAAGCGCGTTGAATGGTTCGCCAGCCTCCGTCAAAAGCGACGGACAGAGGGCAAGACATGAAACATGCATTCCTTCAGGTCGCACTGGGTGGCGCCCTGGGGTCGATGGCGCGTTACGGCGTCAACATTCTGGCCGGGCGGATCACCGCCGGCTTTCCGCTGGGCACGCTGACGGTCAACATCGTCGGCTGTTTCGTCATGGGGCTGCTCGCCTCGGTCATCGCGCAGCGCGGGGGGCAGCATTTGGCGCCCCTTCTGCTGACGGGTGTGTTGGGCGGATTCACCACGTTTTCGGCCTTTGCGCTGGATACGCTGGTCCTGTGGGAGCGTGGCGCGACCGTGACCGCCGCAGGCTATGTCCTGGCTTCTGTCCTGATTTCACTTCTGGCGGTCACCGCCGGATTGGCCGTTGGCCGGGGGTTTTTCGTATGAGTGGTGTTCAGACAATCCGTATCGGCGCGGATGAGGGCGACCAGCGCATTGATCGCTGGCTGAAGAAGCGTTTTCCGCAATTGACGCAAGGCGCGGTCGAAAAGATGTGCCGCACCGGTCAGCTTCGCGTCGATGGCGGGCGGGTCAAGGCCAATACCCGGCTTGAGATCGGGCAAGAGGTGCGGGTTCCGCCATTGCCCGATGGCGCGCCGCCCCCGGTTGCGGCGAAGCCGCGCGTGAAGCAGTCCGATGCCGAGATGATCCAGTCCTGCGTGCTCTGGCGCGATGAGCATATCATCGCGCTGAACAAGCCGCCGGGCCTGCCGTCGCAGGGCGGCTCGGGGCAGGGGGACCGGCATGTGGACGGGCTGACCGAGGCGCTGATGTTCGGCTACAAGGACCGCCCGAAGCTGGTCCACCGGCTGGACAAGGACACGTCGGGCGTTCTGCTGCTGGCGCGCACCGACCGGATTGCCCGTTCCCTGTCCGAGGCGTTCCGCCACCGGCTGACGCGCAAGATCTATTGGGCGGCGGTGGCGGGCGTGCCGCATCCGCGCATGGGCTCGATCAAATATGGTCTCGTCAAGGCGCCGGGCCGCGGTCGCATGGGCGAGGGCGAAAAGATGGTCGCGGTCCATCCTTCGGCCGTGGCCGAGACCGAGGGCGCGAAACGCGCCCATACCGATTACGCTGTCCTCTCGGCGCTTGGCGGGCGAGTTTCCTGGGTAGCGATGGTGCCCGTGACCGGGCGGACCCACCAGCTTCGCGCACATATGTCCGAAATGGGGCATCCGATCATCGGTGACGGCAAGTATGGCGGTTCGGGGCAGGAAAACCTTGGCGACGGCTGGGGCGCACAATTGGGCGGCGAAATCAGCCGCAAGCTGCATCTGCATGCCCGCGTGATCCGGTTCGAGCATCCGATCACCAAGAAGCTGATCACGATCACCGCGCCCTTGCCCGACCATATGTCGCGGACCTGGGAAACGCTGGGCTGGCATGAAAGCGACGTTCCCGAGGATCCGTTCGAGGACGTGCAATGAAGCTGGTCCTGTTCGACGTCGACGGCACGCTGGTCAACAGCCAGCACGAGATCGCTCATGCCATGAACCAGGGTCTGCACGCCGCCGGTCTGCCCGAGATGGAGCCGGCCGAGATCCTGTCGATCGTGGGTCTGTCCCTTCCGATCGCGGTGGCGCGGCTGCTGCCCGGAGCCTCGGCCGAGATGCATGAACGTGTCGTCCTCGGCTATCGCGAGGCTTTTGCAACGGCGCGGGCCAATGGCGCGGTGCCGCCGCTTTATCCCGGCGCGCTGGATTGTCTGGACGCGCTGGCCTCGCTGGACCATGTGCTGCTGGGCATTGCGACCGGCAAGCCGATGCGCGGGCTGACCGCGCTGCTTGAGGCGCACGGGCTGACCGGACGCTTCTTTACGCGACAGACGGCGGACGGGCACCCATCGAAGCCGCATCCGGCAATGCTGGAAAGTGCGCTGTTCGATGCCGGGCTGGGGCCCGAGGATGCCGTGATGGTGGGGGACACGGTCTTCGACATCGAAATGGCCCGCGCCGCAGGCATGACCGCGTTTGGCGTAGACTGGGGCTATCACCCGACGGCGGACCTGCACGCGGCGGGTGCGGCGCTGGTCGCGCTGGATTATCCCTCGCTGACGCAGGCCCTGATGGATTGGGCAAAGCTGGAGCACGCGGCATGAGCGGGGAATGGAAAGCCCGGCGGTTCTGGACGTCCTCGCAGCTGCGCGAGGCCGCGGACGGGTTTGAAATCACGCTGGACGGACGCCCCGTCCGCACACCGGGCAAACTGGCGCTGATCCTGCCGACCGCCGCGCTGGCACAGGCGATTGCCGCGGAATGGGACGCGCAGGACGAGATCATCGACCCGAACACAATGCCGTTGACCCGCGCCGCCAACTCTGCGGTTGAGCGCGTGACCCCGCAGTTCGAGGCGGTGGCGAACATGCTGGCCGAATATGGCGGGACCGACCTTCTGTCCTATCGCGCCGAGGCGCCCGAGGCGCTGATCCGCGCCCAGGCCGAAGGCTGGGATCCGCTGATCGACTGGGCCGCGACCGAGCTGCGCGCCCCGCTGCGCATCACCCACGGTGTTCTGCCGGTGCCGCAGGACGACGCGAGCCTGCTGAAATTGCGGGCAGAGGTCATGGCGCTGGATGCTTACGGCCTGACCGCGCTGCACGATCTGGTCACGCTTCCGGGGTCGCTGATCTTGGGATTGGCGGTTTTGCGCGGCCGCCTGGATGCCGAATCCTCGCACGCTTTGGCCCGAATTGATGAGGAATATCAGGCAGAAAACTGGGGCCGCGACGAAGAGGCGGACGAGGCCGCGGCGGCGCGACTGGCGCAGATGAAGAACGCTGAGCGCTTCTGGCTTCTCAGCAGAACCGCCTGACACAACCTCCCTAATTCTTGACGCAGGGAACTTCATTGGCACAATGCCGCTTATAGGGGCAGTGGACCTGCCCCTTGGCTCAAGCGGGCTAGCCTACGGCCCCAGCTTCCCAACGGCCCGCGTCAAGGGTCGGAAGACCAACAGAGAGGAACCCCATGAAGAAATCTGCACTCTTCGGCTCTGTCACCGCCTTCGCCTTGATGGCGACGGGTGCCATTGCCGCTGAAGGCGACACGCTGAAAGAGGTCAAAGCCCGCGGCGTGCTCAACTGTGGCGTGAATACCGGCCTTGTCGGTTTTGCCGCCCCGGATGCCAATGGCAACTGGTCCGGCTTCGACGTGGCCTTCTGCAAGGCCGTGGCCGCCGCCGTTCTGGGCGATGCGACCAAGGTGAAATATGTGCCCACGACCGGCCAGACGCGCTTTACCGCGCTCAGCTCGGGCGAGGTCGATCTTCTGGCCCGGAACTCGACCTGGACCTTCCAGCGCGACACCGACCTGAAGCTCGATTTCATCGGCGTGAACTATTACGATGGCCAGGGCTTCATGGTTCGCAAGGACCTGGGCGTCAGCTCGGCCAAGGAACTGGAAGGCGCGACGATCTGCATCCAGACCGGCACCACGACGGAACTGAACCTGGCCGATTACTTCAAGGCCAACAACATGACCTATCAGCCGGTCAACATCGATTCGAACGCCGAGGGCGAGCAGCAATACATGGCTGGCGCCTGCGATGCCTATACCACCGATGCCTCGGGGCTGGCGGCGACCCGGGCGGCCTTCGCCGATCCGGAAAACCACATCATCCTGCCCGAGATCATCTCGAAGGAACCGCTGGGACCGGCGGTTCGCCACGGCGACAACAACTGGGGCGACATCGCGCGCTGGACGCTTTACGCGCTGATCGCGGCCGAGGAATACGGCGTCACCTCGGCCAATATCGACGAGCTGTCGAAATCCTCGCAGAACCCGGAAGTCCAGCGCCTGCTGGGCGCCTCGGACGATCTGGGCAAGATGCTGGGGCTTGATGCCGAATGGGCCAAGCGCGCGATCAAGGCGCAGGGCAACTATGGCGAGATCTTTGCCGCGACCATCGGCGAGCAGACTCCGATCGGCCTGGCGCGCGGCCTGAACGCGCAATGGACCCAGGGCGGGCTGATGTACGCGATGCCCTTCCGCTAAGCGCAAAAGATACGAACGGGCGGGGTAAAACCCCGCCCGTTTCGCCACGTGCCGGCAAGAACATGGGCAAAAGACCCGACCGCCGGCCAACAGGGGATACAATATGGTAGATTATCCAGGCGCGGCCAGTCCGCCTTTCCGCCTGTCGATGCTGATTTACGATCGGCGCTATCGTTCGCTGACGATCCAGGCCGTCGTGTTCATCCTGGTCATGCTGATGGCCAGCTGGCTTATCGACAACACGCTGAAGAACCTTGCCATTATCGGCAAGACGCTCAGTTTCGACTTTCTGTTTCGGCGCGCGGGATATGACATCCCCCAGCAGCTGATCCCCTATAACTCCGACGACACCCACCTGCGGGCGACCATCGTCGGGCTGCTGAACACGCTGCAGGTCTCGATCCTGGGCTGCATCTCGGCGACCATCCTTGGCGTGATCGTGGGCGTGCTGCGGCTTTCCTCGAACTGGCTGATCGCGCGGCTGATGACCGTTTACGTCGAGGTCTTCCGCAACATCCCGCTGCTGCTGTGGATCCTGGTCATCCTTGCGATCTTTACCGAGATCATGCCGGCGCCAAGGGATTACCGTGGCGAGAATCCGGCGGCCAACATGATCCTGTTCGATCTGATCGCGCCCACGAACCGCTATACCGCGGTCCCCGGAATCGGCATGTCGAACCCCCCCGGCATCATCGCGCTGGGACGAGAGGGGATCAGCTGGGCCTTCATCGCCTATGCGACCGTGCTGGTGCTGGCCATCATCGGTCATCGCATCCTGCGCAAATGGGCGCGGCGGGTGCAGGACCGGACCGGGCGACGCCCGACGACCTGGTGGATCACGCTGGCGATGTACCTGCTGCCAGTGCTGCTGCTGACCTGGCATTTCGGGCTGCATTTGATCCCGCCGGTGCTGCGCGGCTTCAACTTTGCCGATGGAATCAACCTCGACAACGCCTTCGTGGTCCTGTGGATCGCGCTGACGTTGTATACGGGGGCCTTCATCGCCGAGATCGTGCGCGGCGGCATCCTGGCCGTCAGCCGCGGTCAGACCGAGGCAGCCTTTGCCCTTGGACTGCGTCCCGGCCGCACGATGAGCCTGGTGATCCTGCCTCAGGCGCTGCGGGTGATCGTCCCGCCTTTGATCTCGCAATATCTGAACCTGACCAAAAACAGCTCGCTGGCCATCGCGGTCGGCTTCATGGACCTGCGCGGCACATTGGGCGGGACGACGCTGAACCAGACCGGCCGCGAGATGGAGTGCATGTTGCTGATGATGGGCATCTATCTGATCCTCAGCCTGATCATCTCGGGCGGCATGAACGTCTTCAACAGCCGCGTCAAACTGAGGGAGCGGTAAGATGAGCGATTCCCAACCCGACGCCGCGGCCTTCGTGCGTGAGACAATGCTGCCGCCAGAGCCACCCCCGCTGCGCAGTACCGGGGTGCTGCCCTGGCTGCGCCAGAACCTGTTCTCGGGGCCGCTGAACATTGCGCTGACATTGCTGGGACTTGGCATCCTGTGGCTGGTCTTCAGCACGCTTTGGCCGTGGCTGTCCCACGCTGTCTGGAACGCCAACAGCATGGCCGAGTGCCGCAAGATCGTCGCCGCGACCCACGGTCCCGATGCCTCGGGCGCGTGCTTCGCGATCATCAAGCATCGCTGGAACCAGTTCGTCTTCGGCTTCTATCCGGTCGATCTGTACTGGCGGCCGGTGCTGGCCTTCGGCACGCTGTTCCTTGCGCTGGCACCGGTGCTGTTTTCGGAAAACCGCAAGGCGCGCTGGATCGTGACCGGGCTTGCGCTGTTTCTGACGGTCCTGATCTCAATGGTGCTGGGGGCCAAGGGGCATGAGCTGGGCGCGATGACCCTGCTGATGCTGGCCTGGATCGTCCTGATCGAGCGCCAGCCCGGCTGGGCGTTGCTGGCCAGCCTGATCTATCCCTTCCTGGCGGTCTGGCTGCTGTGGGGGGGCACGATCTGGGGACCTGTCGTTGCGCTGGCAGGCTTTGCGGTCGGCTTCATCGTCTGGCAGCTTCTGGCACGGTTCGGCATGTTCGCCTTTGCCGCCGCCGTGGTCGCGGCCGCGCTGTGGTGGCTGCTTCTGTCGGACTATGTCATGCGCGGACTTGCGGCGGTCCTGCCCTTGCGGCTGGTGCCGGTGTCCTCGGACCTGTTCGGGGGCTTCGTCCTGTCGATCACCATCGGGGTCTCGGGCATCGCGCTGTCGCTGCCGCTGGGGGTCATCCTGGCGCTGGCGCGGCGGTCCGATCTGCCGGTGGTCAAGATGATGGCGGTGATCTTCATCGAGTTCATCCGCGGCGTGCCCCTGATCGCGCTGCTGTTCGTGGCCTCGCTGCTGTTGAACTATTTCCTGCCGCCGGGCACGAATTTCGACATCATCCTGCGGGTCATCATCATGGTCACGCTGTTCGCCTCGGCCTATATGGCCGAAGTGATCCGCGGTGGGCTGGCGGCGCTGCCCAAGGGGCAATACGAGGCCGCGGACGCGCTGGGTCTGGATTACTGGAAGGCGCAGCGCCTGATCATCCTGCCGCAGGCGCTGAAGATCTCGATCCCCGGCATCGTCTCGACCTTCATCGGCATGTTCAAGGACACGACGCTGGTCACCTTCGTCGGGCTGTTCGACCCGCTGAAGGCGATGTCCGACACCATCCGCGCGAGCTTCGAATGGAAGGGCGCCTATTGGGAGCCCTATATCTTCGTGGGCTCGATCTTCTTCATCCTCTGCTTCGGCATGTCGCGTTACTCCATGTATCTGGAACGCCGCCTGAAGCGCGATCACCGCTGAGGAGCATCGCATGGCAACAGAACCGCAGACCCAGCAGCGCCTTGGCGAGGCCGCGATCTCGATCTCGAAGCTGAACAAATGGTATGGGACCTTCCACGTGCTGCGCGATATCGACCTGACCGTTGGCCGGGGCGAGCGGATCGTGATCGCCGGCCCCTCGGGGTCGGGAAAATCGACGCTGATCCGTTGCATCAACCGGCTTGAGGAACATCAGGCCGGACGCATCATCGTGGACGGGACCGAACTGACCAACGATCTGAAGAACATCGACAAGGTCCGGTCCGAGGTCGGGATGGTCTTTCAGCATTTCAATCTGTTCCCGCATCTGACCATCCTGGAAAACTGCACGCTGGCCCCGATCTGGGTGCGCAAGGTGCCAAGGAAGCAGGCCGAGGAAACGGCGATGCAATTCCTGGAAAAGGTCAAGATCCCGGAACAGGCGCTGAAATATCCCGGCCAGCTTTCGGGCGGGCAGCAGCAGCGCGTGGCGATCGCGCGATCCCTGTGCATGAAGCCCCGGATCATGCTGTTCGACGAGCCCACCAGCGCCCTTGACCCCGAGATGATCAAGGAGGTTCTGGACACGATGATCGAGCTGGCCGAGGACGGCATGACCATGCTGTGCGTCACCCACGAGATGGGCTTCGCGCAGGCCGTCGCCCACCGCGTGATCTTCATGGACCAGGGCCAGATCGTCGAGCAGAACAGCCCGACCGAGTTCTTCAACAACCCGCAAAGCGAAAGGACGAAGCTGTTTCTCAGCCAGATCCTGGGGCATTGAACCGGCAGGCAAGGGGCGTCTTGTGGCGCCCCTTGCCTGCCAATGGGCGGCACCGGGATATCACACAGCTGCGTGTTCGTTCTCTGGCAGGTTGCCGGATGGGAAGCGCCCGGTTTATCTTGCCGGCCAAGAGAGTGGAGTGGGCGGATGAATCAGACCCTTTTGTTGTTGCTGGGCCTTTTGGGCGTTGTCGGAATCGGTTCGCTCGTGTCGAGCAATGACGATGACGAGGGGCCGGATGCACCTTCCGACGATCCCTTTGGCGGGCGTGAGGTGACCGAGGGCACCGACGAAGCGGATACGATGATCGGGACCGACGGGGACGACGCGATCCAGTCCTATGACGGTGACGATTCGGTTTCGGGCGGGGCAGGGGACGACCTCATCTGGACCGGCTATGGCGAGGATACCGTGACCGCCGATGCCGGGGACGATGAAATCTATCTCGGCTATGACGACGACCATTATGGCGCCTATGACCTGGGTGCCGATGAGGGCAATGACACCATCGACGGCAGCTATGGCGATGACACCATCATCACCAATTACGGCAATCATTCGATCACCGGCGGCGAAGGTGACGACCGGATCGAGGATCACGGCGGCACTGTCTATATCGATGGCGAGGAAGATGACGACCTGATCCTGTCGCCCGATGCCTCGGATCCGGATGCGCCCGACACGCTGCTGGGCGGCGATGGCAATGACACCATCCACGCCGGTGCGAATGATATCGTCGATCCGGGCGAGGGTTCGGATCATATCGTGCTGCGCAGCGATGCCGGGGGTGCAGCGAATGTGACCTATGGCAGCTCTGACAGCATCACCGTGACCCTGACCGAGGATTACGACGGTGCCGCAGAATACGAGCTGGAACAGGATGGCGAGAACGTCAACCTGATCGTCAATGGCGAGGTTCTGGCCGTGCTGCGCGATACCGATGTCGACAGCGTCGGCAATATCTCTCTTGTGCGTGAGAACGCCGCCTGACGGCAGGACAGCCGAAAAGGCAAAGGAAAAGGGCGCGCCGGTAACGGTCGCGCCCTTCGTCATGTCCGGGGGGATCAGATCGCGGATTTCAGCGATTCTTCAAGGTAAAGCTCGCGCAGGCGGGTTGCGACGGGGCCCGGCGTGCCCGTGCCGACCTTGGCGCCGTCGACTTCGACCACTGGCAGCACGAAGGCCGAGGCCGAGGTAAAGAACGCCTCATCCGCCTGTTTCGCCTCTTCGATGGTGAAGGGGCGTTCCTCGATCTGCATCTGGGCTTCCGCGGCATAGCGCAGCAGCGACCCGCGGGTAATGCCGTGCAGGATGTCGGTAGACAGGTCGCGCGTGATGATCTTGCCGTCCTTGACGATATAGGTGTTGTTCGAGGTGCCTTCGGTGACGAAGCCGTCCTCGACCAGCCAGGCGTCATCGGCGCCCTGCTTCTTCGCCTCCATTTTGGCGAGCGAGGGGTAAAGCAGCTGCACCGTCTTGATGTCACGCCGCGCCCAGCGAAGGTCCGGGACCGAGATCACGCGCATCCCGGTCTTTGCGACCGGGTTGTCGGCAAGGCCGGGTTTCGCCTGAGTGAACAGCACCACGGTCTGGGGCGTGCCTTCGGGCGGAAAGGCAAAGTCGCGATCGCCCGGATTGCCGCGCGTCACCTGCAGATAGATCATGCCGTCCCGAACGTCGTTCAGTTCCAGCAGCTTGCGGTGGATCGCCAGCCATTCGTCGTCCGACAGGGGATTGCCCATGCCCAGTTCCGAAAGCGAGCGGGTCAGCCGCTTCAGATGGCCCGGAAAGTCCAGCAGCTTGCCCTGAAGCACGCTGGTCACTTCATAGACGCCGTCGGCCATGACGAATCCACGATCGAAGATCGAGACCTTGGCCTCGGCTTCCGGCAGGTATTCGCCATTCAGATAGACGGTGCGGGTCATCTTCATCTCCTCAATTTGCCCAGCGGCTTGATGTCGCGGTCCTGCGCCTAAAGCGCGCAGGGGTCAAGCCGGACAAAACTCGGAACGATGCAGGTGCAGAATAGGCTTGATGCAGGCGCAGCAATTATCTATCACTTTGCCGATAAGGTTTGAAACATCATTGCTGACGGGGTGATATGTCCTTTCGCATCCAACCTGCACCGCCCGCCCGGCCGAACCGCTGCCAGCTTTTCGGTCCCGGATCGCGCCCCGCCTTGTTCGAGAAAATGGCTGCCTCGGCAGCGGACGTGATCAACCTTGATCTTGAGGATTCGGTCGCGCCCGATGACAAGGCCCAGGCCCGGCGCAACATCATCGAGGCGATCGGGGACGTGGACTGGGGCAGCAAGACCCTGTCCGTGCGCATCAACGCGCTCGACACGCCCTTCTGGTATCGCGACGTCGTGGACCTGCTTGAGAACGCGTCCGAGCGGCTGGACCAGATCATGATCCCCAAGGTCGGCAATGCCGCCGACATCTATGCCGTCGATGCGCTCGTGACCGCGGTCGAGGCGGCCAGAGGGCGCACGAAGCGTATCGGGTTCGAGGTCATCATCGAATCCGCCGCCGGCATCTCGCATGTCGAGGAGATTGCCGCCGCGTCTCCACGCTTGCAGGCGATCAGCCTGGGGGCAGCGGATTTCGCAGCCAGCATGGGCATGGCAACCACCGGCATCGGGGGGACGCAAGAAAACTACTACATGCTGCACGAAGGGCAAAAGCACTGGTCGGATCCCTGGCATTGGGCGCAGGCGGCGATCGTGGCGGCCTGCCGCACGCATGGCATCCTGCCCGTGGACGGTCCCTTCGGCGATTTCAGCGATGATGACGGGTTCCGCGCGCAGGCTCTGCGCTCTGCCACGCTGGGCATGGTCGGGAAATGGGCGATCCACCCCCGGCAGGTCGCGCTGGCGAACGAGGTGTTCACGCCCAGCGAAAAGGTGGTGGCCGAGGCGCGCGAGATTCTGGTCGCGATGGACGAAGCCCGGAAAACCGGTGCCGGTGCCACTGTATACAAGGGTAGACTGGTTGACATCGCGTCAATTCGTCAGGCACAAATGATCGTGCGGCAGGCGGAGCTGATCAACGCCTAGGCCACAACGGAATACCTGGGCGACCATTCGGGGAGGCTTGGTCGCCATGAAGGGGGAGGAGCAGCAGGCCTCGCGGCAAGCGGGGCCTGTTGTTTTTTTCAGTCCTGGGTAAACTCGTCAGCGCTGTCCGTTCAAATATATGACAAAATTGCGACAGATGGGCGGGGTAGCCCGATGATGGGCCCGTGCCCCGGCTGTCGTCAGTCGCGCTGAAGGCGGGTTCGGGCGCGCGTGCTGCGCGGGTCCGGGGTCCGGTTTCGGGGGGCCAGGACGGGAATAGGTGATTCGGCCACCGCGGGAATCACCCGCGTGGCATCATGTCCAACAAGCCCGGCCTGCGCGGAAAGCGAGGCGGAAATCAATTTCTCGGCGGCGGATTCGGTCCTGCCCATGATCGGTGCCGAAACGGCGCGCTTGCTCGTAACGCTCATGCCCGAGCTCCTGTTCCTTCGAAGTCCGCAGCAGGTAAGGACTAAGTCCGGATTCCGCAACCCGGCGTGCCTAGACTCGCGCGGTTTTGTCGCAGGTCCGGGGCAGGCGCGGCGTCGCCGCAAGCAATTCGCGCGTATAGGGATGCTCCGGCGTATCGAATACGCGCGCGGTCGGACCGCATTCGACGATCTTCCCCTCGCGCATGATCAGCACGCGGTCGGTGACCTGACGCACCACGGACAGGTCGTGGCTGATGAACAGATAGGCCAGCCCGTGACGCACCCGCAGCCGGGCCAGAAGCTCCAGCACCTGTGCACGCACGCGGACGTCCAGCGCGCTGACCGCCTCGTCCAGCACGATCAGGCTGGGCCGGATGATCAGGGCGCGGGCCAGCGCGATTCTTTGCCGCTGGCCGCCCGAAAATTCGTGGATATGCCGGCGCATCGCATCGCCGGTAATGCCGACATCGTAAAGCGCCTCGGCCACGCGGTCGCGCCAGTCCGGGGGCCGACCGGTCAGGTGGAACGGCTCGGCCACCAGATGTTCGACGCGCCAGCGCGGATCGAAGCTGCCGAAGGGATCCTGAAAAACTGCCTGGATGCGCGCGCGCAGCGGGCGCGGCATCCGGCCATCGGCGCGGACCTGCTGGCCGTTCAGCGTGATTTGCCCGGCCTGAATAGGATCTAGGCCCAGGATTGCGCGGGTCAGGGTCGACTTGCCGCAGCCGGATTCGCCGACGAGACCCACGGCCTCGCGTTCACGGATGGCAAGGCTGACATCGTCGAGTGCGCGCACGCGGTCACGCTGGTGGCGCGCGGGATAGGTCCGCACCAGGTTTTCGACCTTCAGCAGAACCGGCGCGTCGGGATCGGTCAGAACCAGTCGGGGCCGGTAATCGGCGGCCGCCAGCAATTCGCGGGTATAGCCATGCGCGGGACGGGCAAAAATGCGGTTGGCCGGTGCCTGTTCGACCACGATGCCGCGCTGCATGACCGCGACCTGATCGGCCAGGCCAGCCACGACGGACAGGTCGTGGGTGATCAGCAGAAGCGACATTCCTTCGTCCCGGACCAGCCCTTTGAGCAAATCGAAGATCTGGGCCTGGGTCGTCACGTCCAGCGCGGTCGTCGGTTCGTCCGCGATCAGCAGGTCGGGCCGTTCCGCGATGGCCAAGGCAATGGCGACACGCTGCCTTTGCCCGCCGGACAGCTCGTGCGGGTAAAGCGACAGGGGAAAGCGGTCGGCGGACAGACCCACCCGGTCCAGGCGTTCCCGCGCGCGTTGCAGCGCATCGCGGCGGGACATGCCGCCATGCTGGCGCAGCACCTCGGCCACCTGATCGCCAATTGTCATTAGCGGGTTCAGCGCCGTCATCGGCTCCTGAAAGATCATGCCGATGCGCTTGCCGCGGATGCGGCACATCTGGCGTTCGGGCAAGGGCAACAGGTTGGTTCCGTCCAGATCCACCCGCCCCTCGGCCTTCATCCCTTCGGGCAGCAGGCCGATGATCGCAAGCGCGGTCAGCGATTTGCCCGAGCCGCTTTCGCCGACCAGCGCGGTGATCTGTCCCGGCTCAAGTCGCAGGCTCACGCCATGCAGCAGCTGCAGGCCGCCCAGCGTGACGTTCAGTTCGCCGACCTCGATCATCGGGTGCCGCGCAATCTGGGATCCAGCGCATCGCGCAACCCGTCGCCCAGAAGGTTCAGCCCCAGCACCGTCAGCACGATGGCAAGGCCCGGCACGATCGCCACATGCGGCGCAAGCGAGATCATCGTCTGCGCATCGGCCAGCATCCGGCCCCAGCTGGGCGTCGGAGGCTGCGCGCCCAGCCCGACATAGGACAGGCCCGCCTCGGCCAGGATGCCAAGGCTGAACTGGATGGTGCCCTGCACGATCAGCACGCTGGCGACATTGGGCAGGATATGCTGCAGGCTGATCCGCGCCGTGCCCTTGCCCGCCACCCGCGCCGCACGGGGGTAATCCAGCGTCCAAAGCGGCAGCGCCGAGCCACGCGTGACGCGGGCAAAGACCGGGATATTGAAGATGCCGATCGCGATGATCGCGTTCAGAGCCGAAGGCCCCAGTGCCGCAGTGATCAGGATCGCGATGACCAGGCTGGGAAAGGCAAAGATCAGGTCGTTGCCGCGCATGATGATCTCATCCAGCCAGCTGCCGGGGCGCGCTGCGGCGGTCAGCCCCAGCGGCACGCCCAGTCCCATGCCGATTCCGACCGCGACCAGCGCGACCGCGATCGAGGTGCGCGCGCCCACCATGATCATCGACATCATGTCCCGGCCCAGATGGTCGGTTCCCAGCCAATGCGCGGCCGAGGGCGGTTGCAGCTTGGCGGCGACGTCCAGTTGCAGCACATCGCCCGGCGTCCACAGGAAGGAAAGACCCGCCATCAGGACCGCCAGCCCCGCCAGTAACGCGCCCAGGATCAGGGACAATCTCATTTGCGGCGCAACCTTGGATCCACGGCGGCATAGGCCAGGTCGACCAGGAAGGTGACAAGAATGACCGCCGCGACCAGCACCAGCACCGCGCCCTGCACGACGATCAGGTCGCGCTGGGTGATCGCCTGAAAGATCAGCCGCCCCAGGCCGGGCAGATAGAACACGTTCTCGATGATGATGGCCCCGGCCAGAAGGAACGAGAATTGCATTCCCAGGATCGTCAGCACCGGGATCAACGCGTTGCGCAGCGCGTGGCGGCGCAGCGCCTGTCCCCGGCTCAGCCCCTTGGCGCGCGCGGTGCGGATGTAATCCTGCCCCATCGTCTCGACCAGGGCCGAGCGCAGGACGCGCGCAAGGATCGCCGCCTGCGGCAAGGCCAGCGCGATCGATGGCAGGATCAGCGCCTTCAGCGCCGCCACGGGATGTCCCCAGCCCGGAAATCCGCCTGCGGGCAGCAGCCGCAGCCGGACCGCGAACAGCAGGACCAGCAGCATCGCGAACCAGAAATTCGGCAGCGAGATGCCGATCTGCGTGATCCCCATCGTCACGCCGTCCCCGGCGCGACCCTGGCGCGACGCCGCGAACAGCCCGACGGGCAGCGCAATTACGACTGACAGCGCCAGTGCGATCAGTGCAAGCGGCAGCGAGACCTGCAACCGATCCAGGATCATCCCGGCCACCGGCGTCTTGTAGGTGAAGCTGTGGCCCAGATCGCCGGTCAGCACGCCGCCCAGCCAATGGGCATAGCGCAGCGCCCAGGGCAGGTCCAAACCCAGTTGGTCACGCAAGGCGGCCACGGTTTCGGGCTGCGCGCCGGTTCCCAGCATGAAGCTGGCCGGATCGCCCGGCACCAGTTCGACCACCCCGAAAATCGCCGCCGAGGCCACAGCAAGGCTGAGGCACAGGACGATCATGCGGCGAAGGACAAAGCGGTGCATGCCGCGAAACTAAACGGCGTCCGGGATTCGGTAAAGCCTTCCGCTGCAACGGCTTCCTTGGCTATTGAGGCAATTCCAGCTTGCCGATCAGGGGCAGGTCGTCGCTGGCGTCCACGCTGTGCCGTTCGATCATGCGGTGCACCACGGGCGGGGTATCGCCTCGATGCATCTTGTGCAGCGCCTCATAGCTTTCGAAATCGGCCTTGGTGCGGCGCAGGTTGTGGCGGACATATTCGTCCCAGGTCGCGATGTGATAGCTTTCCGACCATTGCTCGGGATGTTCCAGATCGCGCAGCAGCGCCCAGTTTCGCGCCCCGTCCCGGCGCCGGATGTCGCGTCTCCGCGCCATCAGCTTCAAGAAGTCGGGCACGTCCTTCTGGTCGATTTGATAGTCGATCAGAACCATGATCGGCCCCGACCGACCGCGCAGGTCCAGCTTCAGCTTCGGCTCTCGGAAGCTGTTCACGGGGTCCAGGTCGAGCGTGCCGAATTCCGGCTGACGGAACCAGTAGCCCACGACGGCCCCGAACAGCAGGGGGATCGCCGCACAGGCCAGCGCGACATTGATACCTTGATTGGATGCGATCTCGCCCCAGACCCAGCTGCCAAGCGCCATGCCGCCGAAGGTCGCCGTCTGGTAAAGCGCCAATGCGCGGGCCACGACCCAGCGCGGCGTCGAAAGCTGGACCGAGACGTTGAAAAGCGAAAGGGCAAGCACCCAGCTTGCCCCTGCGGGCAGCATGGCCAGCGCATGCAGCCAGACGGGCTGCGTCAATGCCAGCACCAGCGCCGCGATGGCGAAACCGACAAAGGCGAGGCGGACTATGCTTTCATTGCTGAAACGGTCGCGGATGCGCGGGTTGAGAACCGCGCCGATAATCGCACCCAGCCCGTAGCAGCCCAGAAGCAGGCCGAAAAGCAGCGATCCGCCCTCGGGGTGCTGCTTCGCCACAAGGGGCAGCAGGGCAAGGATCGCGATGGCCGCGAAGCCGAACAGTGCCCCACGCGACAGCACCCGCATGAGATTTGGCGACAGCGCGACATAGCGCAATCCGGCGCCAACTGCCGAGAGGAAGGGTTCGCGCGAGATCAGCCGCTCGGGCGTCCGGGGGTGCCATCTGAGAAGCGCGCCCAAAAGCGGGATATAGCTTGCAGCGTTCACGGCAAAGGCGGCCGCCGCGCCAAAGGCCGCGGTGATGATGCCGCCCACGGCAGGTCCCACGCTGCGCATCATGTTGAACCCGACCGAGTTCAGCGTCACCGCCGCGGGCAGATCCTCGCGCGGGACAAGATCGCCCATGCTGGCCTGCCAGGGTGGGTTGTACAGCGCCTGTCCGACACCGATCAGGAAGGTCAGCGAAAGCAGCAGCAGCGGCGTCATCAGGCCCTGCCAGGTCAGCACCGCGAGCACCAACGAGACGCTGGCCATGAACAGCTGCGCCCCCAGCAGCAGGGTCCGGCGGTCGAAATTGTCCGCAAGCGCGCCCGAGGCGAGCGCGAACAGCATGATCGGCAGTGTGTTCGAGGCCTGTACCAGCGCGATCAGCGTTGGCGAATCGGTCAGTTGGGTCATCATCCAGGCGGCGCCGACGGATTGCACCAGCCCCCCGAAGTTCGAGATCAGCGTCGCTGACCAAAGAAGGCGGAAATCGCCGTGGCGGAAGGGTGCAAATGCGCTTTTTTGGGTCTGTGCGGGCATGGGCCGGTGTTACCTGTGCTTCGCGCCACAGCTTAGGCAGGGTGCCGGGGGGCGGCAACTCCCGCCGGGCGATCATCGGCGAGTTTCCCCCATGCCATTCTGGGCATATCATCCGCCTATTTGAAGAATAGGCGCAGATTTAACCGGGAACGCGCAAAAATTTCGAATAAACATGCGCGAATCTGGTATGGAACGGCCAAGATCGGGATTTCATTTCCGGGCGCTGCGCTAGTCTTTGCGCAATCTCTTCTCAAAGGCGCACGAAGATGAAGGTCATTGTTCTTGGAGCAGGCGTAATCGGGGTCACCTCGGCTTGGTATCTGGCCAAGGCGGGTCATGAGGTGACGGTCATCGACCGCCAGCCCGGGCCCGCGCTGGAAACCAGCTTCGCCAATGCGGGCGAGATTTCGCCCGGCTATTCCTCGCCCTGGGCGGCGCCGGGAATTCCGCTCAAGGCGCTGAAATGGATGTTCCAGCGCCACGCGCCGCTGGTCCTGCAGCCGCGGCTGGACATGCAGCGGCTGGGCTGGATGGCAAAGATGCTGGCGAACTGCACCAGCGCCGCCTATGCCGTGAACAAAAGCCGCATGGTCCGCATCGCCGAATACAGCCGCGATTGCCTGGACGACCTGCGCGCCGAAACCGGCATCCGTTTCGACGAGCGCAGTCAGGGCACGCTGCAGGTCTTTCGCAAGCAGGAGCAGATGGATGGCGCCAGCAAGGATATCGAGGTCCTGAAGGCCGACGGCGTCCCGTTCGAGGTTCTGGACCGCGCTGGCTGCGTCGCGGCGGAACCGGGGCTTGCCTCCTCGGCCGACCGGATCGTGGGCGGGCTGCGCCTGCCGGGCGACCAGACCGGCGACTGCTTCAAGTTCACCAACAACCTGACCCGCATGGCCGAGGCGCTGGGCGTGACCTTCCGCTGGGGCGTCTCGATCGACGCGCTTGAGGCCGAGGGTGGCCGGATCACGGGCGTTCGCACCGACAAGGGTCGCCTGACTGCGGACCGCTATGTGCTGGCGCTTGGGCCGCATTCGCCGCAGCTTGTCCGGCACCTGGGGCTGAAGCTGCCGATCTATCCGCTCAAGGGGTATTCGCTGACCATCCCGATCGAGGATGAGGGCCGCGCCCCGGTTTCGACCGTCATGGACGAAACCTACAAGGTTGCGATCACCCGTCTTGGCGACCGCATCCGTGTGGGCGGCCTGGCCGAGATCGCGGGCTATGACCTCAGCCTGAACGATCGGCGCCGCGCAACCCTGACGAAGTCGGTAACCGAGCTGTTCGGCGGCGCCGGAGACCCGGCCAAGGCCGAGTTCTGGACCGGTCTGCGGCCGATGACGCCGGATGGCACGCCCATCGTCGGTGCGACGCCGATCCCGAACCTTTACCTGAACACCGGTCACGGCACGTTGGGCTGGACCATGTCGGCAGGGTCGGGCCGGGTGCTGGCGGACCTGATTTCAGGACGTGGCCCCGAGATCGAGGCGGACGACCTGGGCTATGCCCGCTACGTCAAAGGCACGAAAAGCCGGGAATCGGGCAAGCTCAGCCCCGCCAACGCCTGAAACGGGGGCACGGGACGGTCAACGATTGTCCGGCCCGGTGCGTGCCGCATGCATGCAACATGTGCAGGCCGATCGCGATCATGAAACATGGCGATCGGCTGACGGATGCGACGCAATCGGTCAAGCCCCGAGTGGCGCCTCGACGCCATTTGCGGTGATGCAACGCGCTGCAACGGACATTGCCCCTCCGGGCCGGGCATCGGAGGGGCGCTGTTCGTCGGCCTCCTCCCGAGGGAGGAGGCCTGGCGCCCTCAAGCGCGTCTGATCAGTCGCAGGATCACCAGCAGGATCACCGCGCCGATGGTGGCGAAGATGATCGAGCCGAGGATCGGACTGGCTATGCTCATTCCAAGGCCAAGCGCGGGGAACAGGAAGCTGGCGATGATCGCGCCGACGATGCCGACGACGATATTGGTCAGCAGGTCTTGTCCATGCCCCTTGACGATCAGCCCTGCGAGCCAGCCGGCGATTGCGCCGATCAGCAACGTGATGATTAAGGCCGTGACAGTCATCTTTGGGTCCCTTGTCGTTCCGACCGGCGATTTTGCGTCGCGCGGTTGGCGTAACAACGGGCTTTCCCGCGCATGGTTCCATCGGAATTCAGGAAAGGGCCGTAACACCGTCTTTTCCAAGCCATTCGGCAACAGTTCCGGTTTGATTCCCCTGATCACAAAGGCTTGCCCTTGACGCATTACGCCCGCAGAGGATTTTTGTAGTTAGCGCGAGTCGCAGCCGCCTCTGCTCGGTGGCTTCCGCGATTTGACGACTTGAATGCTGCCTTGGCTGCGAGCCTGTACGCAGCCGCGTTACAAAGGGAAACTCAGATGCGACTAGCCTCGCTGATGCTGGCGATGGGGCTTGGCCTTGCTGCCTGTGCGCCCACGACCCCGACCGGCACTACCTCTTCCGTGGGTTCCGGCGTTTATGGTGCCCGCACCGATAGCGGCCCGGGGGGAGAACCGATCGAGATCCACGCCGTCCGCAATGCCTATCTGACCGAGCGTAACACGCGCCAGCGCGTTGCCTATAACGGACCCGAAGCGCCCGGGACCATCGTGGTCGATCCCTATGCACGCTTCCTGTATCACGTGATCGCGCCGGGCGAGGCGATGCGCTATGGCGTGGCCGTGGGCCAGGCGGGCAAGAACTTCGCCGGCAATGCCACCATCAACCGCAAGCAGGCATGGCCCAGCTGGACGCCGACGTCGAACATGGTCCGCACCATGCCCGACCTTTACGGCCCGCTGCGCAACGGCCTGCCGGGCGGTATCGATAACCCGCTGGGGTCGCGCGCCTTCTATCTCTACAAGGGTGGGCGCGACACGCTGTACCGCATCCACGGCACGATGGACCCGTCGTCGATCGGAAAGGCGACTTCGGCTGGCTGCATCCGCATGTTCAACCAGGATGTCATGGACCTGTTCGGCGAAATCCCGACCGGAACCCATGTTAAGGTTCGTTCGCGGGGCGAAAGCGAACAGCTTGAAGGGCCGCTGGTCCAAATGCCGAACGGCTATCTTGAACCCGCGACGCCGACCGTGACCACCGCATCCGCGACGGCCGACACGCCCAAGCCGTAACGGTCCCGGCCGATCGGCAGCTTTGCACCCCGCCCCGAAAGGGCGGGGTATTTTTTGTGGCGAAGCCCCGAAGGTCATGGCAGTTTGCGGCAGGCAGGAACGACAGGAAGGAGCCTGGAATGGCCCGGAATCCCGAAGACAGCGTGACCCATTCCCGCGATCTGGACGAGATGGTCGAACAGACCCAGCCCGCCGCCCTGCGCGCGCTTGAAAACCGGGCGCTTGCTGCGTTGCTGCGCGACCTGCGCATGATGAAGGCGCAGGAAACCGACGTCGGGATGCAAAAGGCCCTGGCCCAGGCGATCCGTCGCGCCGCGGCGGAAAAGCGCGAAAGAAGCGTCGAGCAGGAAGACACGGCCCCCGCGGCCGAGGCGCCACCCGTCGAGGCCAAGCCCGGCAAGGCCGAGCGCGCCGAAGCCAAGCTCCGCAAGGAGGCAGAGCGGGCCGAGAAGAAGCGCGTGAAGGCCGCCGAACGGGAAGAACGCAAGACCGCGAAGGCCCTTGAACGCGCGCAGATCAAGGCCGAGAAACTGGCTTTGAAGGAACAGAGCCTGCCCCCCGGCAAAAAGGCCAAGCTGAAGAAAGAGGCTCGCAAGGACGGCAAGCCCGGCAAGGGGGCCAAGGCGGACAAGGCCGCAAAGACACAGTGACGCCATCCTTTGCAGCGTCGATGGCCCAAGACCCGTTTCCAGCGGGTCGGGGAATTGCTATTGCCCAAACGCAGCGTTCTTGCGAGTAGACCGCCTATGCGTCGTCTGGTTCTTGGGTTCCTGGCCGTTCTGGCCCTGTCCCCCGCGTCCGCCTATGAGGCGGTTGATGCGGTTCATGGTGAGCGCGCCCCGCGCAGCGTCTCGCCGAAATCGCGCTGCACCGATGACGGGCGCTATTGCATCTCGGTCGCGAATTACATTCCCGATGTCTGCACGGTGATCGAACGTGCGGCCGGACAGAATGGGCTGGACCCGCATTTTTTCGCCCGTCTCCTGTGGAAGGAAAGCCTGTTCGAGCCGGGCGCCGTCAGTCCGGTGGGCGCGATGGGGATCGCGCAGTTCATGCCCGGCACCGCCGAGATGGTCGGGCTGGACGATCCGTTCAACCCAGCCAAGGCGATCGCGGCCTCGGCCCGTTACCTGCGGTCGCTGACGGACGGGTTTGGCAATGTCGGGCTGGCCGCGGTGGCCTATAACGGCGGCGAGAACCGCGCGGCGCGCTTCATCTCGGAAGGCGGTGGCCTGCCGTGGGAGACGCAGGATTACGTCCAGGCGATTACCGGCCTGACCGCCGTCAGCTGGCGCGACAGCCCCGCGCAGAAGACGGACCTGCGGTTGGACAAGGAACGTCCCTTCCTGGCCGCCTGTGTCGATCTGGCCGCAAGCCGCAAGCTGCGTGAGTTCCGCACGCCCGAACATCCCTGGCCCTGGGGCGTGATCGTGGCCACCCATGTCAGCCAGTCGGGCGTCACGAACCAGGTCTCGCGCCTGAACAAGACGCTGCGCCCGATCCTGGGGGGCAAGCGCGTCAGCTATGTGCGGCGCAAGGTCTCGGGCGGGCCGCGCAAGGTCTATACGGCCCAGATCGGCTACTCCTCGAAGACCGAGGCATTTGCCTTCTGCACCCGCCTGCGCACCTTCGGGGGGCGCTGCATCGTCCTGAAGAACTGAAACGGCGCCGCCCGGGGGCAGCGCCGCATGGGTATTTGAAAAACGGTGAAGATGCGGTGGGCGCGACCTATTCGCCCCAGCGCACCTGGCTCAGGTCGTTCGCGGGCATGGGGGCGTTTTCCCACAGACCCTGGATTTCGGCCTTGGCGACGCCGATCTTCGGCAACTGGAAGATAAAGGCATTGGCATAATCCCGGGCGATGATCTCTTGCGCCTGCTTGAGCAGGGCAGAGCGCTGGGCCGGATCGGTCGCGGCATCAAGCTGGGTCATCATGTCGTTGAAGGCGGGGTTGCTGTAGTTGAAGTAATACCCCTTGCGCCCATAGATGCCGATATCCATCGGCTCGACATGGCTGATGATGGTCAGGTCGTAATCGGCGTTCTTGAACACCTGTTCGAGCCATTGGGCCCATTCCATGTTGGTGATCTGGGTCTGGATGCCCACCGCACGCAGTTCGGCCGCGACAATTTCTCCACCGCGGCGCGCATAGGGGGTGGGGGGAAGCGCCAGCCGCAGGGTCAGATCCTTGACGCCTGCCTCGGCAAGAAGCGCGCGAGAGCGTTCGGGATCGAACTGCGAAAGCTCGGTCAGGTCCGTGTAATCGGGGTTATGCGGCGCGAAATGGGTGCCGATCGGCGTGCCATAGCCGAACATGGCACCGTCGATGATCTCTTTCCGATTCAGGGCATGGGCGATCGCCTCGCGCACTTTGACATCGGCCAGCGCGGGGTTCTTGTGGTTCATGGCCAGGATCGTCTCGCCCTCGGTGGTGCCGACCAGGACCTTGAAGCGGGGATCGGCCTGAAGCTGGGCCAGCGTCTCAGGCGCGGGATAGATCGGGAAGGCGTCGAGATCACCGGCCATCATCGCCGCGAAGGCGGCCGAGGGATCGGGGATGAAGCGGAAGGTGGCCGAGGTCAGCGCGGGTTTTTCGCCCCAATAGGCATCGTTCGCGACCAGCGTGATGTGGTCGCCCTGCGCCCATTCGCCAAAGCGGAACGGGCCGGTGCCGACGGGGTGCGTGGCGATGTCGGCGATGCTGTCCTGATCGACCATGACCGCATCGCCCCAGGCCATCTTGTAGGGGAAGCCGCCGTCCGGGGCCTTCAGCGTCACGCGGACGGTTTGCGGATCCACCGCCTCGACCTTGTCGATGCCTTCGAACAGGGTCTTTTGCGCATTGGTGCTGTCGGGCGCCCGCGCGCGGTCCAGCGAAAAGATCACGTCCTGTGCGTCGAACGCGGTGCCGTCATGGAAGGTGACGCCGGGCCGCAGATGGAACAGATAAGCTTTGCCGCCATCCTCGGCGTCCCAGCCCGAGGCGAGGCCCGGGATGACGCTGCCATCCGGCGCGATGCGGGTCAGACCCTCGAAGATATTGGCATAGACGACCTCGTCGATGGCAGCCGCCGCGCCCCCGGTCGGGTCGAGATTTGGCGGCTCAAGCACCATGCCCAGCGTGATCGCGTCCTGCGCGGCCAGCGCGGGCGTCGCGGTCAATGCGGCCAAAGCCGCGGCCTGCAAGAATTTCCTGGGCATGTTTCCTCCGGTCCCGGCTCGCGTCGGGGCCAGCTTTTCAGCCAAAATCGGAAAGGATCAAGCCCGCTTCTCGGTCAGTTGCTGCAGGAAGCCCGCGCAGGTCAGCCAGATCGAGGTCACAAGCAGGCCCCAGCGCGCAAAGCTTTCCGAGTGGAAGTCGACCAGCACCGCCCAGACCGCGAAGGCGACCCATGCCGCCGTCACCGGCAGCGAGATCGCGCGCCAACGCCTGGTCCGGACGGGGTGGATGAACTTGACGTTCGTGAACATCGTGAAGGTCAGCGCGACCACGACGAACAGGATCACCCAGAAATTCGGCTTCAGCGCGAACAGCACCAGCACGACCATGTTCCAGCAGGCCGGAAAGCCGGCAAAGGAATAGTCCTTGGTCTTCATCCGCGTGTCCGCGAAATAGATCACGCTGCCATAGGTGATGGCGATGATCGCGATCCAGCCGGTCCAGCCCGGCAGCAGGCCAGACATGAACAGCGCATAGGCCGGGATGAACACATAGGTCAGATAGTCGATGATGAGGTCCATCAGGACCCCGTCATAGGTCGGCCAGTTGACCTTGACGTTGTAGCGTCGCGCCAGCGGGCCATCGACGCCGTCGACGATCAGGGCGATGACGAGCCAGAAGAACATCTGCGACCATTCGGCGCTGACGGCAGCCAGCAGCGCCAGCATCGACAGCACGGCGCCGGTGGCAGTCAGCAGGTGGACGGACAGGGCTTTGAAGCGGAGTTTCATGTCTTGCTTCTGTCACCGATGCGCCAAGTTCGCAAGTTCGTGAAGGCGGAAGGCATGCCGAATATGCCCGGATGACGCCGGGGAAGCGCGGCTGCCTAGGCCACGAACTCTTCGATCGCATAGCCCTGCAGATACAGCAGCGCGGTCAGGTCGGCGTGGTTGATGCGCAGGTCGACCTCGGCCGCGACGACGGGCTTGGCGTGCAGTGCGACCCCCGTTCCGGCACGTTTCAGCATGCCGAGGTCATTCGCCCCGTCTCCGACGGCAATGGCATCCGCCGGGGTCAGCCCGCGGAAGGCGGTGATTTCCTCAAGTGCCTCGACCTTGGCCTCGCGGCCAAGGACGGGCAGGGCGACGGTGCCCAGAAGCACGCCCTGATCGGCCAAAAGCTCATTCGCGCGATGTTCGTCAAAGCCGAGCGCCGCGGCAACCGGGCCGGTAAAGACCGTGAATCCGCCCGAGACCAGCGCCGTATAGGCACCCTGCGCCCGCATCGTCGCGACCAGTTCCTTGCCGCCGGGGGCAAGGGTGATGCGGCTGTCCAGCACCTCGCCAATCGCCGATTCGGAAAGTCCGGACAGCAGGCCGACGCGGGCGACCAGCGCCTCGTGAAAGTTCAGTTCGCCATTCATGGCGCGGGCGGTGATCGCGGCGACGCGCTCGCCAACGCCCGCGAAATCGGCCAGCTCGTCAATGCATTCCTGCTGGATCATGGTCGAATCCATGTCGGCCAGCAGCACCGACTTGCGCCGCCCCGCGGTCGGCTGGATGGCAAGGTCGAAGCCTTTTTCCTGAAGGCTTTCCCAAACCTGCCAGAAATCCGCGGGCGGGGTCTCGACCGGAAATTCCGCAGCGATTCCGTGGTTCAGCCAGATCGTGTGCCCGCCCTGCCAGTCGCGGCGCAGCTGGTCGAGCAGCTCGGGGCGAAGGTCGGCTCGTTTCGGGGCGGCAAGGACGGTGACGGTGAACATCGGTGGGCTCCGGGGCGCGCGCTGGGGTCGCGGGCAGCACTAGCCAAAGCCGCCCCGCGCTTCAATCGCCCCGAGCAAGGAAATTCCAGATGGGCACCCGCGAAATAATTCTTGCCTGAATCAGGGCCGGGATATATGGCCGTCCGTGGGACACGCCGCCCCAACGCGGCGCTAAATAGCTGGAAGGCTACACATATGAGCATCACTGCTCCGGCCGCGCGGCCGGCCAATCCGCGCTTCTCGTCGGGCCCTTGCGCCAAGATCCCCAATTTTTCGCTGGACATGCTCGCTGACGCGCCTCTTGGCCGCTCGCACCGTGCCGCGATCGGCAAGTCCAAGCTTGCCGAAGCCATCGACCTGACCCGCGAGGTCCTTGGCGTTCCTGCAGATTACCGCATCGGCATCGTTCCCGCCTCGGATACCGGGGCCGTCGAGATGGCGCTGTGGTCGCTTCTGGGCGCACGCGGCGTCGAGATGCTGGCCTGGGAAAGCTTTGGCGAAGGCTGGGTCACCGACGTGGTGAAGCAGCTGAAGCTGGACGCCACCGTCCGCAAGGCACCCTATGGACAGATCGTCGACTTCGCCGAGGTGGATTTCGACAAGGATGTCGTCTTTACCTGGAACGGCACCACCTCGGGCGTGCGCGTCCCGAATGGCGACAAGATCCCGGCGGACCGCGCTGGCCTAACCATCTGCGACGCGACCTCGGCCGCGTTCGCGATGGACCTGCCCTTCGACAAGCTGGATGTCGTGACCTTCAGCTGGCAGAAGGTTCTGGGGGGCGAAGGCGGGCACGGCGTCCTGATCCTGTCGCCCCGCGCCGTCGAGCGTCTGGAAAGCCATGTTCCGGCATGGCCCCTGCCCAAGATTTTCCGCATGACCAAGGGCGGCAAGCTGATCGAGGGCATCTTCAAGGGCGAGACGATCAATACGCCGTCGATGTTGTGTGTCGAGGATTACCTGGTCGCGCTGAAATGGGCGCAATCGCTGGGCGGTCGCAAGGCGCTGGAAGACCGCGCGAATGCAAATGCCGCCGCGATCCGCGATTTCATCGCTGACAAGGACTGGATCGCCGACCTGGCCGAGGTCCCGGCCACGGCCTCGACCACTTCGGTCTGCCTGAAGTTCACCGATCCGCGCATCCAGGACGGCGCCGCCTTTGCCAAGGCCGTCGCCAAGCGTCTGGAGAAAGAGGGCGTGGCGCTGGATGCGGGCGCATATCGCGACGCGCCGGCCGGGCTGCGCATCTGGTGCGGCTCGACCGTCGAGACCGCCGACGTGGCCGCGCTGATGCCCTGGATCGAATACGCCTTCGAGGCGGAGATCGCGGCGCAGGCGGTCGAGGCCTGATCCCAGGACGGGGGGCGCTGCCCCCCGCACCCCCCGGGGTATTTGTGAAACGATGAAAGGCATGGGCGGGGCCGAAGAGGCACCCGCACGGCCCCTGCATATCCAGAGGATATAGAGATGCCCAAGGTTCTTGTTTCAGACAAGCTTTCGGAAACCGCCGTCCAGATCTTCCGCGATCGCGGCGTCGACGTGGACTACCTGCCGGATGTCGGCAAGGACAAGGAAAAGCTGGCCGAGATCATCGGCCAGTATGACGGCCTTGCCATCCGTTCGGCCACCAAGGTGACGGCGAAGCTGCTTGAGCAGGCGACCAACCTGAAGGTCATCGGCCGCGCCGGGATCGGGGTCGACAATGTCGAGATTCCCGCCGCCTCGAAAAAAGGCGTGATCGTCATGAACACGCCCTTCGGCAACAGCGTCACCACCGCCGAGCACGCCATCGCACTGATGTTCGCCGTGGCGCGGCAATTGCCCGAGGCCAGCGCCTCGACCCATGCCGGGAAGTGGGAGAAGAACCGCTTCATGGGCGTCGAGGTCTTCAACAAGACGCTGGGCATCATCGGCGCGGGGAATATCGGCTCGATCGTGATCGACCGGGCGCTTGGCCTGCGCATGAAGGTGCTGGCCTATGACCCCTTCCTGTCGGAAGAGCGCGCGCTGGAACTGGGCGTGAAGAAGGTCGAGCTGGACGAACTGCTGGCCAAGGCCGACTTCATCACCCTGCACGTTCCGCTGACCGACAAGACCCGCAACATCCTGTCGCGCGAGAATCTGGCCAAGACCAAGAAGGGCGTGCGTATCGTCAATGCCGCGCGCGGCGGGTTGATCGACGAGGAGGCGCTGGCCGAACTGCTGAAATCGGGCCACGTCGCGGGCGCCGCGCTGGACGTCTTCGCGACCGAACCGGCGACCGACAGCCCGCTGTTCAACCTTCCCAATGTCGTCGTGACGCCGCATCTGGGCGCATCGACCAACGAGGCGCAGGAGAATGTCGCCCTGCAGGTCGCCGAGCAGATGGCGGATTACCTGCTGACCGGCGCGGTCCAGAACGCGCTGAACATGCCGTCGGTCACTGCCGAGGAAGCCGCGGTCATGGGGCCGTGGATCAAGCTGGCCGGGCATCTGGGTGCCTTTATCGGTCAGATGACGGATGAGCCGATCAAGGCGATCAACGTGCTGTATGATGGCGTCGCCGCCGAGATGAACCTGAAGGCGCTGAACGCGGCGGTGATCTCGGGCGTGATGAAGGCCACGAACCCGGACGTGAACATGGTCTCGGCCCCGGTCATGGCCGCCGAGCGCGGCGTGCAGGTCGCGACGACGACGCAGGGCAAGGGCGGCATCTTCGACGGCTATATCAAGGTCACCGTCGTCACCGAGTCGCGCGAGCGTTCGATTGCGGGTACCGTCTTCAGCGATGGCAAGCCGCGCTTCATCCAGATCCGTGGGATCAATGTCGATGCCGAGATCGGCCAGCACATGCTGTATACCCGCAACAAGGACGTTCCGGGCGTGATCGGTGCGCTGGGGATGACGCTGGGCGATCTGGGCGTCAACATCGCGAACTTTACCCTGGGCCGGACCAAGGCCGGTGATGACGCGATCGCGATCCTGTATCTTGACGAAGAGCTGAAGCCCGAGGCGATCGAGGCGCTGCGCGCTACCGGCAAGTTCCTGCAGGTCCGTCCGATCAATTTCGAGATCTGATCGGACTTGCACCCGACCGCCCCCGGGATAGTTTCCGGGGGCGTCATCATTTTCGGAGGCCCCATGCGCAGCTATGTCATCGGCGACATCCACGGCCAGCTTGGTCTGCTGAAGGCCGCGCATGACCGGATCGCACATGATGATGCGGTGCATGGCGGCGGAGGGCAGGTCATCCATGTCGGTGACCTGATCGACCGGGGACCGGATTCGCGTGGCGTCGTCGACTATCTGATGCGGGGCCAGCAGGACGGGCAGCCCTGGAGGATCCTCAAGGGCAATCACGACCGTTTCCTGCCGCGTTTCGTTGCCGATCCGGAATGGATCGATCCGGGGCTGGCTTCGGGGCGGCACTGGCTGGATCACGACAACCTCGGCGCGGCGGCGACGCTGGCCTCGTATGGGATCGCGCGGGACGGGCGCAGCCATGCCGAGATCCTGGCCGATGTCCTGCGCGAGGTTCCGGCAGAGCATCTGCGCTGGCTGGACGCCCTGCCGTTGTGGCAAGTGTTGCCAGGCGCGCTGATCGTCCATGCCGGGATCCGGCCCGGCGTACCGCTGGAGCAGCAGAGCGAGCATGACCTTGTCTGGATCCGCAAGGGGTTCCTGGACGACACCACCGATCACGGCACCCTTGTCGTGCATGGCCATACCGTCGTCGAGCAGGTCACACATTACGGGAACCGCCTGGCGATCGACACCGGCGCAGCCTATGGCGGCCCGCTGAGCGTGGTTGTGCTTGATGGCGGACAGCCTGAGCTGCTGATCGACTCGGGTCGCGTGCCGGTCCATCGCGAAACCCTGTTGGCCTGATCGCGGCCAGAGCCGCGCCGGACGCGGGGAACCAGGTTTGTGACAGTTTGGCCGCGGAGGGTTTCCACGATCGGGGCAGGTCTCTGCCGGGGCGTTGCGCGCCAAATCATTGAAACTGCTTGCGGGCCGGAAAAAGTGCAAAGCGTTTGCCATTCCCGCGCAAAGCGGGGCGGCCTTCTCTTCCACGGGCGCGGGGCGGGCTTAGGTGGACACAGGCGGTCCATCGCGCTATGAGCGCGGCGAAACGGGAATATGACGATGCGGATTCCGGCCAAGACGGCGAAATACAGCTTGGGGCAGATCGTGCGCCACCGGGAACATCCGTTCCGCGGTGTGGTGTTCGATGTCGACCCCGAATTCGCCAATACCGAGGAATGGTATGAATCCATCCCCGAGGATTCCCGCCCGTCGCGCAACCAGCCCTTCTATCATCTGTATGCAGAAACCGAGGCGACCTATTACGTCGCCTATGTCTCGGAACAGAACCTGATGCCTGACGTGTCGGGCGAACCGCTGGAGCATCCCGAGGTCGACGAGATGTTCGGCGAGTTCGAGGATGGCCGCTATCCCCTGCAATTCGGCCTGAACTGAGGCCGGTACCGCGTCACTGCACGGGCCGATCGGCTGCGGGTTCCGCATCCGGCGTCAGGGCGTCCGGCAAGGGCACGATGAAGGCTAGGAAGTTGCGCTCGCCCTCGCGGGAATAGCGCAGCGAGGCCGTCAGCTCGTGAACCAGAAACCAGCCGAAACCGCCCTCGGGCAAGGTGCTGCCGATACCGGCGGGCAGGCAGCGCGGTCCAAGACAGTCCGGGGGCAGCGGCACGCCGTCGTCGCTGACCGCGCAGGCGATGCCGCCGCCGTGGCCCACGATGCAAAGCTGCACCAGCGGAGAGCGCGGGCGCGCGCCGGGCGATCCGATCTCTTGCGGCGCGCCATGCTGACAGATGTTGTTCAGGATCTCGGCCAAGGCCAGTTCCAGACGGCCGATGACCTCGTCCCCGACGCTGCCATCGAACCTTTCACGCAGGAGAAGCAACGCCTTTCGCACCGTCGCCGGATCCGCGCGGAAGCTGCGATGCAAAACGGGGGCGTGTCCGGCGGGGCCATGGCGGGTCGGAAAAAGACAGGGCCGCGGGCAGGACATCATCATGCGGGATCGGTGCCGCAGGACGGAACCGCGGAGGAGACGGCGGTCGCGGCGGGAATGATCGTCATCACCTTGTCCATCCGGGTCAGGCGGAATACGCGTTCGACATTCGGCGACAGTCCCGACAGCACCAGACTGCGCCCCGACGGCATCGCCTTGAAGATGGCGATGACCGCCCCAAGACCGGAGCTGTCCATGAACTCGACCGGCGTCAGGTCCAGCGTGACCTGTGTGCCGCCATGTGTGGCAAGCGTGCGCACCTTGTCCTTGAACGCCGTCGCAATCGCGGCATCCAGGCGCTTTTCATCGACACGGATCGTCAACCCGTCATCCCGCGGCATCAGGCTTAGCTGCATCTTGGTCCCCTTGGCGCTTTCGTCCTGCAAGGTCATAGGGGGAAATCCTTAGCGCAGGCTTAGCGGCGGGGTCTCAGCGGGACGCGCGCCCCGGCTTTCCGCGCGGCATTTTTCATAAATGCCACCGATCCGACGCGATCCGGGGTTGCGGAGGAATTGCCGCTTTTTTGGTCATCCATGCTGTCCAGCGCGCCAGCCGGGAACTCGACAGGGGCAATTCCTGTTGCCCAGATGGACACCGACCGCCCGATTGCGAAGATCGTGGGCAGTGGTGAGGGAAGCCGGGGTGGGCATGTATTACAACGAGATGATGGAAAGCGGGCAGGTGCGCGCCCCCTATGCCATGCTGTCGGACTGGGTCGACTCGATGCCCGCCGAGATCCGCCAGATGAAGCAGGCCGAGGCCGAGGCCCTGTTCCGCCGGATCGGCATCACCTTCGCCGTCTATGGCGAGGGCGGCGATCCCGACCGGCTGATCCCGTTCGACATGATGCCGCGCGTCTTCATGCAAAGCGAATGGCGCCGGTTGGAACGCGGGATCAAGCAGCGGGCGCGGGCGCTGAACGCCTTTCTGCGCGACGTCTATTCCCGTGCCGAAATCGTGCGCGCGGGCCGGATTCCGGCACAACTGGTGTTCCAGAACGCGGCCTATGAGAAATCCGTGGTCGGCTTCGTGCCGCCGCGCGGCGTCTTTTCCCATATCGTGGGCATCGACATCGTGCGCACCGGGCGCGACGAATTCTTCGTGCTCGAGGACAATTGCCGCACGCCTTCGGGAGTCAGCTACATGCTGGAAAACCGTGAGATCATGATGCGCATGTTCCCGGCGCTGTTCCGCAACAACCGGATCGAACCGGTGGACCGCTATCCCGAACTGCTGCGCCGCACGCTTGCCTCGGTCGCGCCGGCGAAATGCGAAGGGACGCCGACGGTCGTGATCCTGACACCGGGCCATTTCAACAGCGCCTATTACGAGCACAGCTTCCTTGCGAACCTGATGGGGGTCGAGCTGGTCGAAGGCAGCGACCTGTTCGTCGATGGCGGCTTTGTCTACATGCGCACGACGCAGGGGCCGAAACGGGTCGATGTCATCTATCGCCGCATCGACGATCCGTTTCTGGATCCGCTGTGCTTTCGCAAGGATTCGATGCTGGGTGTGCCGGGGCTGATGGATGTCTATCGCTCGGGCGGGGTGGCGATCGCATCGGCGCCGGGGGCGGGCGTCGCCGATGACAAGGCAGTCTATACCTTCGTCCCCGAAATGATCCGCTTCTATCTGGGCGAGGAGCCGCTTTTGCAGAACGTCCAGACCTGGACGCTGTGGAAGGATGACGATTACCGCTATGTCATGGAGAACCTCAAGGATCTTGTGGTCAAGGAGGTGCATGGTTCGGGCGGGTACGGGATGCTGATCGGCCCGAAGGCCACTGCCGCCGAGATCGAGGCCTTTGCCGCCCTGATCCGCGCCAATCCCGGCAATTACATCGCCCAGCCGACGCTGGCCTTGTCCACAAGCCCGACATTTGTCGATCAGGGCATCGCGCCCCGGCATGTCGATCTGAGGCCGTTCTGCCTGTGCGGGGACCGGGTCGAGCTGGTGCCGGGCGGGCTGACGCGCGTGGCATTGCGCGAAGGCTCGCTTGTCGTGAACTCGTCGCAGGGCGGCGGGGTCAAGGACACCTGGGTTCTGACGGAATAAGGAAAGGTCGCACATGCTCAGCCGCACCGCCGCCAACCTGTTCTGGATGGGCCGCCACCTGGAACGCGCCGAAACCGCCGCCCGCCTGCTGGACGTGGGGGCGCGCATCACCTTGTTGCCGAATACCGAGGAAGGCTATCGCAACGAATGGGAGTCGCTGCTGCGCGCCTCGGGCGCAAGGCTGACCTTTGCCGAACGCTATGGCAGCGCCATCAATCAGGAGAACGTCGAATCCTGGCTGTTCTTCGACAGCGAGAATCCCGCCTCGGTCGCCTCGTGCATCGAACGGGCGCGGGAAGGTGGCCGGATCGTGCGCACCGCGTTGACGAACCAGGTCTGGGACGCGCTGAACACCGCCTTTCAAGAGTTGCGCCAGTTGAAGGGGCGCCCGCGGGGCGAGCTGGATACCGCCATGCTGACCGATTTCACCACCCGTCACGGGGCGACGGTCAGGGGCGCGATCAATGCCAGCCAGTTGCGCAATGACGGCTGGCATTTCATCAATCTGGGCTATTCGCTGGAACGCGCCGACGCGACCTCTCGCCTGCTCGACGTGAAATATTACGTGTTGCTGCCGCGGGTCGAGTTCATCGGCTCGGGTTTGGACAATTACCAGTGGCAGGTGATCCTGCGCGCGCTGTCGGCCCATCGCGCCTTTCACTGGGCCTATGGCGGAGAGATCACGGCAAACAAGGTTGCGGATTTCCTGATCCTGAACGGCGAAAGCCCACGGTCGCTGCTGACCTCGCTTTACGAGGCGGTCTGGAACCTGGATGGCCTGACCCGCCGCTATGGCGAAGGTGTGCCGGCCACCGCCTCGGCCCGCGCGCGGGTGACGCTGGATGCGCTGATGTCCCGCGATATCGACGCCATCTTCGACGAAGGCCTGCACGAATTCCTGACATGGTTCATCGCCGAGATCGGCAGCATCTCGGATGCCGTCCATGACGATTACCTGAGCGGCCGCATGTAAGGGGGACCGCATGAAACTGAAGATCATCCACGAGACCAACTACAGCTATGACACGCCGGTCGAGGCTTTGGTCCAAAGCCTGCGCCTGACGCCTTCGGTCCACGAAGGGCAGCGCGTCGGCGAATGGCGCATCGGCGTGACCAACGGCCAGCGGGGCGCGGGCTTCCGCGACGGCGCGGGCGACTGGATCGAGGCCTGGACCGTGCGCGGCCCGATCGAATCGGTCACGGTTTCGATCGACGGGCTGGTCGAGACGCGGGACACGGCGGGCGTTCTGCGCGGCCATCGCGAGACGGTCAGCCCCCTTGTCTATCTGCGCGAAACGCCGGGGACGCGCCCCGACGAGGCGCTGCGCGGCCTTGCCGCCTCGGTCAGCGGTGAGGACAGGCTTGACCTGGCCCACCGACTTGCCGCCGCTGTCCATGGTGCAATGGCATTTACCCCTGGCGCGACCGTCGCCTCGACCACTGCCAGCGAGGCGCTGGGCCGTGGGCAGGGGGTCTGTCAGGATTTCTCGCATATCCTGATCGCCTGCGCGCGTGTGGCGGGGCTGCCCGCGCGATATGTTTCTGGCTATCTGCACTCGACCGTCGACGGGACGCCCCATGATGCCGCCCATGCCTGGGCCGAGCTTCATGTCGGTGCGCTGGGCTGGGTCGGCTTCGACGCGGCGAATGCCTGCTGCCCGGATGACCGCTATGTGCGGCTTGGTTCGGGCTATGACGCGCAGGACGCTGCGCCGGTGCGCGGCATGGCCTTCGGGATTGCCATCGAAAGCCTGGATGTTCGCGTCCATGTCGAGGAGGTTCAGCAATAGTCCGCGGGCCTGTTGCCTTGAAGACGGCGGGATCGTAACGCATCCTTCACGAAGGTGACGAGAGAGGGCGACATGACCTATTGCGTCGGTCTGATACTGGATGCGGGGCTGGTGCTGCTGTCGGATTCGCGCACCAATGCCGGGCTGGACAACATCTCGACCTATCGCAAGATGTTCTTCTTCGAGGAACCGGGCGAGCGGGTCATCGCCATCCTGACCGCGGGCAGCCTGTCCGTCACGCAGACGACGCTGGGCCGCCTGCAGGAGGCGATCGAGGATCCGGATGCGGATGAGACGACTTCGATCATGAAGGCCGCTTCGATGCTGCAGGTCGCGACGATCATCGGCGACACCTTGAACCGCACCCGCTGCGAGATCGCCGAACAGACCCGCGAACTGTCCCAGCAGGCCAGCGCCAGCATGATCGTCGCGGGCCAGCGTCGCGGGGGCGAGATGCGCCTTTTCCTGATCTATCCGCAGGGCAACTTCATCATGGCGACCGAGGACACGCCCTTCCTGCAGATTGGCGAGCATAAGTACGGCAAGCCCATCCTTGACCGCGTGGTGACGCCTGCGACCAGCCTGGCCGATGCGCAAAAGGCGGTGCTGCTGTCGATGGATTCCACCCTGCGCTCGAACCTGTCGGTCGGCATGCCGCTGGACCTTGCGGTGATCGAAAAGGACGCGCTGCGCGTCAGCCATCGCCGCCGCATCCTTGAAGGCGATCCGGGTTTCATGGCGATGTCCGCAGCATGGTCGGCGGCACTTCGCGAAAGCTTCGGCAAGGTCGAGATCTGAGGCCGCTCAGCCCGCCTGGTCCACCATCATCCCGCGCAGTTCATAGACCAGATCCAGCGCCTCGCGCGCGGTGATCGCGTCGGGGTTCACATCCTTGAGCCGCGCCTCGACCTCGGACGCCTGTGCCTTTGCGGGCCGGGGCGGAGGCGGTGGGGCGGCGCGAAACAGCGGCAGGTCGTCCAGCAGGGCGGCGGGCTTGCCCGCGCCTTCGCGTTCGCCGCTTTCCAGCTGGTGCAGGATTTCCTTGGCACGTTCCACGACCGAGGGTGGCAGCCCGGCCAGCCGTGCGACCTGCACACCATAGCTGCGATCGGCCGCGCCCTTGCGGACCTCGTGCAGGAAGATCACCTCGCCTTCCCATTCGCGAACCGCGACGGTGGCATTCTCGACCCCCGGCAGGCGGGCGGAAAGCGAGGTCATCTCGTGGTAATGCGTTGCGAAAAGCGCGCGGCAGCGGTTGCTGGCATGCAGATGCTCCATCACCGCCCAAGCGATGCTGAGACCGTCCCAGGTCGCGGTACCGCGCCCGATCTCGTCCAGGATGACCAGCGCATGATCGTCCGCCTGGTTCAGGATCGCCGCCGTCTCGACCATCTCGACCATGAAGGTCGATCGCCCGCGCGCCAGGTCGTCGGCCGCGCCGACGCGGCTGAAAAGCTGGCTGACCATGCCGATATGGGCCTTGCGGGCAGGCACAAAGGCTCCTGCCTGCGCAAGGATCGCGATCAGCGCATTCTGTCGCAGGAAGGTCGATTTGCCGGCCATGTTGGGGCCGGTCAGCAGCCAGATCGCCGGAGTTTCGCCCGCGGTCAGGGCGCAGTCATTGGCGACGAAGGCTTCGCCCTTGCGCTTCAGGGCGCGTTCGACGACCGGATGGCGGCCGCCCTCGATCAGAAAGGCCCGGCTGGCATCGACATGGGGCCGCACCCAGCCTTCACCGCTGGCAAGATCGGCAAAGCCCCCGGTCAGGTCGATTTCCGCCAGGGCGCGTGCGGCCTGTCCGATCCGGCCCGCCGCCTCCAGCACGGCGCGACACAGCCGGGCAAAGATCTCGCGCTCGATCTCCAGCGCGCGGTCGCGGGCGTTCAGGATCCGGGTTTCCAGTTCGGACAGTTCGACCGTGGTGAAGCGGATCTGGTTGGCGGTGGTCTGGCGGTGGATGAAGCGCGCGTTCAGCGGTGGGGCCAGCATCCGCTCGGAATGGGTCGAGGTCGTCTCGATGAAATAGCCCAGCACGTTGTTGTGCTTGATCTTCAGGCTGGTGACGCCGGTTTCGGCAATATAGTCCGCCTGCATCCGCGCGATGACGCCGCGCCCTTCGTCGCGCAGCCGGCGCGTCTCGTCCAGATCGGCGTCGTAACCGGCGGCGACGAAGCCCCCGTCGCGTGCCAGCAGCGGCGGTTCGGCAATCAGGGCATCGTCCAGCAGATCGACGATCTCGTCATGGCCGGTCAGGTCGCGCGCGGCCTCGGCCAGAACGGCGGGCGCATCCTCGGCCAGCATGGTGGCGATGGCGGCGCCCTGCGTCAGCCCGCTGCGGATTGCGGCAAGATCGCGCGGTCCGCCGCGGTCCAGCGCCAGTCGCGACAGGGCGCGGTCCATGTCCGGGCTGCGCGACAGGGCCTCGCGCAGGTCGGCAGTCAGGCGGGGATCGCTGCCCAGATGGGCGACGGCGGACTGGCGGGCATGGATCAGATCCAGCTCGCGCGACGGCGCGCTGATGCGACGTTCCAGAAGGCGCGCGCCGCCCGCGGTCATCGTCCGGTCGATCGCTGCCAGAAGCGAGCCTTCGCGCCCGCCCGACAGGGCCTGCGTCAGTTCCAGATTGCGGCGGGTCGCCGCGTCGATCTGCATCGCCCCGCCCGACGCTTCGCGCACGGGCGGGCGCAGCAGCGGCATCCGGCCCTTCTGGGTCAGCTCAAGATAGTCGACGATTGCGCCCATCGCGGCCAGTTCGGCGCGGCCGAAATTGCCAAAGCCCTCAAGCGTTTCCACGTGGAACAGCGCGCAAAGCCTGCGGGTCGCGGCACCGCTGTCGAAGCTGCCGGGCGGCAGCTCGGTCAGGGCGGAACCTGCTTCGGCTGCGATCTCGTCCAGACCCGAGCGTTCGACCGCCAGCAATTCGCGCGGGGCATGGCGGGCCAGTTCGGGCGCAAGGCGGGGGGCGGGGCAGGGCATGACCCGGAATTCGCCGGTCGAGATATCGACCCACGCCAGCGCGCAATCGTCCCGGACATTGGCGAAGCTTGCCAGGAAATTGTGCCGCCGCGCCTCCAGCAGGGATTCCTCGGTCAGGGTGCCGGGGGTGACAAGGCGCACGACGTCGCGGGCGACGACCGACTTCGCGCCGCGTTTCCTGGCCTCGGCGGGATCCTCCATCTGCTCGGCGATGGCGACGCGGAAACCCTTGCGGATCAGGGTCAGAAGATAGCTTTCGGCGGCATGGACCGGCACGCCGCACATCGGGATCGGCTCGCCCAGATGCGTTCCACGCTTGGTCAGCGCGATATCCAGCGCGGCCGAGGCGGCAAGCGCGTCCTGAAAGAACATCTCGTAGAAATCGCCCATGCGATAGAATAGCAGCGACCCCGGATTGGCCTCGCGGATCGCGAGATACTGGGCCATCATCGGGGTCGGTTGGTCGGTCATCTGCTGCCCTGTCCTGCTGGGGTAAGTCCTTCTATGGGATGGCGGGCGGGATGCAAACCTTGTCGCCTGAAAAGATGCGAATTCTGCGGTGACACAGCGATTTCCTTGGTGCATCGTGGCGGCAAAACCGGTGGTTCGAGGGCCGCATGAAAGCAGTGATCTGGGCCGCGGCACTTGGCTGCGGCCTGTCGGCGGCAGAAGCCGCATGTCCGGACGCGTCGCTGATGCAGAATGCTGCACGCGGCTGGATTGCCGGTCAGCGCCTGCCGGACCCGCTGGTCATGAACATGGACGACGCGCGCTGCGCCTATGCCTCGTTCCGCGCCGTACTGGAATCCGAACTTGGCCCGCCTGTCGGGGTGAAAGTGGGCTTCACCTCGCCCGAGGTGCAGCGGCGCTTTGCCATCGACCAGCCGGTCGCCGGACTGTTCTTTGCGCCGATGCTGCAAGCCGACGGGTCGACCCTCAGCCTGACGGGTAGTCGCAACCCGTATTACGAGGCCGACCTGGTCGTCGTGGTCAAGGACAGCGCGATCATGCGGGCCCAGACGCGCGAGGAAGTCGCGGCCTCACTGTCCGAGGTGCGCCCTTTCATCGAATTTCCCGACATCGCCCTGGCGCGGAATTCGGTTCCGACCGGGCCGCTGATGGCGGCCTATGGCGTGACGCCCTGGCGCGGCGTGATGGGCAAGGGCATCCCGCTTGCCGAATTTGCCGACCCGGCTGCCGCGCTGGCGGGCATGACCGTCGCGCTGAAGCTGAACGGCACCACATTGGCCGTGTCACGCGGCGATCACCTGATGGGACATCCGCTGGATGTGGTGCTGTGGCTGATCCGCGAGGGCGGGTATGAGATGAAGCCCGGCTCGATCATTTCGCTGGGATCCTTTGCCAGTTTCAGCCCTCTCGCTCCGGGGCAAAGGGTCGAGGTCGAATACAACCTGCTCGGGCGCGGGATGAAGGTCTCGGCCACGATTGTTCCTTGAGCGCCTGGATTTTTAGGCAAGCAGATCGAAATAGCTTTGCGTTGCAGTGGCTTGTGTCGCATCACTGTCATTGGGCGTCGCTAGGTGGCACGGGGTGCCGCCGATTGCGGCTCGTTTGCGAACGGAGTTTGCGACATGAACTGTAAATCGACCGCGACCGGGCTTGTCGCGATGATCGCATTGACCTCGACCGGGGTTGCCTCGGCCCAGGATCTGGCGGCACTGGAACAGGCGGCAAAGGCCGAAGGCATGCTGACCACCATTGCGCTGCCGCATGACTGGTGCGGCTATGGCGCCGTGATCGAGGGGTTCAAGGCGAAATACCCCGGCATCCAGGTGAACGAACTGAACCCCGACGCGGGTTCGGCCGACGAACTTGAGGCGATCCGCGCCAACAAGGACAACAAGGGCCCGCAGGCGCCCGACGTGATCGATGTGGGCCTTTCCTTCGGTCCGCAGGCCAAGACCGAAGGGCTGATTCAGCCCTACAAGGTCGCCACCTGGGACAGCATCCCGGACGATGCGAAGGATGCCGAGGGTTATTGGTACGGAGACTATTACGGCGTCATGGCCTTTGGCGTGAACTCCGACCTGGTCGACACCGTCCCGACAAGCTGGAAAGACCTGACCAAGCCCGAATACGCCAATGCCTTCGCGCTGGCCGGCGATCCGCGCGCCTCGGCGCAGGCGATCATCTCGGTCATGGCGGCGGGCATCGCCAATGGCGGCGAACCCGGCGAGGCGTCGGGCCAGAAGGGCATGGAGCTGATGGCCCAGGTCAACAAGGCCGGGAACTTCGTCCCGGTCATCGGCAAGTCGGCGACCATCGCGCAGGGCGCAACCCCGATCGTCACGGCTTGGGATTACAACCTGCTCAGCTGGCGCGACGGCCTGAACGGCAACCCCCCGGTCGAAGTCGTGATCCCCGAGGATGGGGTGGTCGCGGGCGTCTATGTGCAGGCGATCTCGGCCTTTGCGCCGCATCCGAACGCGGCGAAGCTGTGGATGGAATACCTGTATTCGGATGAGGGTCAGCTTGGCTGGCTCAAGGGTTATTGCCACCCGATCCGCTTCAACGACCTGGTGAAGAACGGCAAGGTTCCGCAGGAAATGCTGGACGCGCTGCCCCCGGCGGCGGCTTATGAAAAGGCGATTTTCCCCTCGCTGGAACAGCAAGAGGCCAACAAGAAGGTCGTGACCGAGGGCTGGGACAGCGTCGTGGGCGCCGCAGTCAAGGAATGATGCGAATGGCCCCGCCCGTTCAGGGCGGGGCCTGCCGGAAGGGACGGGGATGAGAACAGGCTGGAACTGGCTGGGCGTCGTGCCCTTCTTCGCTTTCGCGGCGCTGTTTCTGGTGCTGCCGACGATGAATATCGTCATCGGCGCATTCCAGAACCCGCAGGGCGAATTCACGCTGGCCAATCTGGCAGGCCTGTCCTCGCCCCGGATCGTCGACAGCTTCACGATCTCGATCCAGATCTCGCTGGCTTCGGCGGCGCTGGGTTGCCTGATCGGATTTGCGATGGCGGCTGCGGTGGTGATGGGCGGGCTGCCGGGCTGGATCAAGGCGCCGCTGATGACCTTTTCGGGCGTCGCCTCGAACTTTGCGGGCGTGCCGCTGGCCTTTGCCTTCATCTCGACGCTGGGCCGGGTAGGTCTGGTCACCATGCTGCTGCGGCAATGGTTCGGCATCAACATCTACGCGATGGGCTTCAACCTGCTGTCGTTCTGGGGCCTGACGCTGACCTATCTGTTCTTCCAGATTCCTCTGATGATCCTGATCATCACCCCCGCGCTTGAGGGGTTGAAGCGCGAATGGCGCGAGGCGGCCGAGGTGCTGGGCGCCTCGACCGGGCAATATTGGCGCATGGTGGCGCTGCCGATCCTGTTCCCGTCGCTTCTGGGCACCTTCGCGCTGCTGTTTGCCAACAGCTTCGGGGCGGTGGCCACGGCCTATGCGCTGACAGGATCGTCGCTATCGATCGTGCCGATCATGCTGTTCGCGCAGATCAGGGGCGACGTGCTGCAGGATCCGCATCTGGGTTATGCGATGGCTTTTGGCATGATCGTCGTCACGGGGCTTGCGAACCTGGCCTATGTCATCATGCGCAGCCGCGCCGAAAGGTGGATGCGATGAAGCGGGTCTGGTCCTGGGGCGCGATCATCCTTGGCAGCATCTATTTCCTGCTGCCGCTGATCGGCACTCTGGAATTCTCGCTGCGGATGCGGCGGGGGGAATACACGCTGGACGCCTATCGCTCGGTTCTGGCGGATCCGAAGTTCCGGGAAACCTTCGGCTATTCGGTCGGCATGGCGCTGGCAACGATCGTGCTGGGCGTACTTCTGGTGGTGCCCACGGCCTATTGGGTGCGGCTGCGCCTGCCGCGACTGCGCCCGGTGATCGAGTTCGTGACCCTGCTGCCACTGGTGATCCCAGCCATCGTGGTCGTCTTCGGCTATGTCCGGCTTTACAACACCTCATCGATCCTGCCGCTGACCGGCTCGGCCCAGGGCACCAACCTGCTGCTGCTGTGCGGCTATGCCACGCTGGCGCTGCCCTATATGTACCGCGCGGTCGATACCGGGCTTTCGACCCTGGACGTGCGCAGCCTGACCGAGGCGGCGCAGTCCCTGGGCGCGGGCTGGGCGCGGATCATCGGCAGTCTGATCCTGCCCAACGTGCTGGGCGCGGTGATGTCGGGGGCTTTCCTGTCATTTGCCATCGTCATCGGTGAATTCACGATGGCGGCGCTGCTGAACCGCCCGGCCTTTGGGCCCTATATGCAGCTTCTGGGCGCGAACCGCGCCTATGAACCCGCCGCGCTGGCCGTCATCGCCTTTGCCGCCACCTGGGGCTGCATGGGTCTCATGCAACTGATCTCCCGCCTGGCGGGCGTGCGAAAGACCGCGAAATGAGCTTTCTGACCCTCGACCACCTGCAGAAATCCTTTGGCGCGACCAGGGTCGTGCAGGATTTCAACCTGTCTGTCGAGAAGGGAGAGTTCGTGTCCTTCCTTGGCCCCTCGGGCTGCGGCAAGACCACGGTCCTGCGCATGGTCGCGGGCTTCGAGGACCCGACCGAGGGGCGGATCAGGATCGACGGGCAGGACGTGACCCGGCTGCGCCCCAACCAGCGCCAGATTGGCATGGTGTTTCAGGCCTATGCGCTGTTCCCGAACCTGACGGTCGCCGACAATGTGGGTTTCGGCCTGAAGGTCGCGGGCGTGCCGCGATCCGAACGCGCCAGCCGCGTGGCCGAGATGCTGGACCTGATCGGGCTGCCCGATCTGGGTGGGCGTTATCCCTGGCAGCTTTCAGGCGGGCAGCAGCAACGCGTGGCGCTGGCCCGCGCGCTCGCCCCGCGCCCGCGTGTCCTTTTGCTGGACGAACCGCTTTCGGCGCTGGACGCAAAGATCCGCGTCAGCCTGCGCAACCAGATCCGCGAGATCCAGCAGCGGCTGGGCATCACCACCATTTTCGTGACCCATGACCAGGAAGAGGCGCTGTCGATCTCGGACCGGATCGTGGTCATGCACAAGGGCATCGCCGACCAGACCGGCACCCCGCGCGAGATCTATGACCACCCGGCCACCGATTTTGTCGCGGGCTTTGTCGGCACGCTGAACCGCTTTGATGCCGAGGTTCTGGATCCCACCACCGGCCGTCTGCGCGTCGCAGGGACCGAGGTTGCGCTGAACCGGCCGCTGCCCGCCGCGGGCATCACCCTTGCCGCCCGCCCCGAGGGGTTGGCGCTGGGCGATGCCGGCATCGCGGCGGTGGTGACGGGGGTCGAATTCCTGGGCTCGGTCCAGCGGCTCCGGGCGCGGGTGGGTCAGCGCGATATCGTTCTGGACCGCTTCAACGCGCCCGCGACCGCGCTGCCGCAGGCGGGCGATACGGTCCATATCTCGCCTCAGGGATCGAACTGGTTGGTTCTCAGCCCCGGCGCGTAACGGGGCGGGGCGCGCTCAGCCCTGGGGGCGCGCGCTGCGCTGCCTGATCGCGGCAAGCGCATGGCCGGGCAGAATCGCGAAGCCCTTGGCATAGCGCAGCGCCAGGCGCCGCGGGTTCGACAGCATCCGCCACAGCCATTCCATCTTGGCCTGGCGTACCAGCGCGGGGGCGCGACGCTGCTGCCCCGACAGGAAATCCAGCCCCGCCCCGATCGAGGCGAAGCCCACATTTCCCAGCGCATCGCGGGCGCGGATCGCGAAAAGCTCTTGCCGGGGCGCGCCAAGCGCAAGGAAGCACAGCCGCGCGCCCGATGCGCGCAGGCTGTCGATGATGCCCAGGGCTTCGGCCCCGTCGGGGTCGAAGGGAAAACCCGGCGCATGGGTCAGCGCCACCCGCAGCCCCGGAACGCGGGCCTGCATCGCGCGGGCTGCCAGCGCCAGCGACTCGTCGTTGCTGCCCACCAGAGCGATCGGCAGGTCCAGCGCCGCCGCCTCGGCCGCAAGGGGCAGCACCAGATCCGAGCCGGGGGCCAGCCTGACCGGATGGCCGGCCAGCCGCGACAGCCAGACGATGGGGTTGCCATCGGCGCAGACAAGGTCATGGGCGGCATAGGCGGTGCGGAAGTGCCCATCCTCGGACAGGCGCTGAAGATGGTCGACATTGATCGTTGCCAGCGCGAATCCATAACCCTCGGCCAGGCGTTCGCGCACCTTGGCCAGCAGCGTCGGTGAATCTGGACAATTGATCCGAACGGCATTGCCGTCGGGGTAGCTGAACTGCATGATAAGACCCATCCGGCCCCGGTCCTGGGCAGGATGGGTCGGGGTCGGAGCGAATGCAACGACATTCGGATCCCCGACGGACGGGTCCAACCGGCAGGGGGAGAGGTTGCCGCCAGTCGCCTTGATGATGCTGCTGCTTTGGCCGGTGGTGGCCGGAGTATTGTTTTCGCGGATGGACCGGCAAAGGGCCGTGGTCTGGACGCTGCTTGCAGGGTATCTGCTGCTGCCGACCGGAGTCGCGATCGACTTGCCGGCTGTGCCGGGCATCACCAAGCACATGATCCCGGCGATGTGCGCCGCGCTGTTCCTGTTCCTGCAGCGTGACAAGTTCAAGGACGCGCCGATGCCGCCCCATTGGGGCAAGTTCGTCACCTTTCTGCTGATCCTGAACTTCACCAGCCCGATGCTGACCACCGTGACCAATTCCGACCCTCTGCCCGGCGGGGTCCAGTATCGTCCCGCGCTGTCGATCAGCCAGGGCATTTCGGAAACCATGCTGGTCTATATCCAGCTTCTGCCGTTCTTTTTGGGCTATCGCGTGCTTTGGGACCGGCAGGGGGCCGAGATCCTGGTCCGCGCGCTGGTGCTGGGCATCCTGGCCTATAGCGTCCTGATGCTGTTCGAGGTGCGGTTCAGCCCGCAGTTGAACATTATGCTTTACGGCTATTTCCAGCACGATTTCGGGCAGACGATCCGCTATGGCGGGTTCCGCCCCATCGTCTTTCTGGAACATCCGCTTTGGGTGGCCGTGCTGACCATGTGCGCCTTTGTCTCGGCGATCGTGGTGGCGCGGAACGACCGGACGCGTCGGAACCTGCTGATTGCCTGCTATCTGGCCTTCATCCTGCTGATCTGCCGGTCGGCGGGGGCACTGCTGCAGGCGATGATGGCCGCGCCGCTGGTCGCGCTGGGACGGCCGCGCACGATGGTCGTCGCCGCAGCGGTCGTGGCCAGCCTTGCCTTTGCCTATCCGGTGCTGCGCACCTCGTCCCTGGTGCCGCTGAACGGCATCGTCGACGCCGCCATGTCGCTTTCGCCCGAGCGAGGGCGTTCGCTGGAGTTCCGCCTGTCCAACGAAGAGAAGCTGGTCGAACGCGCGTTGGAACGCCCGCTGTTCGGCTGGGGGGGCTGGGGACGTTCCCTGTTCCTTGATCCGTTCAACGGCAGGTTGACGGCAATTCCCGATGGGCTTTGGGTGATCTGGATGGGGGCCAAAGGGGTCTATGGCTATCTTGCGCAGTTCCTGATGCTGATCCTGCCGATCTGGACCATGCTGCGCGCCGTGCCCCGGCGGATCGGGGCGGGAGCGCAGGCGGAATACCGGCTTCTGGGCTGTCTTGCGCTGATCCTGGCCATGAATTGCCTTGATCTGATCCCCAATGCGACGTTGACGCCGGTGACATGGCTGATGGCCGGCACACTGATGGGGAATGCCCGGCGCCTGCTGGCCGGTGTCCACGAACCGGCCGATGGACCGGTCGCAAGTCAGATTCTACCGAAAAAGGCAGGCCTCCAAACGGTTTTATAGGTTGGTGGCGGGGTCAGGATTCGCTATTCCGAATACGCGCATCAGTTGTTTAGTGTCGGTCGCAGGAAATCTGCGGACCGTAGTTTTTTGAAGGATGCATGGCCTTGGATCAAAGCCAGGTGTTGGATAACGATGTTGCCATCGTCGGGATGGCCGCGCAGTTGCCAGGGGCGGCCAATGTCGCCGAATACTGGGACAACCTTTGTCGGGGCGTGGAATCGATCCAGCGCGTGTCCCAGGCCGACCTGATCTCGCGCGGAGAGGCGAGGAGCAGGCTTTCCGATCCGAACTATGTTCCTGCTGCCGCCATCCTGGACCAGTTCGACGAATTCGATGCCGAGTTCTTCGGGCTTTCGCCCAAGGAAGCGGCGATCATGGACCCCCAGCACCGCAAGTTCCTTGAGACCTGCTGGCACGCGCTTGAAGACGCGGCCCATGTCCCCGAGGAATTCCGCCGCCCGATCGGCGTCTGGGCGGGCTGCGGCATGGGCAGCTATTTCTACTGGAACGTCTGCTCGAACCGCGATCTGGTCGATGGGGTCGGGCATTTCCTGCTGCGCCATACCGGCAATGACAAGGACTTCCTGTCGACCCGCGCAAGCCATGTCCTTGACCTGACCGGGCCCAGCGTCAACGTGCAGACGGCCTGCTCGACCTCGCTGGTCGCGATCCACATGGCCTGCCAGTCCCTGCAAAGCGGGGAATGCGACATGGCGCTGGCGGGCGGCGTCACGATCGAGATGCCGCATGGCCTGGGCTATCTCTACAAGGAGAACGAGATCCTGTCGCCGGACGGGCATTGCCACGCCTTTGACCACCGCGCCCAGGGCACCGTCTTTGGCAGCGGTGCGGCGGTCGTGGTGCTGCGCCGGCTGAAGGACGCGATTGCCGATGGCGATCATGTCTGGGCGGTCATCAAGGGATCGGCGATCAACAACGACGGCGCGGCCAAGGCGGGCTATCTGGCCCCCAGCGTCGAAGGGCAGGCCCAGGCCATTGCCGAGGCGCTGGTCATGTCGGGCGTCGCCTCGGACGGGATCGGCTATGTCGAGTGCCACGGCACCGGCACGGCGCTTGGCGACCCGATCGAGGTTGCGGCTCTGAATCAGGCCTATGCACGGGTCTCGGACGGGACGCGCCAGGGGCCTTGCCACATCGGCTCGGTCAAGACGAATATCGGGCATCTCGATACGGCGGCGGGCAGCGCGGGGCTGATCAAGACCGCGTTGGCCCTGCATCACGGCCGGATTCCCGCCAGCCTTGGATATGAAAGCGCGAACCCCGCCATCGATTTTGCCGGTGGGCCGTTCCGGGTCAATGACCGCCTGGGCGACTGGCCCTTGCCGGGTCTGCGCCGCGCTGGCGTCAACTCGCTGGGCGTGGGCGGGACCAACGCCCATGTGGTGCTGCAGGAACCACCCGCCCTGTCCGCGGCGGCGGAATCCGACTGGCCCTTCCACATCATCGCCGTTTCCGGGCGCAGCAAGGCGGCGCTGGATGCGAACGCGGCGGCGCTGGCGCAATGGCTGCGCGCCAATCCGGGCGTGGACATGGCCGACCTGTCCTTTACCCTGACGCAGGGCCGCCGCCAGTTCGACCGTCGCCGGGTACTGGTCGCCCATGATGCGGCCGAGGCGGCCGGCCTGCTGGAGGGGCTGGACCCCCGTCTGGTCTTTGACCACCAGCCCGTGGCCGCGGGGGCATCGGCGGTCTTCATGCTGCCGGGCGGCGGTGCGCAATATGCGGGCATGGCGCGAGGCCTTTACGAAACCGAACCGGTCTTCCGCGAATGGATGGACCGGGGGCTGGACCACATGGCCAGCGCGCATGGAACCGACCTGCGCGCGCTGTGGCTGCCCGAGCCCGGGGCCGAGGCCGAGGCGGACCGCCGCTTGCTTCAGCCCTCGCTGCAATTGCCGCTGCTGATGATCACCGAATATGCGCTGGCGCAGCTTTGGATCGGCTGGGGCGTCCATCCCTCGGCCCTGATCGGCCATTCCATGGGCGAGAATACCGCCGCCTGCATCGCGGGCGTGATGTCGTTCGAGGATTGCATCGGGCTTGTCCGCCTGCGCGGCCTGCTGTTCGACCGTGTCCCGGCGGGTGGAATGCTGAGCGTGCCGCTGCCGCCCGAGGAACTCGCCGAGGAACTGGGCCAACTGGACCTTGCCGCGGTGAACGGGCCGGGGCTGTCCGTCGTGTCGGGACCGGATGCGGCGCTTGACGCCTTTGCCGCCCGCGTGAGCGCACGAGAGATCGAATGCCAGCGCATCGCCATCTCGATTGCCGCGCATTCGCGGATGCTTGACGGCATCCTGGATGAATTCCGCGCCTATCTGGCCTCGATCCGGCTAAGCGCCCCGCAGATCCCGATCATTTCGAACCGCAGCGGTCAGCCCCTGACGGATGCCGAGGCGACCAGCCCCGATTACTGGGTCGCGCACTTGCGCGGGACTGTCCGCTTTGCCGACGGGATCTCGCATCTGGCGCAGGACCCCGACCGGATCTTCCTTGAGGTCGGGCCGGGGCGCGCGATGCAGGCCATGACCAAGGCCCATCCTGCCGTCAATGCGAACCAGGTGATCTCGGCCCTGCGCCACCGCGACCACCAGACGGGCGACGACACGTTCTTCATGGCGGCGCTGGCGCGGGTCTGGGCCTGTGGCGGCGCGATCGACTGGGACCAGATCTGGGGAGACGCGCAGCGCAGGCGGCTTTCGCTGCCGGGCTATGCCTTCCAGCGCAAACGCTATTTCATCGAGCGTTCGGCCCATGCCGCGACCGAGGCCGAGGCTGAACTGGCGCGTCTGGACGAGCCTGCGGAATGGGGCTGGCGCCCCGCATGGAAGCTGGCCTCGCCCGCGCTGGAGATCGGCCCCGACGGTCCGGTGGTCAGTGGCACCCGCAACTGGCTGCTTCTGTCGGACGAACTGGGGATCGGTGATCGGCTGGCCGCGCTGCTGCGGGGCAGGGGCCAGCGCGTCGCGACGGTCCAGATCGCGGATACCTTTGCCGACAAGGGTGATGCTCGCTTCACCCTGCCGCTGGAATCGGACCGCGAAGATTACGAGATGCTGCTGTCGGCGCTGGCGGCGCAGGACATGCGGCCCGACCGCATCCTGCACCTGTGGTCGCTGACGCAAGGCGCACAGTTCCGCGCCGGTTCGAACCTGCTGAACAGCCGGCTTGAACGTGGTTACTTCAGCCTGCTTCATCTGGCGCAGGCGATCGGCGCGGAAATGCCCGATGCGCGGCTGGACCTGATCGCGATCTGCAACGACGCCCTGCGCGTGGCGGCCGAGGCTGCGCCCGCACCCGAAAAGGCGACCGCCGCCGGTCCGGTCCGCGTGCTGCCGCATGAAATGCCGGGGGTGTCGGCACGGCTGGTCGATATCCGCCTGCCCGAGCGTCCCAACCCCGACGCAGTCGCCGCCACGCTGCTGGAGGAGGCCCTGGCCCCGGCCGGTGCGCCCATCGCCGCATGGCGCGATGGCAGACGTTTCGTCCAGTCGCTGGAGCCGGTGCCGCTGCCTGATGACGGTTTGCAGGGTATCCCCTCGGGTTCGGTCTGCCTGATCACCGGCGGCTTCGGCGGGATCGGCCAGGCCATCGCGCGCGAACTTGCGGGCCGTGGCGGGGCAAGGCTGGCGCTGACGACCCGCGGCAGCCTTGAGGCGGGGCCGGTCATCGCCGCGATCCGCAAGCTTGAGGCGATGGGGGCCGAGGTGATCGCGCTTCGCGCCGATGTCACCAGCCCCGAGGACATGGCCCGCGCCATTGCGGGCACCCGCGATCGTTTCGGTGCGCTGGACGTGGTCCTTCATGCGGCGGGCGTTGTCCGTGACAGCCTGATCGCGGCGAAGACCGACGATGAAAGCTGGGATGTGCTGGCGCCGAAACTGCTGGGCACGCGCGCGCTGGTCGAGGCATTGGCTGCCGATCCGGTTCGGCTGACGGTGCTGTTCGCATCGACATCTTCCGTCATCGCCCCGGCGGGTCAGGCCGATTATGTCGCGGCGAACGAATATCTGAACGCGGTCGCGCGCGCCGCCCCTGCGGGGTTGGGTCGCGTGGTTGCCGTGAACTGGGGCGTCTGGGCCGATACCGGCATGGCCGCCCGCGCGCTCGGGATCGAGGATGCGGTCGCCGCCGGACCCCCGGTCGACCGGCCGCTTGTCGATCAGACCATGCCCATGCCCGGCGGGCGCGAGTTCCGCACGGCCCTGTCGATGGACCACTGGATCATTGGCGGCCACAAGACCGCCGCGGGCCAGGCCCTGATGCCCGGCACCGGCTGGATCGAACTGATCGCCGAAGCCGCGCTGGAATCCGGCATGAGCCTGCCGCTGGAAATCCGCGATCTGGAGTTCCAGCGCCCGGTGCTGGTCGCCGATACCGCGTTGGTGACGACGCGACTGGACCCGCGCGGCGATGCCTTCGGGGTCGAGATCCTTGACGATCCGCAGGGCAGCGCGAATGTCCGCGCCCAGGTCGCCCCGCTGGACGACCCAGCAGAGCCGGCGCGGCTGGTGGTCTCGGGCCCCTGGGACGTGGACGGGCAGGGGCAGGCGCTGCCTTCGGCACAAGAGGGGCAGATGGATTTCGGCCCGCGCTGGAAGGTGCTGCGCCGCTATCGCATCGCCGCGGACGAAGGCGTGGCCGAGCTGTCGCTTTCCCCCGAATTCGCGGCCGAGGCCGGGCAGGGCTGGTTGGTCCATCCCGCGCTTCTGGACATCGCGACCGGTTGGGCGATGGCGCTGATCCGGGGCTGGTCGCCCGATCACCTGTGGGTGCCGATGGGTTATGGCGCGATCCGCATACATCGCCCGCTTCCGGCTCAGGTCGTCAGCCGCATCCGCAACGCCGCCGAAAACAGCGATGCGCTGGGAATGGCGCAGTTCGACATCACCCTGGCCGCGCCCGACGGCACGGTCGCGGTCGAGATCCGGGGCTTTGCCCTGCGCAAGCTGACCGCCGCGCTTTCGGCGACGCCACGCACGCGCGTCCAGCCCACGCGCAGCATGTCCCCGGCCGAGCGTCGCTTGCACCACAATATCAGCCAGGGCATTCCCGGCGCGATCGGCCCGGCGATGCTGTCCCGCGCGATCTCGACGGGACTGGCACAGGTCTATGTCTCGTCGCTGGATCTTCCGGCGCTGATCGCCGAGGCGGGGGTGACGCAGGATGCAGCCCCTTCCGAAGGCGGCTTCGAGCGGCCGGATCTGGACAGCGATTTCGTGGAACCGACGCCGGGCGTGCAGGCCGAGCTTGCCGCGATCTGGTCCGAGCTTCTGGGCATCGCGCAGGTCGGGGCGGCGGACAGCTTCTTCGATCTGGGCGGGCATTCCCTGATCGCGGTCCGCATGTTCGGTCAGGTTCGCAAGGGCTTCGGGGTGGACCTGCCGATTTCGACCTTGTTCGAGGCGCCGACCATTGCCGAACTGGCCGCGCTGATCGAGCAACGCACCGGCCCGCGCGAGATCGCGGCCGCCGACAATGTCCGTGCGCTGCCCACGGCCGAGCGGCCGTCCCGCCGCTTTCTGGTCGACATGGGCGGACGCGGCGAAGGCACGCCCTTCTTCATGGTCGCGGGCATGTTCGGCAACGTCATGAACCTGCGGCAGCTTGCGCAGCGGCTGGGTGCGGACCGGCGCTTCTATGGCCTGCAGGCTCGCGGGCTTTTGGGCGAGGATGAACCCCATCCCGGCTTTGCCGAGGCCGCCCGCGACTACATCGCCGAGATTCGTGAAGTGCAGCCACAAGGACCCTATCTGCTTGGCGGATTCTCGGGCGGCGGGCTGACGGCCTATGAAATGGCCCGCCAATTGCGCGCCGAGGGCGAGGAGGTCGCGATGCTCGTGATGCTCGACACGCCCTTGCCCCTGCGCGAGCCGCTGTCGCGCAAGGACCGGCTGATGATCCGCCTGGGCGAGATGCGCGAAGGCGGTGCGGGCTTTGTGCGCCAATGGATCGGCGACCGCATCCGCTATGAGATCGGCAAGCGGCGCCGATCGCAGGCGCTGGATGCCGGGGCGGTGGCCGATCAGGGCAGCTTCCACGATCTTGCGATCGAGGCGGCCTTCCTGTCCTGGCTGCCGGGGATGACGGTCACGTCCTATGACGGGCCTGTTGCCATGTTCCGCCCGCCGCTGGATCCGCGCTGGAAAGTCTCGGCCGGACGGTTCGTGACTGCTGCCCGGACCTATATGCTGGACGACAACGGCTGGAGCCCCTGGATGCCGCGTCTGCGCGTCGTCGAGGTGCCGGGCGATCACGACTCGATGGTGCTTGAGCCCAATGTGCGCCGCATGGCCAGCGTCCTGCGCGACATCCTGCTTGAAGCCGATGCGGACGCACCGGCGCGGGCGCGGGCGGCGGAATAGGGGGACTGGTAATGGCGATCAATCCCTCGGTGCAGGTCGTCGTGCTGAACTGGCGCACCCCGGACATGTCGCTGGTCGCCGCCGAAGCCGCCCTGCGCGAGATCGAAGGGCTGGATGGCGGCGTCACCATCGTCGACAATGGTTCGGACGATGGCTCGTTCGAAAAGATGCAGGCCGAGGCCGAGGCGCGGGGCTGGCTTGCCGATGGTCGTGTCGCGGTGCTGCAATCGGGCTGGAACGGTGGCTTCGGGGCCGGGAACAACCACGGCATCCGCCAGGGATTGCCGGACGGGCGCCGTCCCGACCTGGTCTATCTTCTGAATTCGGACGCGATCCCGCAGCCCGGCGCGATCCGCGTGCTGCGCGATTATCTGGTCGCTCATCCCGCAGTCGGGCTTGCCTGTTCGCGATTGCGCGGCACCGATGGCGCGCCGCACCTGACCGCCTTCCGCTTTCCCTCGGCCGCGGGAGAGTTCGAGGCGGCCAGCCGCTCGGGTCCGGTGACGCGGCTTTTGCGGGACAAGGTCGTGGCCATGCCGCAGCCCCCGATCTCGGGGCGGGTGGACTGGTCTGCGGGGGCCTCGATGATGATCCGCAGCGAGGTGCTGGATCGCATCGGCCTGTTCGACGAGGGGTTCTTTCTTTATTTCGAGGAAACGGACTTGTGCCGTCGCGCCGCGATGGCGGGCTGGGAAACCCATTACGTCGTGGAAAGCGAGGTCGAGCATATCGGCTCGGCCAGCACGGGGATGAAGACCTGGAAGCGCGCGCCGGATTATTGGTACGATTCCCGTCGGCGCTATTTCGAAAAGCATCATGGCCGCGGCGGCGCGCTTTGGGCCACCGCGGCGGTCTTGGGCGGCTCGGCATTGTGGGGTCTGCGCTGCCTGCTGCAGCGGCGGCGGACCGAGCTGCCGCCCGGACATTTGTCGCATTTGACGCGGCACGCGCTGCGCCGCCAACCATTGCCTGTTCATGTCGATAAGGGTCAACCATGACGCAGTTTTCCGCGATTCTGGTCGGTAACGAACTTCTCATGCGCCACGCGGCCGAGACGCTGTTGGGGCGCGGGCATCGCGTCGTCGCGGTGGTGACGCGCAATCCCGAATTGCAGGCCTGGGCGCAGGGTGCGGGCCTGCCGGTCGAGGATCAGGACGCCCCCCTTGCCGAAGGGGCGCCGGTGGCGGACTGGCTTTTCAGCGTCGCGAACCTGTCGATCCTCAGCCGCGCGATGCTGGCGCGGGGCCAGCGCGGCGCGATCAACTTTCACGACGGTCCGCTGCCGCGGCTGGCGGGGCTGAACGCGCCGGTCTGGGCGATCCACGCGGGCGCCTCGCAACATGGCGTGACCTGGCACATGATCGAAGGTGGCGTTGACGAAGGCGATATCCTGGCGCAGCGCCTGTTCGACCTGCGCGAGGATGACACTGCCCTGACGCTGAACGCCCGCTGCTTTGCCCGCGGGGCGGAAAGCTTTGCGGATGTGGTCGACCAGCTTGAGGGCGCGGGCCCGCAGCGCCAGCGACAGGATCTGTCCCAACGCAGCTACATGGCGCGCGACAAGCGCCCCGATGCGGCGGGGGTCATCGATTTCGCGCGTCCGGCGGCGCAGATTGGTGCGCTGGTCCGGGCGCTTGACCACGGCGGATACTGGAACCCGTTGACCGAGGCGAAAATCCGGCTGGCGGACGGATCCTTGCGTCCGGTGGTGGGCTTCGCAGGCATTGGTGCCGCATCCGCCGCACCGGGAACGGTGCTGGCCCTTGACGGCGACACCGTGACCATTGCCGCCGCGGATGGTGCGGTCAGCCTGCATGTGCGGGGCGAATTGCCGCCTTTGGGTACGGTGCTGCCCGCCTTGACGGCTGAAGATGGCGCAAACCTTGCTGCGCTGGCCGATGCCGCGGCCCCGCATGACGGCTGGTGGCGCAGGCGGCTTGCCACGATGAACCCGGCCGTCCTGCCGGGCGAAGGGTCGGGTCAGGTGGCGCGCATCGACCTGATCCCTGGCGCCGGTCCTGATCGCGTGGCGTTGGCGGCCGCCTTGCTGGCGCGGCTTGTCGCCCAGTCGCAATTCGATCTGGCGCTGCGTCCGGTCGGCTTGCCGCAGGATGCGATCGTCGCGGGCTGGCAGCCGCTGGCGATCGACGCGCAGGCGGGAATGACGCTGGCAGAGCTTGCCGCCGGGATCGAGGTCCAAATGGCCGAAGCTGCGGCGCATCGCCATTTCATGTCGGATCTTGTCCATCGCGCACCCGAATTGCGCGATGCCGCCCGGCCCGATCTGGCGATCAACCTGTCCGAAATCGCCCCGGTTGGGGAAGCGGGCCTGACGGTGGCGCTGACCCCTTCGGGCGCGGCGCTGTTGCATGATCCGGCGCGGGTCAGTGCCGCGCAGGCGCAGCGGGTCGCGCGCGCGCTGGATGCGGGTCTTGCCATGTCGGACAGCACAAGCCTGTCCGAACTGTCTCTGCTGGACCCGGCGGAGCGCGATGACCTGCTGATCGCCCGCAATGACACCGCCGTCCCGCTTGATCCGGCCTGCATCCATGAGCTGATCGCGCAATTGGCCACGCAGGATCCCGATGCCATCGCGCTGGCCTTCGAGGATCGGACGCTGACGCGCGCCGAACTTGACCGTGCCGCGACCGCTTTGGCAGGGCAGCTGGCCGGCATGGGCGTGGGCCCGGACCAGCCGGTCGGTCTGTTCGCCCGCCGCTCGCCCGAGCTGGTGATCGGGGCGCTGGCGATCTGGAAGGCGGGCGGGGCCTATGTGCCACTTGACCCCGACTATCCGGCGGACCGGATCGCGCTTTACCTGCAGGACAGCGGCGCGCAGGTCGTTCTGGTGCAGGAGGGGCTGGGCGACCGTTTGCCCCCGCATGGGGCGCACGCGGTTCCCATCGCCTCGGGGGTGCCGGCTGTCGCGGCGCAGCTGCCCACTTCACGGGTGACGCCCGCGAACCTTGCCTATCTGATCTATACCTCCGGTTCGACCGGGCGGCCCAAGGGGGTCATGGTCGAGCATCGCAACGTCGCCAATTTCTTCGTGGGCATGGATGCGGTCATTCCCCATCGTCCCGGCGACACCTGGCTGGCGGTGACCAGCCTGTCCTTTGACATCTCGGTGCTGGAAATCTTCTGGTCGCTCGCCCGCGGGCTGCGGCTGGTCATCGCGGGCGAAGAGTCGCGGCTGGCCGTGTCGGGCAATGCGCCTGCCATGAAGCGGCGCGATGTGACCGGCGGGATGGAATTCAGCCTGTTCTATTGGGGCAATGACGACGGGCCGGGACCGCAAAAATACCAGCTTCTGCTGGACGGTGCACGCTTTGCCGACCAGAACGGCTTTGTCGCGCTGTGGACACCCGAACGCCATTTCCACGCCTTTGGCGGCCCCTATCCGAACCCCGCAGTGTCCGGCGCGGCGGTGGCGGCGGTGACAAAGAACATCGCCGTACGCGCCGGAAGCTGCGTTCTGCCGTTGCACCACCCGGCCCGCGTGGCCGAGGAGTGGGCGGTCATCGACAACCTGACCGGCGGTCGCGCGGGACTGGCCATCGCCTCGGGCTGGCAGCCGGACGATTTCGTGCTGCGCCCGGAAAACGCGCCTCCGAACAACAAGACGGCGATGATTGCGGGCATCGCCCAGTTGCGTCGCCTGTGGCGGGGCGAGACGGTCGAGTTTCCGCGCGCGGGTGGCGGCAGCTTCGGCGTCGTGACGCAGCCGCGCCCGGTGCAGCGCGAATTGCCGCTGTGGATGACCGTCGCCGGCAACCCCGACACCTGGATCGAGGCGGGTCGGCTTGGCATGAACGTCCTGACCCATCTGCTGGGTCAAAGCATCGAGACGGTTGCCGCGCGGATCGCCGATTATCATGCCGCCCTGCGCGAGGCGGGGCATGACCCGGCGGATTTCACCGTCACGCTGATGCTGCATACCTGCCTGGCCGCCGACCGCGAAACCGCGCGGGAAATCGCGCGCGAGCCGATGAAGAACTATCTGCGCAGCGCGGCGGCCCTGGTCAAGCAATACGCCTGGGACTTCCCGGCCTTCCGGCGCCCGGCTGGCATGACCAATCCAATGGCGATCGATCTTGGCAGCCTGTCCGAGGAAGAGCTGGACGGCATCCTTGAATTCGCCTTCCTGCGCTATTTCGAGGATTCCGGCCTGTTCGGCTCGGTCCAGGACGGGGTTGAACGGATCGAGCATCTGAAGGCGATCGGCGTGGGCGAAGTGGCCTGCCTGATCGATTTCGGCATCGCGCCCGATCAGGTCACCGCCTTCTTCCCGCTGCTGGCAGAGTTGCGTGCTGCCGTGAATCCACAGGTCGCCGAACCGGATGCGGGCGATTTCTCGATCGCCGCGCAGATCCGGCGCTGGCGGGTGACGCATCTGCAATGCACGCCCAGCATGGGACGGATTCTGGTTTCGGATCCCGAGGTCGCCTCGGCGCTGGCGGGGCTGACCTGCGTGATGCTGGGGGGCGAGGCGCTGCCGCCCGCCTTGCTGGCGGATCTGCGCAGGGCAACACGCGCCCGGATTCTGAACATGTATGGCCCGACCGAAACCACGATCTGGTCGACGGTCGCCGACGTGACCGACGCGGCCGAGATCACGCTGGGCCGTCCCATCGCGAATACCCAACTTTACGTCCTGGACGCCGAAGGGGCGCCGGTTCCACCGGGCGCGCAGGGCGAGTTGTGGATCGGCGGTCACGGCGTCGCCCGCGGCTATTGGCAGCGCGAGGATCTGACCGGCGCGGCTTTCCGCCCGGACCCCTTCGTTCCGACCGGGCGCGCCGCGCCCTGGGGCGGGCGGATGTATCGCACCGGCGACCTTGTGCGCTGGCGTGACGATGGCGGGCTGGATTACATCGGTCGCGCCGACCATCAGGTCAAGCTGCGCGGCTTCCGCATCGAACTGGGCGAGATCGAGGCCGCCCTGGGTCAGCAGCCCGGCGTGCGCGAGGTCGTGGCGCTGGTGCGCGAGGATGCGCCCGGCGACAAGCGGCTGGTCGCCTATGTCACCGGTCCGGCCGAGCTTTCGGAAGCAGGGCTGCGCGAGGCGCTGGTCACCCATCTGCCTGCGCATATGGTTCCGGGGCGCATCCTGCGGCTTGACCGGATGCCCCTGACCCCGAACCGCAAGATCGACCGCAAGCAATTGCCCCCGCCTGGGGCGGTGGTCGCGCCCGTGCCCCAGGCGACGCCCGCGCCCGCGCCCGTGACGCCCGCCGCCGCGGGGGTTGATCGCTCGCCCGAGGTTCAGGCGATCTGGGCCGAGGTTCTGGGCGTGGCCCAGATCGCGCCGCGCGACAACTTCTTCGCGCTTGGTGGCCATTCGCTGCTGGCGATCCAGTTGCACCGCACGCTACGCGACCGGCTGGCCCTGCCACGGCTGGGGGTGACGGATATCTTCCGCTTCCCGGTGCTGGCGGATTTCCTGCGGCACGTGGCAGGTCTTGCGCCATCTGCCGCGGTTCCGGGTCCTGCGACAGTCCCGAATCCGCCCGAGGCCGCGCCGGCAGCCGCCGCCCCGGTCGATCCGGCCGCGGCACCCGCCAGCGATGCGATGGCCCGGCGGCGGGCGCTGCGGGCCGAATTGCGCGGCGGTCGATGATCCAGCCGCAGGCGCTGGAGGATCTGGCGCGCAGCCTGATGCCACCCGGCTATGGCTGCGCGGTTCTGCCCTTGACCGCGGTTCCCCAGCCTTTGGCCCCCGCCGAGGAGCAGGCGGTCCTGCGTGCCGTCCCGAAGCGCCGGCGCGAATTTGCGCTGGGGCGCATGGTCCTGCGACAGGCAATCGCCCAGGCGGGGCATGTCCTGTCCCACCAGCAGCCGATTGCCATGCGCCCGGATCGACGTCCGGACCTGCCGTCCGGCATCCGCGCCAGCTTGTCCCATGGCGGGGAATATTGCGTGGCCATCGCCGCTCCACCCGGTGGTCCTTGGGTCGGTGTCGACGTCGAGACGATGCACCGCACGCCGCCCCCCGGACTGGCCGAGGTCGTTGCGCCCTTTCGCAGCGATTGCGGTGATCCACTGCTGGCCTTTTGCGTGAAAGAGGCGATGTTCAAGGCCCAGTTCCCATTGACGGGGCGTCTGCTTGATTTCAGCGAGGTTCCTGCCGTGATCCGGCGGGGCAGGGTGCGCGCCTGCCTGGGCGACCGCCTGATCGGGGCGCGCTGGGGGCGCATCGCCGGTCATTATCTGGCCGTCAGCTTGTGGCCTGGGTGAACAATTCGATCAATTGCCGCGCCGAATCGCGGATGTCATGTCGCGCCGCGACGCGCGCGCGTGCGGATTGCCCCATCCGTTCCAGCGTTTCGGGAGAGGCCGCTGCAGCATCCAGCATCGCATCAGCCAGCGCCGAAGCATCGCCCGCAGGAACAAGCCACCCCTCCTGTCCGGACCGGACCAGTTCGGGGATGCCCGCGATATAGGTCGAGATGATGGGACGCGCGCGGGCCATCGCCTCCATGATGACCACGGGCAGTCCTTCGGCAAAGCTGGGGGTGACCAGCGCATGGGCGGAATCGACCGCTGCCCGGACACCCGCCTGATCCTGCCAGCCGAGCAGGCGGACGGAATTGCCCATCCCGTGCTGGGCGATGGCGCTTTCGATCATGCCGCGCAACTCTCCGTCGCCGACAAGTGACAGGCGAATCTGGGGATTGGCGTCCAATGCCTGAGCAAAGGCGCGGATCAGCAGGCCGAACCCCTTCTGCTCGGCAAAGCGGCCCACCGCGACCAGGTGCAGGGGGCCCTCAGGCAAGGGCGGCGGATCATCGGACCGATCCAGATCCAGACCACAATGGACGACGTGAAGCTTGTCGAGGTCCTGGGGCGCCGCCCAACGCAGCATCTGCGCCCGGCCAAAGCTGCTGACGGTGGCGCAAAATCGCGACATGGCCAGCTTGCCGCCAAGATCCAGCGCGGTGGCGTTGTCGAATTCCTCGGGCCCGTGGATGGTCAGGCTGAATCCCGGCCCGCCCAGAAGATGGGCATAGGTCGCCACCCGCGCCGAGTTTGTGGCGAAATGGACATGGATGTGGTCAAGTTCCAGCTCTCGCGCACGTCGGGCGATCCGTGCCCCTTCGGCCAGATAGATGAGTTGCCGGGCAAGGCTGGATTCCCCGGCCGCCACACGGCTGCGGACCAAGGCAAGCACGCGCCCGGCCTTGCGCCAATCCGCCGCCATTCCCGCGATCATGCCGGTCAGCAGCCGCGATCCGCCGATTTCCAGGACACGCTCGGTCCGCTCATGTTCGGCACGGTCCTTTGCGTCCGCAAGGGCATCCGGGTCGCCCCGCATGGCGAAACGGTGGATATGAAGACCCTCGGCCTCCAGCGCCGCAATCTCGCGCCGGATGAAGCTGTGCGAGGGGCGGGGATAGGTGTTGACGAGATAACCGATTCGCAGCGTCTTGGCCTTTTTCAAACTCAGTTCCGCAAGCTGGATGGTGCCATGTTACCTTTTGGGCCGGATTGCGCCTATCATTACGCTTAGTTGAGCGAAATTGATCCTTTCATCCGCTGCGGTGGAATAAAAGCTTGGCGATTCTCCGATCAATTGGGAGTATTGGTATCGTAGAGCCCAGAGCAAGTGGAGGTTGAGCTGAGCGGAGTGCTAGCCATTGGAGTTGCAATTGCCGCGATCTGCACGATCGGCGGGACTGTTGTCCTTGGCCTGTCGTTCTGGTCGGCGCTGCTGCTTTATTCCCTCAGCGGCACCGCGGCGACCCTGTTCGTGGCATGGCGCAGATTTCGCTGCGCAGAATTGAACGAAAAGCGCGTGAGCCACGGCTGACGCGCTTTTCTGTTGGTGCCGGTCAGTAGCCGGTGCAGCGCAGAACCACCCCGACCGTTTTCGTGATGATCGACAGATCGCCCCGCAGGCTCAACCCGGCGGCGTAATGCGCATCGAAAGTCGCCCGGGCGGCAAAGGTGCTGTCGTTGCGATCCGAGATTTGCCAGAGCCCGGTGACCCCGGGACGCAGGTAGTAGTAGTCCGCGCCGGGATACAGCGGAGCCTGGTCCAGCATCATCGGACGCGGGCCGACGACGCTCATGTCGCCAAGCAGGACGTTCCACAGCTGCGGCAGTTCGTCCAGCGAGCTTTTGCGCAGGAAACGGCCAAAGCTGGTGATGCGCGGATCCTTCTTCAGCTTCTGGGTCGAGTCCCATTCCGCCTTGGCCTCCGCATCGGTGGCCAGATATTCGGCCAGACGCGCATCGGCATTCGGGACCATCGTGCGCAGTTTCCACAAGCGGAAGCTGCGGCCGGACTGGCCGACGCGCATCTGGGTATAGAAAGGTTTCCCGCCCTGGATCAGGATGACAAGGGCAAGGATGGTGACCACGGGAATGACGATCGGGGATGAAACCAGGATCGCCAGAAGGTCGAGCGGACGTTTTACGAAACGGGCGTAAAACGAGCGGGTTCCGATAGGTTCAACCGAGGTGCCTTGCAGATTCTGCAGCACCGATGAACAGGAATTCAAATCAGATGAAGAAAAGTCGACGGTGCGCTGCATTCGTTAACCTACTGTAATCGGTACAAGGGCACATTAAACGGGACACTGGCAGTATAGCCTTGCCTTTTAATAAAACTAGATCGAAACGCCGTCCTGCCCAAAAGGATAGGTTTATTGGAATCCAATGACTTGCGGCGCAATTTCGGACGCGGAAGTCGCTATCGGCTGCACAATGGCCCCTGGTTCGTGATTGCAGCCGGAAGTTGATGTGAACGCCGCGTGACGCCGCCGTAATTCCCAAGCCAAGTGATTCTTTGCGCTAACGTCCGCGCGCCCATTCCTGGTTGTTACGCCCCAGCCGCACCGCAAGGGCAACTGCCGTATAGGTTGCAAAACCGAATGGATCAGAAATGGCAAGGCGGGCGATTTCGGATCGGCCGGGGCGGGTATGACCCGCATGGGCCAGAAGTTCGGGATAGCGCTCAGCGATCTCGGCCACGCCCTTGTCCTGGCGACGGCGGACGCGGACCAGGGGGCCGAAGCCTTCGACGATGGGCCAATCGTAAGGGGCATCGACAAGGATACGCTCGGCTTCGTCGAATTGCAGCCGCACGAAAGTGTCGTCCGAGATGACCTGCGGAAACTCGCTCCAGCGGGCCCGGCCGGCGGGATTGACGGCAAACAGGCCCGCACCCGTGACGCCCTGCGCGACGAAGGGCAGCTTTTGCCAGAAGCGGGCATAGCGGCGCGAGACCGCGCTGCGCGCCGGGGCGACGACTAGCCGTCCGCCGGCATAGCGTGGTTGGGGAACGTCCAGCGCCCGGACCAGCCCCGATACCAGCCCGGGGGACAGGCGGATGTCGGCGTCCAGATAGATGCGGATTCCGGGCGCGGCGCAGGCGTCTCCGTGATTCAGCGCGCCGATCTTGCCACCTTGGGCCAGTTCCTCGACTTGCAGGACCCAGCCACGGGCGGCGAAATCGGGGATGCGCGCGCGCGCGCGGTCGGCGGTGTCGTCGCGGCATCCGTTCGCGATGACGATCACCTGCAGCGGGCCGGCATGGTCCTGCGACAGAAGGCCGGCAAGGCAGGCATCGATATAACCCGCCTCGTCATGCGCCGGGATCAGGACAGAGCACGCGTTCATTTGTATTCGATCAGCCCGGAACGCCGACCGACCAGTCGGCGGAGGTGGAATTCAATCACGCCCCGCGCCTCGGGGAACTTGGCGAGCAGGGTATATGCGGCGCGTGTCCAGCGGTCCCGTGGCAGCGGGTCGCGCAGCGCCATCCGCGCGATCTGCAACGGATAGGCCATCAGCAAAAGCCAGGCCCAGGGCGTCAGCAAGGCGCAGGCCAGGATGATCAGCGGCAGGGCGACGCCCCAGAACAGCGGGCGCCGGGTCTCGCGCTTCCAGAAGCCCTCGGGCCCGGCGCGATGGCGCCACGAGACCTCGGCGAAAGCATGCCCCGACCGGCGCGCTCGCCGCGCCCATTGTGCGTGCCGCGTCATCGCGGCGTCATGGATGGTCATCGGCGCATCCAGCCGGCGGATGCCCCATCCGGCGCGCGCCAGGCGCAGGCACATCTCGGGCTCTTCCCCGGCGATCAGGCCGGGATCGAAGCCGCCGACTTCGCGGATCGCCGCGCCGCGCGCCAGCATGTCCCCACCGACCGCGCGTGCCGGACCGATGGGCGTGTTCCATTCCACGTCGCAGATGCGGTTATAGATCGACGCCTCGGGGTGCAGTTCGCGCCGTCGACCGGCAACGACGCCCAGTCGCGGTTCGGCCAGAAGCGCGGCAAGCCCATGCGCGATCCAGCCCGTCTCGACCTCGCAATCGCCATCGACGAATTGCAGGAAGGCGGCGTCCGGCGCGCGCGCGGCCCCGGCATTGCGGGCGCGCGCGGCGGTGAAGGGCGTCGCCATGTCCAGTTGCACGACTTCGGCCCCCAGTTCGGCGGCGCGCAGGGCGCTGCCATCGGTCGACCCCGAATCGACATAGATGACGCGGTCAACCTGAGGCAGAAGCGAGCGCAGGCAGCGCATCAGCCGCTCGCCCTCGTTCCGGCCAATGGCGATGGCGACGACCTGCTGTGGCAGAACAGCCGCGCCGTTCTGGTTGTAATAGCCACCGGGGGGCGTGATTTCAGTTGTCGGGTTCATGAGCGGGACGTTAGCATGGCGCTGACGCCTTAGTCATCGGCCTCAGGGCAGGGTCTGGCGGGGATGATTTACCAGCGGCAGAGGGGCCACAGTTTGCAGGCCGAGACAGGAAAGACGCAGGACAGCCCGCAGACGCGGGCCATAGTCGCCCGCCCGCCCGGCCAGCACGTGTCCAGCAAGTTCATACGGCGCGAGGCTGCCCGCACCGCCGACGACGAAAAGCACGCCAAGGCCGAAGCCGCGCGCTTTAACCTGCTGCGCACCCGCGTCCTGCGCGAGATGCGCAAGCACCAGTGGCGGCGTCTGGCGGTGGTGCCGCTGACGCCCGGTGCAGGCGGCACCTTCGTCGCGGTGAACCTGGCAGTGGCCATGGCGCGCCAGAAGCATACCCAGGTGATGCTGATCGACCTTGACCTGGCCGATCCGCAGGTCTCGCGCCGGTTGGGGATCCCGGGCGCCGACAGCATGTCCGAGATGCTGCGCCAGAAGCGGTCCTTCGGGGACCTGCTCTCGATCGTGGATGAGGCGCCGAACCTGTCCGTCGTCGCGCCGGAATCCCCCGAGGCGGATGCGGCCGAGATTTTGCAGGATGCCGATTTCGCGGTGGCATTGAAAAGCTTCGCCGCCCATGCGCCGCAGGCGATCGAGATCATGGATGTCGCCGCGCTTCTGGGCGGGGACAGCGCGCTTGCGGCGCTGCCGCTGGCAGATGCGGTCCTGCTGATCGCGGATGGCCGCAAGGGAACCGCCGCGGACATGGCCGAGGCGACCCGACTCTTGCAGGACATGCCCCCGATCATGGGTGTCGTCCTGAACAAATCCGACGACTAGACGAGACAGGGATACCAGCTTTGGGACCAATTCAATCCTTGCCGGACCTCGTCTCGATGATATGGCGGCGCCTGCCGCTGGTGCTGACCATCATCGTGCTGGGCAATCTTGTCTCGTTCTACAAGATCGTGACCTCGCCGCGGGTCTATCAATCCTCGGCCGTGATCCAGATCGAGACCCCGGCGGCCATCGACGGGGGCGGCGACGCCTCGCTTCCGGCCTCGCGCCGGGTGCAATTGATCGAGCAGCGGCTGATGGCGCGCACCAACATCCTTGACGTCATCCACCGTCTGCACCTGTTCGAGGACACGCCCGGCCTGAGCGAAAGCGACAAGATCGCGGCGGTGCGCGTCTCGACCCGGATCGAAAGCATCACCACGCCGGGCGTTTCATCGGAATCGCGCATGTCTCTGGCCGCGATCGTCATCACTTCGCAGGCCGGGACGCCCGAGATGGCGGCGGCGATCGCCAACGATTTCGCCGACAGCGTGGTCAACCGCGACCGCGAGAACCGTCAGGCCCGGATCACCGAGGCCCGCCAATACCTGACGACCGAGGAAACCCGGCTTGGCGCCGAGCTTGCCGATACCGACCGCCAGCTGGCCGAGTTCAGTTCCAAGAACGAAGACGCGCTGCCCAGTTCGCAGGAATACATCCAGTCCGAATCGACCCAGCTGAACGAGGCCGAGAACAGCCTCGACCGCGAGATCATGGCCCTGCAGCGCGACCAGCTGACGCTGGAGACGGGCAGCGCGGACAACAACGGACGATCCTCGGCCTCGCTGGTCCAGCAGATCCGCAGCGCCGAAGTTGAACTGGCACAGGCGCGCCGGACCCTTGCCCCCGAGCACCCCGAGATCAAGCGGCTTGAGGAAAGCCTGAAGCGGCTGAATTCGGGCGGGCAGGCGGTGTCGGACATGGTGCGCCAGCACATGCAGTTGCTGGACGAGCAGCTTCGGCAGCTTAACGTGCAGAAACAGGCGATCCAGCACCGCCGCGAAGAGATCGAGAAGGCGCGCGCCGAGATGCCGCAGATCGCCCACGATCTTGAGAACATGACCCGCCAACAGCGCCGCTTGCAGGATCGCTACGCTGAAATCTCGCGCCAGCTTGCCCAGGTCGAAACCCAGCAGATGCTGATGGACAACGACCAGGCCGAGCGCTTCGTGCTGCTGGAACGCGCCCTGCCGCCGGAATACGCGGCCATGTCGAACCGCAAGAAAAGCGCGGTTCTGGGGCTGTTCGCGACCTTCGCCGCCTCGTTCGGCCTTGCCTTTGCGCTGGAGCTTCTCAACCCCGTCCTGCGCCGCAGCAGCCAGTTTGCGCGCGCAACCGGCACCCAACCCGTGGTATCACTTACCTATCGTCCCAGTCGCCGCGAAATCCGCATCGCGCGTCTGAAGATCGTGTATATGGCGGTGTTGCTTGTGGTGGGGTTGTTCGTGGCGCTGTGGCTGATCGGCAAGATACCGGGCCTGCCGTCGCCCGGCATGGTCTCGACCGGGACGGAGAGGCTGGGCTCATGACCGACGAGGGCGGAGCGGCCGGGGCCGCTGCCCCCGCCGCCGGGGTCGAACCCAAGACCAAAAGCTTCGCCGCGCGCGCGATGGGCACAGGGGCGTGGTCGGTCGCGAATTTCGGGGTCAGCCAGATCCTGCGGCTGGCGTCGAACCTGGTGCTGACCCGGATCCTCAGCCCGGATGATTTCGGGCTGATGGCGCTGGTCTCCAGCTTCCTGATCGGGCTCAGCATGTTCAGCGACATGGGGCTTGGCCCCTCGATCATGCAAAGCAAGCGGGGCGACGACCCCGCCTTTCTGGATACGGCCTGGACGATCAAGGTGGTCCGCGGCTTCATCATCTTCGGGGCCGCGGTGATCTTTGCCTGGCCGCTCGCGCTGTTCTATGACGCGCCGGCCTTTGCCTGGGTGTTTCCGACTGCGGCCATCTCGATGGTGGTGGGGGGCTTTTTCCCGACCCGCATCGACACCGCCGCGCGCCATCTGCGTGTCGGTCGCCTGACGATGCTGGAGCTGTCGAACCAGCTGATCGGCATCCTGATCACCATCGTGGCGGCGCTGATCCTGCGCAACGTCTGGGCGCTGGTCTGGGGCAACGTACTGGGTGCCTTCGTCCAGCTTGCCATGTTCCACTACATGTTGCCGGGCCATATCGACCGCTTCCGCATGGAAAAGGCCGCCCGCGACGAGATCGTGAAATTCGGCAAGTGGATCTTCTTCAGCACGATCTGCGGCTACCTGCTGTTCCAGGGCGACCGGCTGGTGCTGGGCCGCGTGCTGACGCTGGACCATCTGGGGATCTACAATATCGGGCAGTTCCTGGCGACCGTGCCGGCCGTCCTGGGCACGGCGATGTCGGGTCGGCTGTTCATCTCGGTCTATCGCGAGCACCCGCCGGGCGAAAGCGCCGAGAACCGGCGCACCCTGATGCGCGTGCGCGCGGTTTTCACCCTGGTGCTTGTGCTGCTTGCGATCACGCTGGCGCTGATCGGCCCCTGGCTCGTCAACCACCTGTATGATGCGCGCTATGAAAGGGCGGGGGGCATCCTGGTTGCCATCGCCTGCATCCAGATGCTGCTGGTGATCCCGCTGAACTATGAATGCGCGGCGCTTGCGGCGGGGGATTCCCGCGGCTTCTTCGTGCTGCAATCCAGCCGCGCCCTGGTGTATTTCGCGCTCGTGCTGGTCGGGGCCTGGCTCTATGGGCTGACCGGGATGCTGGCCGGGCAAGCGCTGGCGCAGTTGGCGTGCTATCCCGTTTCTGTCTGGCTGGCGCGGCGGCATCAGGCCTGGGATCCGCGCCACGATCTGGTCATGGCCGCGCTGGCGGTCGCGGGGGGCTGCACCGCGTTGATGATGCATCGCGACGTCATTTCCGCTGCGCTGCTGCATTGATTCTGGCTGCATTGCAGCAATTTTATGCTCTTCTGCCCGGCCTGACGCTCCGTTAAGGAGGCGAAAAATCAGGAGGACATCGCATGAGCGACGACAACACCCCCCGCCGGTCCAGGATCACGCCCGAGGAGGCGCTGGCCTATCACCTTGAACCGCGGCCGGGCAAATACGATATCGTCGCCTCGACCCCGATGGCCACCCAGCGCGACCTGTCGCTGGCCTATTCGCCGGGGGTCGCCGTTCCGGTCGAAGCGATCGCCGCGCGCCCCGAAACCGCCTATGACTACACCGTCAAGGGCAACATGGTCGCCGTCATCTCGAACGGGACCGCGATCCTGGGTCTTGGAAATCTTGGCGCGCTGGCCTCGAAACCAGTGATGGAAGGCAAGGCGGTGCTGTTCAAGCGCTTCGCCGACGTGAACGCCATCGACATCGAGCTGGATACCGAGGACCCGGACGAAATCATCAATGCGGTCAGGCTGATGGGGCCGACCTTCGGCGGGATCAACCTTGAAGACATCAAGGCGCCGGAATGCTTCATCATCGAGCAGCGCCTGAAAGAGCTGATGGACATTCCCGTCTTCCACGACGACCAGCACGGCACCGCGGTCATCTGCGCGGCGGGGCTGATCAATGCGCTGGAACTGTCGGGCAAGAAGATCGAGGACGTCAGGATCGTCCTGAATGGCGCGGGCGCTGCCGGGATCGCCTGTCTGGAACTGCTCAAGTCCATGGGCGCGCGGCACGAAAACTGCATCATGTGCGACACCAAGGGCGTGATCTATCAGGGTCGCACCGAGGGCATGAACCAGTGGAAATCGGCCCATGCGGTGAAGACCGACCTGCGCACGCTGGACGAGGCGATGAAGGGCTGCGACGTGTTCCTGGGTGTCTCCGCCAAGGGCGCGGTGACGCAGGCCATGGTCATGTCGATGGCCGAGAACCCGGTGATCTTCGCGATGGCGAACCCCGATCCCGAGATCACCCCGGAAGAGGCGCATGAAGTCCGCCCCGACGCGATCGTGGCGACGGGGCGCTCGGACTATCCGAACCAGGTGAACAACGTCCTGGGCTTTCCCTATCTGTTCCGCGGCGCGCTGGACATCCACGCACGCGCCATCAATGACGAGATGAAGATCGCCTGCGCGCAGGCACTGGCCGCGCTGGCGCGCGAGGACGTGCCGGACGAGGTGGCGGTGGCCTATGGTCGCAAGCTGCAATTCGGCCGCGACTACATCATTCCGACGCCCTTCGATCCGCGGCTGATCCATGTCGTGCCGCCCGCCGTTGCGCAGGCGGGAATGGAAACCGGCGTCGCCCGCCGCCCGATCATCGACATGGAAGGGTACGTCCAGTCGCTGAAGGCCCGGATGGATCCGACCGCCGCCGTCCTGCAGGGTATCCACGCCCGCGCCCGTCAGGCGCAGGCGCGCATGATCTTTGCCGAGGGTGACGATCCCCGCGTGCTGCGCGCCGCCGTCGCCTGGCAGCGTGGCGGCATGGGCCAATCGCTGGTCGTGGGCCGCGAAGCCGACGTCAAGGAAAAGCTGGAAGCCGCAGGCATGGGCGATGCGGTGCGCGAGATCACGGTCGTCAACGCCTCGAACTCGCGCCATCTCGACCAGTATCACGAGACGCTGTACGCGCGCCTTCAGCGCAAGGGGCTGGACCGCGAAGATATCAACAAGCTGGCCAACCGCGACCGCCACGTTTTTGCCGCGCTGATGCTGGCGCATGGGCATGGCGACGGGCTGGTGACGGGGGCCACGCGCAAGAACGCGCATGTGCTGGCGCAGATCGGCAGGGTTTTCGACGTGACCCCGGCGGATGGTGCGGTCGGCATCACGGCGGTCCTGCACAAGGGCCGGGTCATCCTGATGGGCGACACGCTGGTCCATGAATGGCCCGAGGCCGAGGATCTGGCCGACATCGCCACCCGTGGCGCCCATGTCGCGCGCGGGCTGGGTCTGGACCCGCGGGTCGCCTTCCTGTCCTTCTCGAACTTCGGCTATCCGGTCAGCGAGCGCGCTGTGAAGATGGCCCATGCGACCGAGGTGCTGGATGCCCGCAAGGTCGATTTCGAATATGAGGGCGAGATGACCGTCGATGTGGCGCTGAACCCGTCGCAGGCGGCGAAATACCCGTTCTCGCGCCTGACCGGCCCGGCGAACGTGCTGGTCGTGCCGGCGCGCCATTCGGCCTCGATCTCGGTCAAGCTGCTGCAAGAGGTCGCGGGCGCGACGGTGATCGGCCCGATCCTGACCGGCGTGCCGCAGCCGATCCAGATCTGCTCGACCGGGTCATCGGTCAACGACATCCTGAACATGGCCGCAATCGCCGCGGGCCGTCTGGGTCAGGTGAAATAAGGTTTGCGGGCCGGTCGTTCCGACCGGCCCCAACCCCTTTGGACGCGCCGCAGGCGGATCACCCCTCGCCGAAGCACTCGCCCCGATCCGCCTGCCTCTGCCGTTCGCGGAAGCGGGCGCGGTCTGCCTCGTCATATTCCGATGCGCAGCGGTGGCAGGACACGCCTTCCTCATAGTCCGGGTGGTCGCGATCCTTGGGGGAAAGCGGGCGGCGGCAGGCGTGGCACAGTTCGTGCTGCCCGGGTTTCAGCCCGTGACCCAGACTGACGCGCTTGTCGAAGACAAAGCATTCGCCCTGCCACAGGCTTTCGGCCTCGGGGACATCCTCAAGGTATTTCAGGATGCCGCCCTTCAGGTGAAAGACCTCGGGGACGCCTTCGCCCAGCAGGAAGTTGGTCGATTTCTCGCAGCGGATGCCGCCGGTGCAGAACATCGCGATGCGCTTGTTGTGAAAGCGGTGCGCATTCTCGCGCCACCAGTCCGGGAAGTCGCGGAAGGTCTTCGTTCCCGGATCGACGGCGCCGGAAAAACTGCCGATCTCGACCTCGTAATCGTTGCGGGTGTCGATCACGGCGACATCGGGGTCGCTGATCAGCGCATTCCAGTCCTTTGCCTCGACATAATGCCCGACCGAGGCGAGCGGGTCGACATCGGGCTGGCCCATGGTCACGATCTCGCGCTTCAGACGGACCTTCATCCGGCCAAAGGGCATGGTCTGCGCGGGGCTTTCCTTCCAGTCCAGCGCCGCGCATCCGGGCAACGCGCGGATATGCGCCAGGACCGCGTCGATACCTTCGCGGGTGCCCGCGATGGTGCCGTTGATCCCCTCGGGGGCAAGCAGCAGGGTGCCACGGACCCCCAGCGAACAGCAAAGTTTCGCCAGCGGCCCCTGCAGGCTTGCGGGGTCGGAAAAGCGGGTGAAATGGTAAAGTGCTGCGACGATCATCATGCGCAGGGATTAAGTCCGCTTTGCGCGCCATTCAACCCGTCGGCATTGACGCCCCCCCGGCAGGACCCTACGACAACGTGAAAAGAGGAGGGGGCCCCAATGACAAAAACCCTGATCGTGGTCGATCTGCAGGTCGATTTCTGTCCCGGCGGAAAGCTGGCTGTCGCAGGGGGGGACGAGATCGTCGCCCCGATCAACGAGATGATGGCGGATTTCGACAGCGTGATCCTGACGCAGGACTGGCACCCTGCCAGCCATACCAGCTTTGCCGACAACCACCCCGGCGCGATGCCGTTTTCCCTGACCCAGATGCCCTATGGCCCGCAAGTGCTGTGGCCCGCGCATTGCGTCATCGGGACGCCCGGCGCGGAATTCCATCCGGGGCTGGACCGCTCGCGCGCGGAAACCGTGATCCGCAAGGGCTTTCGCCCGACGATCGACAGCTATTCCGCCTTTTTCGAGAATGACGGCCGGACGCCGACCGGGCTGACCGGATATCTGCGGGAACGCAACCTTGAGAAACTGTACTTCGTTGGCCTGGCGCATGACTTCTGCGTGGCATGGTCGGCGCTGGACGCGATCCATCAGGGCTTTGAAGTCACCGTGATCGAGGATGCGACGCGGGCCATCGACCTGAACGGCTCGCGCGAGACGGCCCGGATCAAGATGCGCGAAGCGGGGATCAGCCTGATATGATGACGCCAACGGTCGATATCGCGACGCGGGTCTATAACCACAAATGGAAGATCGACCCGATCGTCAGATCCCTGATCGACACCGACTTCTACAAGCTGCTGATGTGCCAGTCGGTGTTTCGCAACAGCCCCGACACGAACGTCACCTTCAGCCTGATCAACCGCACGACCCGAGTCCGGCTGGCCGAGCTGATCGACGAGGGAGAGCTGCGCGAGCAGCTTGACTATGTGCGCGGGCTGTCCCTGGCGCGGGGCGAAAGCACCTGGCTGCGCGGCAATACCTTTTACGGCAAGCGCCAGATGTTCCGCCCGGACTTCATGGAGTTTCTCGAGAATCTGCGCCTGCCGGCCTATCACCTGGAAAAAAGGGATGGGCAATACGAGCTGACCTTCGAAGGCAAGTGGCCCGAGGTGATGCTGTGGGAAATTCCCGCGCTGGCCATCATCATGGAGCTGCGCTCGCGCGCGATCCTGAAGGAAATGGGCCGGTTCGAACTGCAGGTGCTTTACGCCCGTGCCATGACGCGGCTGTGGGAAAAGATCGAAAGGCTGCGCGAGCTTGGACCAGAGCTGCGCATCGCCGATTTCGGCACGCGGCGGCGGCACAGCTTCCTGTGGCAGGACTGGTGCGTGCAGGCCATGATCGAGGGGCTGGGGGATGAGCGCTTCATCGGCACCTCGAACTGCCTGATCGCCATGCGCCGCGACATCGAGGCCATCGGCACCAACGCCCATGAACTGCCCATGGTCTATGCCGCGCTTGCCGATACCGAAGATGAGCTGCGCCAGGCCCCTTATCGCGTGCTGGCGGATTGGCACGAAGAGCACGAGGGCAACCTGCGCATCATCCTGCCCGACACCTATGGGACCGAGTCGTTCCTGGCCAAGGCACCCGACTGGCTGGCCAAGTGGACCGGTATCCGCATCGATTCCGGCGATCCCGCCGTCGGGGCCGAAACCGCCATCGCCTGGTGGAAAAGCCGGGGCGAGGATCCGCGCGAAAAGCTGATCATCTTCTCGGACGGGCTGGATGTCGAAAGGATCGAGGAGCTGTTCCACCGTTTCCGGGGCAGGGCCAAGGTCAGCTTCGGCTGGGGCACGCTGTTGACGAACGATCTGCGCGGGCTGGTGCCGGGCGACGGGCTTGCGCCCTTTTCGCTGGTCTGCAAGGCGGTCGCGGCCGAAGGGCGCCCGACGGTCAAGCTGTCGGACAACCCGGAAAAGGCGACCGGCCCCCGCGACGAGGTCGAGCGTTATCGCCGCGTCTTCGGCACGGGCGAGCAGGCGCCGATGGAAGTCGTCGTCTGACGCGTCCCGCCCCTAAAGGCGGTCGCGCCAGCGATTGACCAGCGGATAGCGGCGGTCAAGCCAGAAGGCCTTGGTCGAGATGCGCGGGCCGGGCGCGGACTGGAAGCGTTTCCATTCGCTGCCATAAAGCAACGTCTCGACCCGCTTCACCGTCTCGGGCTCGAAGCCCTGCGCAACCAGGTCCTTCAGCGACAGATCCTTTTCGACCAGTCCCTCAAGGATCGCGTCCAGCACTTCATAGGGGGGCAGGCTGTCTTCGTCCTTCTGGTCGGGACGCAGTTCGGCCGAAGGCGGCTTCGAGATGATGCGCGGCGGCACGACTTCGCCCGCCGGGCCCATCATCCAGTCGCGGTGGTTCGCGTTCCGCCAGCGGCAGGTCTGGAACACGCGGGTCTTGTAAAGATCCTTGATCGGATTGTAGCCGCCCGCCATGTCGCCATAGATCGTGGCATAGCCGACCGCGACCTCGGACTTGTTGCCGGTCGTCAGCAGCAATTCCCCGAATTTGTTGGAAATCGCCATCAGCATGACGCCGCGCAGGCGCGACTGGATGTTCTCTTCGGTGATGTCGGGCGTCGTGCCTGCCATCAGGTGGGCAAGCGCGTCCCCGACCGCATCGCGCGCGCCGTCGATTTGGACGGTATCCAGTCGTGCGCCGAGCCGACGGGCACAATCGGCGGCATCGTCCAGGCTTTCCTTTGAGGTATATTCGCTGGGCAGCATCACACAGCGCACATTCTGGGCGCCGACGGCATCGCTGGCGATCGTGGCGACCAGCGCCGAATCGATGCCGCCCGACATGCCCAGCACCACCTTGCGGAAGCCGGATTTGCGCATGTAGTCGCGCAGTCCCTCGGTCATGGCGCGGTAATCCTGTTCCCATTCGTCGGGCTGGTGATCCAGTTGCCCCGGAACGGCGCGCCAGCCATCGGGCGTGCGTTGGAAATCGACATGCTCGACCATCTCGTCGAAGGGCGACAATTGCAGCACCTTGACCGCCCCGCCATCTGGGCCGGGATTCAGGATGAAGCTGGCCCCGTCATAGACCTGATCGTCCTGCCCGCCGACCGAGTTCAGATAGATCAGCGGCAGGTCGCTTTCGACGACACGGGCGACCATGTGGCCCATGCGCAAGTCCAGCTTGCCCCGGTGATAGGGGCTGCCATTCGGCACCAGCAGGATTTCGGCCCCGGTCTCGGCCAGCGTTTCGGTGACTTCGGGCCACCAGGCATCCTCGCAGATCGGGCTGCCGATGCGCAGCGGCCCGATGCGATAGGGGCCGCTGACCGGGCCCGAGTTGAACAGCCGCCATTCGTCGAAAAGCTGCTTGTGCGGCAGAACATGCTTCAACACGCGGGCCACGACCTTGCCCCCGGCCAGGATCCAATAGGCGTTGTAAAGCCGGTCGCCTTCGGCCAGCGGGCCGCCGATGCCGATGGCCGGCCCCTCGGCGCAGTCGCGCGCCAGGGTCTCGATCTCGGCCATGGCGTCGCGGGTGAAGCCGGGCTTCAGCACCAGATCCTGCGTCTGATAGCCGGTGATGAACATCTCGGGCAAAGCCAGCATGTCCGCCCCGGCGTCGCGCGCCGCCTGCCAGGCCGTCCGGGCCTTGGCCGCGTTGCCCGGCAGGTCCCCCACCGTCGGGTTGAGCTGTCCAAGGGTAAGGCGGAACGTTTCGGCCATGCCAGGGTCCTTTCCGAATATGCGGCCCCGTAGATAGGCCAGCCCGCGACAAAGGAAAAGTCGGGCTTTGCGCCGAGCACGGCCTTGCGGTAGACGGGGGCAAAAGAAGCATAATGGCGGAGGCAGGACCGATGAAGGCAGCCCTTCTCGCTTGCGCGATCATCCTGACGGGCACCGGCATGGCCGGGGCACAATCCGTCATCACGAAGCAGTATGACGATGGCGGCGTCTATGAAGGGACGTTCCGCAACGGCAAGCAGCATGGGCGCGGGACGTATCGCCTGCCGTCCGGCTATGAATACACCGGCGACTGGCTGGATGGCGAAATCCTGGGCCAGGGTCGCGCCAAGTTCCCGAACGGCTCGGTCTATGAGGGCAGTTTTGCCAAGGGCAAGCCGAATGGCAAGGGCAAGATCACCTATGCCGATGGCGGCACCTATGACGGAGACTGGCTGGACGGGCAGATTACCGGGCAGGGCGTCGCGACCTATGCCAATGGCTCGGTCTATCAGGGCGGGTTCATCAATGCCCTGCATGACGGCAAGGGCGTGCTGACCCAGCCGAACGGCTATCGCTTCGACGGCGACTGGAAGCAGGGCGTCAAGGAAGGCCGCGGCAAGATCACTTATCCCGACGGCGCCACCTATGATGGCGAGATGAAGGCCAACCTGCGCGCCGGGCAGGGGCGGCTGCAGATGCCCGACGGGCTGGTTTATGAAGGCGGCTGGGTCGCGGGTCAGATGGCCGGGCAGGGCAAGCTGGTCCAGCCCTCGGGCGACACCTTTGAGGGGCGTTTTGCTAATGGCAAGCGCGAGGGGCGCGGCGTCGCACTGTACGCCAATGGTGACCGCTATGACGGCGAGTTTCGCGGTGACAAGCGCGCGGGAAATGGCACGTTCACGGGCGCGGACGGCTATGTCTATGCCGGGGACTGGGTCGAAGGCCGGATGGAGGGGCTGGGCCGGATCACCTATCCCGACGGCTCGGTCTATGAAGGCGCACTGAAGGCCGACATGCCAGATGGCCGTGGGCTGATCACCTATCCCGACGGCTCCAGCTATGACGGTGACTGGGTCGCCGGCGTGATCGAGGGGCAGGGGCTGGCGAAATATGCGAACGGCCTGGTCTATGAGGGCGGCTTCAAGCGCGGCCGGAACGAGGGCCAGGGCCGCATGACCTATCCCGACGGCTATGTCTATAACGGTGCGTGGCGCGACGGGCAGCGGCATGGCGAGGGGCAGGCGACCTATCAGGACGGCACCACATATGACGGCTCGTTCGTCGCCGGGCTGCGCCAGGGCAAGGGCCGCCTGATCACGCCAGACGGGTTCCGCTTTGAAGGCGGCTGGAAGGAGGGCGAGATCGACGGAGAGGGCGTCGCCACCTATGCCAATGGCGATGTCTATACCGGCCATTTTGTGGACGGAAAGCGCCAGGGGCAGGGTGTGATGCGCTATTCGACCGGGCAGGTCGCGGCGGGCGACTGGAACGACAACAGCCTGGCCCAGCCCCAGCCCGTCGATGGCGTTGCCCCACAAGGGGGCGCCGCGCCGGGCGCGACACCCGATGCGGCCGTGCCCGCCGAGCCGAAGGCCGAGCCGCCTCCGGCCTGAGCCGGGGCGATCAGATGATCGCGCTGGCCTGGCTCTCGGGCCAATGGGCAAAGGGCAGGACGCGCCCGTCCTCGCGGCTTTGGCGCACCTTGTCCAGATCGATGCGGGCCTTGACCCAGCCGGCGCGGTCCATCTCGCCCTCGGCCAGAATGCCGGTTTCGGGCCATACCCCGTCCGAGGGCGCATAGATCGCGGCCTTGCCCCGATTCTCGTCGATGGCGGGATTCCAGTCACACAGGCCGACGGTCGGTGAATGGACGACGACGCACTGGCTTTCCAGCGCGCGTGCCATGGCGCCGATCCGCACCCGGTTGAAGCCCGCGACCGTGTCGGTGCAGGAAGGCGTCAGGATGACCTCGACCCCGGCTTCGGCCAGTTGGCGCGCAAGCAGGGGGAATTCGCTGTCATAGCAGATCAGGATGCCCAGCTTGCCGACCGGCGTGTCGAAGACGCGCAGACCGGGCGCGCCCTGAACCTTCCATTCGTCGCGTTCGAAGCGCGTCATGATCTGCTTGTCCTGATGGCCGATCCGGCCTTCCGGACCAAACAGAACGGCCCGGTTCAGCGGACGCCCTTCCGAGAAGTAGGGGCCCGAGGCGGCAAGGATATGGATGCCATGCGCAGCCGCCAGCTCGACATGCAGCGCGTCGCGCGCGGCTTCGTGGCGGGCGACCTCGTGTAGCGAGGCCTCAAGGTTGGACGCGACGTCCTTGCCCCCAAGCGAGGCAAGCTCCATCGCGCCATATTCGGGAAAGACCAGCAGGTCGCAATCTGCGGCAGCTTCGACCCAGCGGGTCAGTTTTGCACGATAGGCGTCAAAGTCGTCGAACCAGTCGAAATGATAGGCGGCGGCGGCGATCTTGATTTCGCGTGTCACAGGCTTTTCATCCAGAATTGCAGCGGTTTCTTGGTCGAAACCGGCGCGTCGATGTCCTTCCAGTCGAACTCCGCGACGACGCCGGAAAGGGGCTCATATCCCCTTTTGCGCCAGAAGTCATCAAGCGGTCGATAATCGGCCGGCCGCAGGGGATGATCCGGGGGGCGCTGCACGCTGCAAAACGCGCTGAAGCGGCGGCCAAGCGCGCGCGCCTGCGCCTCTCGCCCGTCGAAAAAGACGTGGCCCAGGCCGTGTCCGCGCCAGTCCGGCAGCAGGACGGATTCCGCGCAATAGAAGATCTCGTCCAGCCGCTCGGGGCGTCCGGCAAAGGCCGCAGCAAAGTCTTCGGCGTGGTGTTCCATCGGCGCGCCGGTCGAGGCCCCGACCATCCGCGCCCCGTCATAGGCCGCGACGACGACCGCGCCCGGCGCCTGATAGACTTTCAGATAGTCGCGTTCATAGTCCAGGTCGCCGTCATACAGATAGGGCCAGGTGCGAAAGACCTCGATCCGCAGCCGCGCCAGGTCGTCCAGCACCGCCGCGACCGCATCGCCCGTCAGGATCTCGGTCCGGATCACGCGGAAACCTGCCGCATCCAGTCGGCCAGGTTGTAATAGGTGGTGACGCGCGCGATCTTGCCGTCGCGGATGGTGAAGAAGGCCCCGGCGGGCAGGACGTATTTCTGGCCCTTCGCCTCGGGCAGCCCTTCATCCGTGGCCAGATAGATGCCGTTCACGACGAATTCCGCCGCAGCACGGTCCCCGGCCTCGTTGGCGAAGACGACGATGTCGGTCAGTTCCTCGCGATAGCTGGACGTCATGTGGGCATTGAACTCGCGGAACTTCTCGCGGCCGCGCCGGATGCCGCCTTCGTTGACGTGATGTTCGACCTCGTCATGCAGATAGGTCAGCATCTCGTCGGTACGGCCCGCGTTGAAGGCGGCGTAATAGGCGGTGATCAGGGCTTTGCTGTCCATGTCTGTCCTCGTTTCGGGTTTGGGACTTGTTAACCCGGACCGCATCTTTCGTCACCTGCATCCTTGGGATGACATTCCAAAGCCATCCGCGCTGGTGTAGCCATGATCGCAGATCAAAGGAGCCTCGTGATGCCCGCTGCGACCCAGACCCTGCCGCCCCGGCGGATCGACTGCTTCAAGGCCTACGACGTCCGCGGCAGGCTGGGCAGCGAACTGGACGAGGATGTCGCCTATCGCATCGGGCGCGCCTTTGCCCAGATGCGGCGCGCGCGCAAGGTGATCGTGGGCCGAGACGGCCGCGAAAGCTCGCCTGTGCTGGCCGCGGCGCTGATCCGCGGGCTGAACGACGGCGGCGCCGATGTCCGCGACCTGGGCCTTGCGGGAACCGAAGAGATGTATTTCGCCACCGCCCATTTCGGCGCGGATGGCGGGATCGAGGTCACCGCCTCGCACAATCCCATCGACTATAACGGGATGAAACTGGTCGGCCCGGGGGCGGCCCCGCTGGACCCCGATACCGAGTTCGCGGATCTGGCGGCACTGGCTCGATCGGGTGAGTTTGCGCCGATCGGGGTCAGGGGCAGCACCAGCGACTTTCCAGAGGCGCGGGCCATCTATGCCGCAGCTGTGGTGGATTTCGTCGATGCGACGGCGCTGCGCCCGATGACGGTGCTGGTCAATGCCGGGAATGGCGCGGCCGGTCCCGCATTCGACGCGATCGCGGACGAGCTTGCGCGTCGGGGTGCGCCACTGCGCTTTGTCAGGATCAACCATGAACCGGACGCGGGCTTCCCGAACGGCATTCCGAACCCCCTGCTGCCGGAAAACCAGCCGATGACCGCGGATGCGGTCCGGGCGCATGGCGCGGATCTGGGTGTTGCCTGGGACGGGGATTTCGACCGCTGCTTCTTTTTCGACGGCACGGGAAAATTCATTCCGGGGGAGTATATCGTCGGGCTGCTGGCCACGGCCTTTCTGGAAAAGCATCCTGGCGAGCGGATCGTCCATGACCCGCGCGTCGTCCTGAACACCCGCGACATGATCGCGCGCGCTGGCGGGATTGCCGTGCAGGCCCGGACCGGCCATGCCTTCGTCAAGCGCACCATGCGCCAGAATGACGCGATCTATGGCGGCGAGATGTCGGCGCATCACTATTTTCGCGACTTCCACTTTGCCGATAGCGGCATGGTGCCCTGGCTTCTGGTGGCCGGGCTTCTGTCCGCTCAGAACGTCTCGCTGGCCGACCTGCTTGCAGCTAGGATCGCGGCCTTCCCCTCATCGGGGGAGATCAACTTCCGGCTGGAAGATCCCGCAACTGCCATCGCCCGCGTGGTCGCGAAGTTCGAGCCGCTGGCGATTCGCAAGGATGAGACAGACGGCATCAGCCTGGAATTTGCCGATTGGCGGTTCAATCTGCGCTCGTCGAATACCGAGCCTGTCGTGCGGCTGAACGTCGAATCCGTGGGCGATGCCGTCTTGGTTGCGTCGCGCGCCCAGGAAATCGGCGCGCTGCTGCTTGGCAGCTGATCAGTCGCCGACGACGTCGGGCGGCACGCGCAGGATCGATTCGTGCAGGGCGATGGCTTCGTCCAGATCGCGAAAGACCCGCAGCCGCCCGCGATCCAGTACTGCGCCCATGGTGCACATCTCGCGGATCATGGGCATCGAGTGGCTGACGACGATGGCGCCGGACTTCTTCATCCGCTCGTTGAAGACACGCTGCGACTTCGACCGGAAATCGGCATCGCCGACGCTGGTCACCTCGTCCACCAGATAGGTGTCGAAATAGATCCCCATGCTGGTGCCCATTGCCAAGCGCGAGCGCATCCCCGAGGAATAGCTTGCGAAAGGCTGGTGGTAATGCTGCCCCAGTTCCGCGAATTCCGCCACGTAATCGACCAGCTCGTCGGTATCGACACCATAGATCCGGGCGACGAAGCGCACGTTCTGCGCGCCTGTCAGCTCGTTGTGAAAGCTGCCGGCGAAGCCCACGGGCCAGGAAATCGTGCCATCGGAATAGACCCGGCCCGAGGTGGGCGAGACCGTGCCCGCGATCATTCGCAGCAGCGTCGATTTCCCCGCACCGTTCCGGCCAAGCAGTGCGACCGAGGCCCCAGTCGGGAACAAGGCGTTGATATTGTTCGCAACCAAGGTCTTGCGGCCTTTCAGCCGGTAAAGCTTGGTCAGATTTTCCAGCCGGATCATGCTCAGGCGCGGTCGCGGATGCTGTAATAGATCAGGGCAAGGATCGACCAGCCTGCCAGAAGCAGGCCCAGGCCGACGCAGAACAGCCAGGTGCGGTTCGGCACGATCGAACTTTGCGCGATCTTGGGCTGGATATGCGCTGCAAGATAGCGGGACTGACGGCGCGCCTCGACCAGTGCGGTCTCATAGGCGACGCGAGCCGCGTGGAAGGCACCTTCCGCATATTCGCGATCGACCGACAGCTTTTCATATTGGGCGACCAGCTGCGAATAGCTTTCGCCATCCGACCCGGCTGCCGCGTTGCCGAACTTGCTTCTTTCGGCATCGATCAGACGGCGCAGCGCGTCTACCTTTTGCTTGCCCTGTGTCACACGATGATCGGTCGGACGTGCGTTTTCAGTCGCCAGGTCAAGTGCGACCAAAGCCTCGGCCAACTGCTCCTGCAGCCCCTGCAATACGCCCATCTGGCTGGTCAGATCCGCCTCTGGATCCACGATCTGCGAGCGCATGCGGAAATCGGTCATTGCCTGCCGCGTCGTGGTCAGTTCGGCCCGCGCCTTGTCGAGTTCACTTTTCGCAAGCTTGGTCGCGTCTGCCCGCGCGATCGAGGACAGGTCATTGATCTTGTCCGAGCTTTCCTGGAACACCGCCGCTGCGATCACTTGTGCGTCTTCGGCGGTGAAGGCGTTGACCTTCAGCGTGATCAGGTCGCTCGACGTATCGTAGAGCACCTTGACCTGACGCTCCCAGTAATCCGTCAGATCCTCGACATGGCCCTTGGGGTCGAAGGCAAAGACGAAGTCGCTGGGCCAGTCGCGCGAAAAGCGCGAACGCAGGTCCAGTTTTGCGTCGATCTTTTCGACCATGTCCTGACTGCGGATATATTCGTAAAGGACATCCGTGTCCGAGGCCCCGCCGCCGCCGCCCAGCGGAGAGAAACCGCCGAAAAGCTCGATTGACGGAGTGCCTTCCTCCTTGCGGACGGAGAAGCCGACGGTCGAGACATACTGGTCGACCGCACGGGTCCACAGGTACCAGCCCCAGAAAGCGGCCGGAAGCACGACCAGAAGCAGGAATGACAGCAGGATCAGCCAGTGCCGACGCCGGGGACGGGCATGGCCTGCAGGGGCGCGAACGGTGGATTGCGAGGGACCGGAAGGTCGGGCCAGCGGTGCGCTGTTGGGGCGAAGACTGACCGCTCCGCCTGCCGGCTGCGCCTGGACCTGGGTCCGGGCCTGCGGGGCCGGCATGGGGCGAACGGGAATCGGTTGCACCTGTCCGGCCGAGGTCGGCCCGGGTGCAACTTCACTGACCGCCTGGATGCGCGGAGCTGACTGGAAGGGCCGATTGACGGCACCGCCGGGTGCGGCACCTGTCTGCGTGCGGCTGTCCGCTGCCGATGCCAGGTTGCCCGCACTTGCGATTTGGCCACCGGGATCGGACGGGTTGTTGGGCTTGCTCACGGCAGAGGATGCTTTCGCTGGTTTACCTTTTTCTGGCAGTTGATACATATTGCCATACGTCTAGACCAGTCTTTGCAATTAAAATGTCCGAGATAAGCCCAGATCAACGCAGCCCGCTGCGGCCCGTGCGTCGCGGACCGCGTTTCCGCATGCCCCGAATCCTGACCGCGCTGATCCTGCGCGAGATGACGACGACCTATGGCCGGTCCGCGGGCGGTTATGCCTGGGCGATTCTGGACCCCGTGCTGGGGATCGTGTTGCTGTCGGTGATCTTCAGCATGTTCCTTGCGAAGCCCGGATTGGGGTCAAACTTTCCCCTGTTCTATGCAACGGGCTTCCTGCCCTTTGCGATGTTCTCGGACCTGACCAACAAGGTCGCCTCGTCCATCCGCTATTCGCGTCCCTTCCTTGCCTATCCCAGCGTCACCTTCATTGATGCGATCCTGGCGCGGATCATCCTGAACACGCTGACCCATATGACGGTCATCACCATCGTGATCGGGGGGATCTTTGTCCTGTATCGGATGCCCATCGTGGTGAACCTGGCCGAGTTCTTCGAAGGCATGTTGATGATCGTCGCGATCTCGGTAGGAGTCGGGACGCTGAACTGCTATCTTCTGACCACCTTCCCGGTCTGGGAACGGGTCTGGCAAATCATCACGCGCCCGCTTTTCCTCGCATCCGGGGTGTTTTTCCTTTACGACAAGATGCCTTACGAGGCGCAGCATATCCTGTGGTTCAACCCCATCCTGCATTGCATCGCGCAGTTGCGAAGGGGCGTATACCCGGTTTACGACGCCGAATTTGTCTCTCCTTTCTATGTCTTCGGCATCTCGATCGTCCTGTTGCTGTTCGGGCTGCTGCTGCTTGAACGCAATCACCGCGACATGCTGGAACGCTAAAGCAGGAAGTCGCCCCGCGTCAGCGCGGCAAGGCTGTTCAGCTGCAGCGTCAGGTCGGCATGTCCGTCGCCGTTCAGATCGGCCTCGACGATCATGGCAGAGCCGCTGTGATAGGCGCGGACCTGCCGCGCCGCGCTGAACTCGGCCTCTCCGATGAAGCGCAGGCCCAGCCCGGCCATGTCGAGGTGATCCGGACCGTGGGCGAAATCGGTGATCACGTCCCGGCTGCGGTCATAGTCATGGGGATCGCGGAACACGAACAGATCGGCACCCGCGCCTCCGGTCAGATGGTCGCTGCCCGGACCGCCTTGCAGACGGTCGTTTCCGGGTCCGGCGCGCAATACATCGTTTCCGGTGCCCCCGGACAGGAAATTGTGGCCGAAAAGATCCACAAGCTGGTCATTTCCGGCATCGCCGAAAAGTGAATCGTTTCCCGCGCCGCCATCCAGCCGGTCGGAATCGCCGTCACCGTGAATCAGGTCGTTGCCTTCGCCGCCGATCAGGAGGTCGTTTCCGGCCTCGCCGTAAAGTATGTCGTTTCCGGTCAGCCCCTGGATCAGGTCATTGCCCGCGCCGCCACGGATCAGATCGTTCCCGTCCTGACCGTTCAGGGTGTCCTGCCCGCCGCCGCCAAGGATCGTGTCGTTTCCTGCCCCACCGATGATGGTGTCGTTTCCGGTGCCGCCCAGCAGCCGGTCATTCCCATTCTGTCCGTTGATATTGTTGTTTCCCGGACCACCGTCGATGATGTCATTTCCGTCGGCGCCCAGCAGTGTGTCGTTTCCGGTGCCACCGAAGATCGTATCGTTGCCCGTCCCTCCGGTAATCCAGTCATGACCGTCTCCGCCCCAGATCTGGTCGTTTCCCGCACCCGAGTTGATGCTGTCATTGCCGTTCTCGCCCCAGATGCGATCGCGGCCCGTTCCGGTGGTGATGGTGTCGTTGCCTTCGCCGCCCCGTACCGCGTTGTCGCCCAGAGGGTCCGTGATCAGGTCATTGCCCAATTCGCCGTAAAGCATGTCATTCCCGACCTCGCCCATGATCGTGTCGTTGCCCGCGCCGCCGAAGATGGTGTCCTGATCCAGCCCGCCCGAGATGCGGTCGTTTCCCGCGCCGCCCATAAGCAGGTCGTTGCCGTAATCGCCGAGCAAGGTGTCGTCGCCCCCGGCGCCGTTGATGGTGTCGTCGCCGGCGCCCCCGCTTAGAAGGTCGGGGCCGGCATTGCCGTTCAGCAGGTCGCGCCCGGCCAGCCCGTGGCCGGTGGAACCAAAGGCGCCGGCGTTCAGGGTGTCGTTGCCCGATGTTCCCAGCATGCTGGTCCGCATCCCGGCCAGATCGTAATGGGCGACCGGAAACAGGGCGTTGTTGAAGTAATTGGCTGCCAGCGGGGTCTTGTCGGCGGTGCGGATCTGGATCTGTGTCTGGCCGAAGGTGATCATGATGCCATCGGTCAGCACCCTGAAGCTCAGTTGCAAGGTGCTGCGGATCATGCCCAGCCCCGACAGGTCCAGCCGGTCGGTGCCGGGCGTGAAGTCCGAGATGAGGATCTTTCCCGTAACCGGCGCGGCGACGAAGATGTCCGCGCCCGGTCCCCCGGTCAACGTGACGGGCGACGGCCCCGCAATCAGGATGTCGTCGCCCGCACCGCCCACGATCTGTGTCGTCCCGGCCGAGGCGCGCAGCAGGTCGCCGCGCCCGGTGCCGTTCTGGCGGCCAGCGCCCACCGTGGCTGTCTGGCCGATCTGGCCCGGTTCGAACAGGAGCTGGGTAATCCCCGTCTCGGTCCGGGACGAGACGAACAGCGCGATGCTTCCCCCGATCTCCATCGCCGCGATGGCCGAGACATCAGCCAGGCTGCGATCATTGGTATCGGCCAGCGTCGCCAGATGCAGCAGCTGTCCGTCCGGCATCACCGTGAAGACCGAGATCCCGTCGTCTTCTCCGCCGGCAAAGACGTAGGCGCGGCCGTCCACCATCAGGGTTTCAAGCGCGCTGACCCGGCTGAACCGTGTCGAAAGTTCGTCGATGATATGGTCGGCCGGGATCAGCGCGCCGTCCTGGGTCAGGCGGAACAGGCTGAGCGAAGAACTTTGGCTGGCCCCCACGACGACATAGGTCACGCCAGCCACGGTCACGCTGTCCAGGTGCTGCGGCGCATTCATGCCGGTCCCCTGGTTCGACCAGACTATATTCGCGCGTCCCAGGGTGCCATTCGTCTCGATCAACCGGGTCGAAACGAAATTGCCCGCGCCCGAGGCAGTCAGCAGGATCTGCCGGTCTCCGACGCCGACCACTTTCAGGTCGCTCAACTCGGCGCGGTCGACGCCGGGGATCGCAAGCGCATCCGCGGCGTCCAGATGCAGGATGCTTCCGTTCGGCTGCACCTTCCAGACATCCACCGCCGTCGTGGAATTGCGTCCCGAGACCAGGAACTGTCCAGCCGAGGTCGAAAAGGCACCAAGCTGCGTGAGGTCCGAGGCAAGCCCGCCAGCCCCGGCAAGCGAGATCCCACCGCGCAATGCGCCGTCCGTGCCCAGCCCGATGCCGTTCGCCGCCGCGTTGGCAAGGCCGGGGCAAAGATTGCCGGACCGCTTGCAAGCTGCACAAGGCTGGCCCCCGGGCGGTCAAGATATCCCTGCGCAATCCCGAAGGCACGCGTGTCGATCAGCGTGATCGGGCGGTCCGCCGCCGTGATCCGATAGGCCGAGATCCCGCCGCCCATATGCGTCACCCCCACCAGCACATGGGCCGAGGGCAGGTCGATGGCCTGAAGGTCCGACAGGTTCCTGACAAAGCCGGGGGCCGGGCCAAGGATGAGCGCGATTTGACGAAAGCTCGGCATGTGGGGGCGCCTCGGCAGCAATCTGTTGGCGCAGACGCTAGGTCGGGCGGCTTAACGAAGGCTTTCGCGCGCCGCCTTCGCCAGCAGGTTGTTATCGCGCATTTTATCTTGTCGGCGGGGATCGTCGCGCCGGGGGGAGGGTGCTTGTGCGAAGGGAAAACATGGGCGATACGGTTCAGGCACCAAGTTTCGCAGGCAAGACCATATGCAGATCGAACAGACCGCGCTTCCCGGCGTCCTGATCCTCGTGCCGCGGCGGCATGGAGATGCGCGGGGCTTTTTCTCGGAAAGCTGGAACCGCAAGACGCTGGCCGGGGCTGGGCTCGACCTGCCGGAATTCGTGCAGGACAACCACTCGCTGTCTGCTGCCACCGGCACGCTGCGCGGGCTGCATTTCCAGGCGCCGCCCCATGCGCAGGGCAAGCTGGTGCGTTGCGGGCGCGGCAGCCTGTTCGACGTCGCGGTCGACATGCGCAAGGGCAGCCCCACCTATGGGCAGTGGCTGGGCGAGGAACTGTCCTTTGAAAACGGCCGCCAGCTTTGGATTCCTGCGGGCTTCCTGCACGGCTTCGTCACGCGCGAGCCGGATACCGAGATCTGCTATAAATGCACCGACCATTATGCCCCCGAATGCGACGGGGCCGTCGCATGGGACAGTGTCGGCATCGATTGGGCACTGACGGGCGCGCCGCTGCTGTCGGCCAAGGACGCCGCCGCGACCCGCTTTGCCGATTTCGACAGCCCCTTCACCTATGAAGGCCCCTTTGAATACGAGGCGAGACTATGAAAATTCTGGTGACAGGGGGCGCAGGCTTCATCGGCTCTGCGGTGGTGCGGCTGGCCGTGCGGCGCGGGCACGAGGTCGTCAACCTGGACGCGATGACCTATGCGGCGAATCTGGAAAACGTCGCGCCGGTCTCGAACAGCCCGCTTTACGCGTTCGAACAGGCCGACCTGCGCGACCGCGCGGCGCTGGACCGGGTGCTTGCGGCGCACAAGCCCGACGCGATCATGCATCTGGCGGCGGAAAGCCATGTCGACCGGTCGATCGACGGCCCGGGCGACTTCATCGAGACGAACATTTCCGGCACCTACAACCTGCTTGAGGCCGCGCGCGCCTTCTGGGTGGGGCAGGGCAAGCCCGAAGGGTTCCGCTTTCACCATATCTCGACGGATGAGGTCTTCGGCAGCCTGGGTGAAACCGGCCAGTTCACGGAAGACACGCCCTATGACCCGCGCAGCCCCTATTCCGCCAGCAAGGCCGCGTCCGACCATCTGGTCCGCGCCTGGCACGAGACCTATGGCCTGCCGGTCGTCCTGACCAATTGCTCGAACAATTACGGCCCCTTCCACTTCCCGGAAAAGCTGGTCCCGGTGGTCATCCTGAACGCGCTGCATGGCCGCCCGATCCCGGTCTATGGCGATGGCGGCAATGTCCGCGACTGGCTTTATGTCGAGGATCATGCCGACGCCCTGCTTCTGGTCGTCGAAAAGGGCGAGCTTGGCCGCAGCTACAATATCGGCGGCGAGAACGAGGCGAAGAACATCGACCTGGTCCGCACCATCTGCGCCCATATGGATCGCCTGCGCCCGCAGAACGCGCCGCATGACCGGCTGATCACCTTTGTCACCGACCGGCCCGGCCATGACCGGCGCTATGCCATCGACCCGACCCGCATCCGCACCGAACTGGGCTGGCGCCCGTCGGTCACGGTCGAAGAGGGGCTGGCGAAGACCGTTGAGTGGTATCTTGAAAACGAAAGCTGGTGGCGCCCGCTGCTGGACCGCGATGGCGTGGGCGAAAGGCTTGGCAAGGCATGACCGGGCTTCTGGTCCTTGGCCGCACTGGGCAGGTCGCGACCGAACTGGCGCGTCTTGCCCCCGACGCGCGCTTTCTGGGCCGGGACGAGGCCGATCTGGCTGACGCGGATGCCTGCGCGGCGGCGGTCCGCGCCGCGCGTCCCCGCGCGATCATCAACGCGGCTGCCTATACCGCGGTCGACCGTGCCGAATCGGAACCCGCGCTAGCCGAGGCCGTGAACGCCATTGCCCCCGCGGCGATGGCGCGGGCGGCGGCGGAACTGGGCGTGCCCTTCCTGCATATCTCGACTGATTATGTCTTTGACGGCAGCGGCGACCGCCCCTGGCGCGAGGATGACGCCACCGGCCCCCTTGGCGTCTATGGCGCGACCAAGCTGGCCGGAGAGCGCGGCATCGCCGCCGCTGGCGGTCATTGGGCGGTGCTGCGCACCTCCTGGGTATTTTCGGCGCATGGCGGCAATTTCGTGAAGACCATGATGCGCCTGGGGGCCGAGCGGCCCGAGCTGCGGGTTGTCGCCGACCAGCATGGCGGGCCGACGCCCGCGGGCGACATTGCCGCCGCCTGCCTGCGGATGGTGTCCGCCATGCAGGGCGGGCAGGGCAAGGGCGGTCTTTATCATTTCGCGGGCGCGCCCGACACGACCTGGGCGGATTTCGCGCGGGCGATCATGGCGCAGGCGGGGCTTGGCTGCCGCATCATCGACATTCCGGGCAGCGACTATCCCACGCCCGCGCGGCGTCCCGGCAATTCGCGGCTGGATTGCGGCGCGATCACCCGCGACTTCGCGATCCCGCGCCCGGATTGGCGCGCCGGACTGGCAAATGTAGTGACGGAGCTTCAGCAATGACCGAGACGGCCAAAACTCACAGCGGGCGCAAGGGGATCATTCTTGCCGGCGGCTCGGGCACGCGGCTTTACCCGATCACCATGGGCGTGTCGAAGCAGCTTTTGCCGATCTATGACAAGCCGATGATCTATTACCCGATCTCGGTCCTGATGTTCTCGGGCATCCGCGAGATCGCGATCATCACCACGCCCGAGGATCAGACGCAGTTCCAGCGCCTGCTGGGCGACGGCAGTCAGTGGGGGCTGCAATTCACCTATATCGTCCAGCCTTCGCCCGACGGGCTGGCGCAGGCCTATATCCTGGCCGAGGATTTCCTGGCGGGTGCACCTTCGGCCATGGTTCTGGGCGACAACATCTTTTTCGGCCACGGCCTGCCGATCCTGCTGGATGCCGCCGACCGGCGGGGCGAGGGCGGGACGGTCTTCGGCTATCGGGTGGCCGATCCCGAACGCTATGGCGTGGTCGCGTTCGACGATACAGGTGCGGTCAGCCAGATCATCGAAAAGCCGCAGGTGCCGCCCTCGGACTACGCGGTGACCGGGCTCTATTTCCTTGACGGGAGCGCGCCCGACCGGGCCCGCAGCGTCAAGCCGTCCGATCGCGGCGAGCTTGAAATCACCACCCTGCTTGAAACCTATCTGCATGATGGCAGCCTGACGGTCGAGCGGATGGGGCGCGGTTTCGCCTGGCTTGACACAGGCACCCATGCCAGCCTGCTGGATGCCGGGAACTTCGTGCGCACGCTTGAACAGCGGCAAGGACTGCAGACGGGCTGTCCCGAGGAAATCGCCTTCAACCAGGGCTGGATCGATGCCGACCAGTTGCGCGAACGGGCGCGGCTTTTCGCCAAGAACGATTACGGCAGATATCTGGCCCGGCTGTTGGCCTGAACGATCTCAGGACCGCTGATCTGGCCGGGCGCGCAGCCGCCCCGCCAGCGCAGCCGCCATGACCGCCGCCGTTCCGGCGCGGGTCTGGCGGTACAGCCCCATGCTGCGCATCTGCGCCAGCGCGCGATATCCCGGCGCGTCCAGAAACGCGCCGAAACGATCCAGAAGCTGACGGTTTTCCGGCGTGAGCAGGTCTTTCGCCGGCAGCAGAGCGGAATGGTTGCGGCGCAGCCAGTTTGCGAAACTGCCATCGAACAGCATTGAGGCCCGTGCCGCGCGGGCTCGCGCGGTGTCGTTGCGGCCCATCACATTGCGCGGATGCTGGCGATACAACAGCACCTGCGCCGCGTCGCGATGGATCCGCGCTCCCGCGCCCGACAACAGCAGGTAATTCCACCAGTCATGCGAAATGATCCCGGCCGCATCTGCGGCAGCCGCACCGTGCTGCAGGATGGTCAGCGCGGCGGCGTTGGCCACGGTGGTGTTTCCGGGCAGGCAGGCCTGGATCAGCGCATTTGGAAACCCGAAGGGGCCGGGAAAATGCGGTGCAGGCGCCAATTCCTGCAACTGCTCGTCACAGACGGTCGTGCGGGCGGCATAGACGGCAGGACCGTCCTGACCGGTCAGGAACTCGGCCGCGCGCGCCAGTTTGTCCCGTTTCCAGACATCGTCCTGGTCGCAAAAGGCGATCCAGCCGGCTGGATCGGCCTTGCGGATCAGGTGCAGGAAATTCGCCGTCGCGCCACGGCCCGGCCCCTCGATCAACGTGATCCGGCCATCTGCGCGGCCGGCGTAGTCGGCGATGACAGCCTGCGTCCCGTCCTGCGAGCCATCGTCCGAGACGATCAGCCGCCAGTTCGTCAGCGTCTGGGAAAGGATGCTGTCAAGCTGCGCGGGCAGGAAGCGCGCGCCGTTGAAGCTGGCCAGGACGATGGTGATCTGCGGCTGCACCCGGCGGCTCCTTCTTGGGGTCGCCCCGAACTAACCCGAGGGGATGGGGCTTGGCCAGAGTCCCTACTGTTCCTGCCGCGCGATATCCTCGATCAGGACGCTGGCAATCTCGGGTCCGCCGGCTTTTCGCGCCGCCGCCAGCAGTGATTTGCGCAACCGTCCAAGACTGGCTTCCGAGGTGAAGTTGCCGTCGAAGCCGCCCGTATTCGCCTCGATCATCAGGGCGTTCAGCAGTGCATCGCGCAACCGGTGCTCCCTTTCGGCGATCTTCTGCGCCGAGACCGAGGACATTTCCAGCGTCAGCGACAGGACCATGACGGCGCCAGTCGTGCCGTTGCGCATGATCGGGATGAAAAACTGGTTCGGAAACCGGAACCAGTCCTCTCCCGGCGGAGGATCGCTGGTCGAGGTGGCTTCGCCCGGCGCGGGAAGGTTGCCCTCTTCTTCGCCCGTGGCAGGCGCGGTGCCCTCGTCGTGATCGACCGATGCCCCGGCCCGGCCCTTGCCCAGCATTTCGCCCCCGACCGCACCGCCCAGAAAGGCGACCACGGCCAGCAATGCGATGATCGCCTTCTTCATCGTCCCCTCCTCAATAGGGCAGCAGGATATCGGCCACCTGCTGGCCATAGCGGGGCTGCTGGACGTCGCTGATCTGCCCACGGCCGCCATAGGAGATGCGCGCGCCCGCGATCCGGTCATAGGCGATCTCGTTGCGCCGTCCGATATCCGTGGGCCGCACGAACCCGCTGACGCTAAGGACGCGGACCTCGTAATTGACGCGGACCTCTTGCGAGCCCTCGATTCGCAGCACTCCGTTCGGCAGGCGTTCTACGATGGTCGCGGCGATGCGCAGGGTCATCTTGTCCCGGCGCGAGATATTGCCGCTGCCCTTGAACGTGGAGGAGCTTTTCGCCTCGACCAGTTCGTCCATGCTGGCCCCTTCGGGCAGGCGTTTGTCGACGCGCTGGGGCAGTCCGGCCAGCGAGGGTATGCTGACCTTGTCCGCGGCATTGCGCGACCGGCCAGAACTGTTCTGAATCTCGGCGCGGTCGTCGATCTCGATCACCACGGTCAGGATGTCGCCGCGACCCTGCGCGCGCCGGTCCGCGACCAGCGAATGCTGCGCCCCCGCCCAAAGCGAGGCGGTGCTGTCCGGCCGGACCTGCAGGTCATAGCCCGACGGATCGGGCTGGGCCATGGCCAGGTATTCGGCGCTGGCGTCCGGCGCGGTCATCGGTGGCACGCGACCCACCTGCGAGGCGCGGCCGCAGGCCGACAGCGCGAGTGCGATGGCAAGGCCACCTATCACCAGCCGGGTCGGGTTATGCACGGGATAAGGCATCCGATCTCCTTCAGTTCTGCTCGACGATCACGCTGCCATCGGGCGCAATGCGTCCCGCCACCGTGGCGCGCGAGGAATTGTTCATGACCCGGACGATCTGCCCGGCTCCGCCTGCGGTCAGGGCGCGGCCCTCGGTCTCGATCCGCAGCGCAGATTTCCGATAGACCAGCGTGACGATCTGGTTTCTCGCGACCAGGGTGGGGGTGGCCAGCGCTTCCGGCGGGATGGCACGGCCCTTGCTGACCAGCACGCGGGCTTCCTGCCCGATCACGTCCTCGGGGTTCGTGATGGCCGAATCCTGTGCGGGGTCGACCGCGACCATCTGGGCTGTAATCCGGGCGCCGGGGCGCAGGGTCTGGGTCGCGACCACGGCATCGGCCAGCGCCGGAACCGGCAGTGCCAGAACCACCAGGGCAAGGACAAGCCGGACCATCACCGCACCTGCACCGTCGCGCCCAGCATCTGGTCGGCGGCGCTGATAACCTTCGAGTTCAGCTCGTATCCGCGCTGCGCCTTGATCAGCTCGGTGATCTCGCGCACGGGGTCGACGGCGCTTTCCTCAAGATAGCCGGCGCGCAGGGTGCCCAGTCCCTCTTCGCCCGGCGCGGCGACGGTCGGTGCGCCCGAGGCGGTGGTTTCCAGGAACAGGTTCGATCCCGTCGCCTCCAGCCCCTTTTCGTTCAGGAATCCCGCCAGCGTGATCTGGCCCAGGCTTTCGGGTTCGACGCGGTCGGCGAAATACGCCATCACCTCGCCCGACGGGCTGATCGAGACGCTGCGCGCTTCCTGCGGGATGGTGATGTCGGGGACCACCGGAAAGCCTTGCGAGGTCACGATCTGCCCCTCGGCCGAGCGTTTCAGGCTGCCGTCGCGGGTATAGGCCGATATGCCCGAAGGCATCGTGACCTCAAGATAGCCACTGCCCTCGATCGCGACATCAAGGTCGCCATTGGTCTGGATCGGGGTTCCCTGGCCCAGCATCACCGTGACGGCCGAGGCCCGCACCCCCAGCCCAAGCTGAACCCCCGCCGGCACCATCGCGCCCGTGGTTGCGGTCAGCGTGCCCGGACGCGTCACCTGCTGATATTGCAGGTCGGCGAATTCCGCGCGGCGCGGGTTGTAGCCAGTGGTCGACATGTTCGCGAGGTTGTTCGAGATGACCTCGACCCGCATCTGCTGGGCGCTCATGCCCGTGGCGGCGATCTGAAGGGCTTTCATGGACTGTCCTTTCAACGCGTAAGCGACGAGATGGCCTGGCGGATGCGCTTGTCTTCCTGATCCAGGAAGGACTGGCCAAGTTCATAGGCGCGCTGCACCTCGATCATGCGGGCGACTTCGGTGACCGGCTCGACATTCGATTCCTCCAGAAAACCCTGCCGGACGATCGGGTTCTCCACCGGCTCGGGATTGGCTCCGGCCTCAAACAGCGTGCCCGCGACGTGACGCAAGTCGGCGGGATCGGGATTGGCGAAGACACCGACGCGCCCGACCGGTTGGCCATCCGCCGAAACCGTTCCGTCGGGGGCGATGCCCAGGTTGCGGGTTCCCGGCGGAACCGCGATCGGCGCCTGCCCGTCGTCAAGCAGCGGATAGCCGTCTGCGTTCACGATCTCGCCCTCGGCATTGCTGAGAAATGCACCGGCGCGGGTCAGCCGGTTCCCCTGCGGGGTCTGGACCATGAAGAACCCGTCCCCGTCGATGGCCAGGTCATAGGTGCCCCCGGTCTGGGTCATTCCCCCCGGCTGCAGGTCGACCATGCGGCCGCGGACATGGGCCATGGCCAGCGTCTCGCCACCATTCCCAAGCGGCACCATGTATTCCGAAAAGACCACTCCCTCGCGCCGGAAGCCGGTCGTGCTGGCATTGGCGATGTTGTTCGCGATGGCGCGCATTTCCTGCATCAATCCCGACTGGCGGGTCAGCGAGGCATAGACGGCGTTGTCCATGGTTCAGGATCCGATGATCTGGGGCAGGATCTGGTCGGTGAAAAACCCGGCCAGCGTGGTGGTCATGAAGCTCATCGTGACCCAGAAGACCGCCAGCATCAGCGCGACCTTGGGCACGAAGGTCAGGGTCATTTCCTGCACCGAGGTCAGTGCCTGGAACAGGCCGATGACGACGCCCACGACCAGGGCGACGATCAGCAGGGGGGCGGACATGCGCACGGCGATCCACAGCGCCTGCCGGGTCAGGTCGAAGACCAGGTTCTCATCCATCGCGGCGCCTCAGACCGGCATCCGTAGGATTTCCTGATAGGCCTCGACGACCTTGTCGCGGATTGCGACCGCGGTCTCGAGCGCGATTTCGGCCTGGGCGATGCTTTGCACCAGCCGCTGCGAGTCGCTGCCCCCGGTCATGGCACCCGTGGCCTGCTGGTCGACATCCTCCATGACGCGGGCAAAATCGGTCGCGGCGGCGCTGACCCCCTGGGGCAACCCCTCGGCGGGGGCGACAGCAGGGCGGGCGCGGTCATAGGCATTGGCGGCGAAAGTCGATGCGATCATCTGATATTCCCCTAGCGACGGATCAGGTCCAGCAGCGCGCTGTTCATCTGGCGGGCCTGCTCGAAGACGCGAAGATTGGCTTCATAGCTGCGGCCCGCCTCTTTGGCGTCCGCAACCTCGACGACCAGGTCGACATTCGAGCCGGCGTAATAGCCCTCGGCATCGGCCATGGGATGCGAGGGGTCGTGGATTCGCGGCAGTTCGCGTTGGTCCAGCCGGGTCGGACTGGTCGCAACGGCGCCGGTCCTGCGGCCGAACTCGACCTGTTCCTGGAACGAGACCAGCTTGCGGCGATAGCCGGGCGTGTCGGTATTGGCGATGTTTTCCGAGACATGGCGCAAGCGCGTGGACTGGGCGCGCATCCCCGAGGCTGCCAGTTCGACGGCGGAAAGCGGTTCGGTCATTCTGTCTGTCCTCAGGCCCGGCGGCCAAGGCTGGTGCGGATCATCGACAGGGACGATCGCGTGACCGCCAGCGCCAGATCGAATTCGCGCCGGGCGTCGGCGATGCGGACCATCTCATCTTCCAGCGCGACGGTATTTCCGTTCGGCGCGGGCTCTCCGCCGGCATCAAGGGGACGGTCGCGTCCGCCCCAGGTGATACCGCTGGCATGTCCCGGACGGGTTGCGCGCAGTTCGGTCGCGGGAGCCGAGCGATAGGTTTCGGCAAAACGGCCAAGGTCGCGGGCGCGGAAGCCGGGCGTGTCGGCATTGGCGACGTTCTGCGCGATCAGGCGTTGGCGTTCGCTGGCATGGGCGGCCAGCGATCCGGCCATCCGCAAGGTGTCGATCCGGTCAAACATCGAGGCTTCTCCTCAGTTCCGATAACCGGGTCTTAACCCCAACAAGTTTAGAAACCCTTTCGCGGCGGGATTTTTGAACGAGGCTGGAAACGGGTCATGGATAAAATTGGATCGATCGTTGCGCGGATGCAGAAACTGCGCATGGCGCGGCATTTCGGGCAGGTCGCGGGCGTGCATGGCGGCGTCATCCATGTCGAGGGGCTGAATGCCCATGCCTCGCTGGGGGATCGTGTGTCGGTGGCGCTGGGGCCGCTTGGGGCATTGGGGGGCGAAATCGTCGCACTCCATCCGGGGACCGCCGCCGTCTTGCCCGAGGGCCCGACCGAGGGGCTGGCGATGGGGGCCGAGGCGGCGCTGCTATTCGCCCCGGTCCTGTCGCCCGCCGATGGTTGGATCGGCCGGATCATCGACCCGCTGGGCCAGCCGCTGGATGGCAGGCCGCTGATTCCCGGTGCGGCCGAGCGGGGCTATCGTCCCCCACCCCCGCCCGCGGCGTCGCGCAACCGGCTGGGGCGGCGGCTGCGGACGGGGCTTGCGGTCTTCGACACGCTGCTGCCGCTGGTCAGGGGGCAGCGGATGGGGCTTTTCGCCGGATCAGGCGTCGGCAAGTCGACACTGCTGTCAGGGCTGGCCAAGGGCGTAGCCGCCGATGTCGTGGTCATCGCGCTGATCGGCGAACGGGGCCGCGAGTTGCGCGAATTCGTCGAGGAGGTGCTGGGCCCCGAGGGGCTGGCGCGCGCGGTCGTCGTGGCCGCGACCTCGGACCAGTCCCCCCTGATGCGGCGACGCTGCGCCTGGGCCGCAATGACGGTGGCCGAGCACTTCCGCGACCAGGGGCAGCATGTCCTGTTTCTGGCCGATTCCATCACCCGCTTTGCCGAGGCGCATCGAGAAATCGCGTTGGCTGCAGGCGAAAGCCCCAGCTATCGCGGGTTTCCGCCATCAGTCTCGCAACTCATCATGTCGCTGGCGGAACGCTCGGGGCCGGGACCTCAGGGCGCGGGCGACATCACCGCGATCTTCAGCGTACTGGTCGCAGGATCTGACATGGAGGAGCCGGTGGCCGACATCCTGCGGGGGGTGCTGGACGGGCATGTCGTGCTGGACCGCGCGATCGCCGAACGCGGCCGCTTTCCGGCAATCGATGTCCTGCGCTCGGTCTCGCGCTCATTGCCGCAGGCGGCCAGCGCGCCGGAAAACGCGATGATCACGCGGGCCCGTGCGGTGCTGGGGGCCTATGCGGAATCTGAACTGATGATCCGCGCGGGGCTTTATGCCCCGGGTTCGGATGCCAAGCTGGACGAGGCGGTGCGCGTCTATCCGGCGCTTGACCGGTTCTTCACCCGCGACAGCCCGTCCCCCGAGCAAAGCTTTACCCTGCTCGCGCAGGCGCTGGCCTGAGCTTGTGGCCTATTGGCAAAGCCGAAAGCCGCCCTTGCGGGCCTTGATGTCCAGGTGAAGATGGTTGTCATGGGCGGCGTTCGCGCCCGGACCCAGCACGGTCGAAAAATGCAGGCAGGCGGTGCCCCGAACGGCATGCTGGAACGCCTCGGTCAGGTCGCCGTCATCCTGCCGGGGTGCGATTTCGACCTTGCTGCCATCTGCAAAGCGAAAGGCGGCGATGTCGAAGGCGTTGCCAAGCGCATGTTCCGACAGCTTCTCGGAGGCGTTTCCGACCGTCGCGCGGCATTGATAGGTCGATCCCGGGACCAGCCCGACCAGCCGGGGCTGGCCCGGCAGCAGCGCGGCCGAGGGCCGGACGAAATCGCGCAACCAGCGGGCCAGATGACGGGCGGTGTCGCAGCGCATCAATGCGCCGCCGTCGATTTCTACCCCCGGCAAGGGCGAGGTCAGCTGGATCGGCCGGTCGATCCCGCAATCGGGATCGGCACTGTCCGTGACCGCCGGCCGCTCCTCATAGCTGGCGCCCATCAAGGTCAGGTCCAGCAGGCATGCGGAATAGGTGAAATCATCCTCGCGCAAAGACGCATGCAGGGGTGGCCCGGCGGGTTTGACCGGGGCCGCTTCGGCAGGGGCAGGCGTATCTGCGGGATCCTTTGAAGCGGGGTCGGATGGCGTGGACTGGGCCGGGTCCGCCTTGGGCGCATCCCGCGGTGGTGTCGCTTCGGATGCGACAGGCGGCGGGGGGCTTTCTTTCGCCTCGGAGGGCGGGGCAGGCGGCGGGTCGGCCTGTTCCTTGGCCTTCTCATCCCGGTCGGCGGGCGGTGCCGGGGGCGGGACGGGTTTCGGCGCAGGTTCGGGCCTTGCCTCCTCGGGGCGGGGCAGGGGCCTGTCGTCCTGTGCAAAAACGGGCGCGGGCAACAACGCTGCGATCAGCAATGCCACCAGCGCCCGCATGCGTCAGAGATTCGGCGTCGCAGCGGTCCCCGGCGGCGGCAGGACCTGACTTTCGACCGTGGCGGCCTCGGGTATCCGTTCAAGGGCCGAGTCGCGCGCCCGCTGGGCCAGCATCTCGTCCGCCAATGCCTCGGCACGGGCCAGCGCATCGCTCAATGCCTCGCCCCCATCGGCGGGGGTGGTCTGTTCGGGCATTGCCGTGTCGCCCGATGCGGGCAGGACATCAGGCAGGACCGAGGTCGCGGCCCGGATGCTCAGGCTGGTCGAGCGCACCGGAGGCCGGATCGCGCTGATCGTGCTGGCGAGGTTCGCAACCGCTATCACCGGGGCGGTCGCCACGCCGGTCACGTCGGCGATGCTGACGCCGGCGTCCAGGAATTCGACCGTCGTGACATTGGCCTTGACCATATGCGCAAGCTCCCACGCGTCCCAGTTCGTCAGCCGCACGCAGCCATGCGACTGGTTGACGAACAGGCGAGAAGGCGTGGCGGTTCCATGAATGCCATAGGTCGGCTCGCTGAGATCGATCCAGACATTGCCGACAGGTCCGTTCGGGCCCGGCGGAACGATCAGGATGCGGTCGTTCTTGCCCTGCTTGAAGTTGCGCTGGGGGTTATAGGTATAGGTCGGGTTCAGCGCGACGGCCTGCACGATATGATTGCCATGCGGCGAGGGCGTGTCCGAGGATCCGACCGTCGCAGGGTAATCCGCGACCATCCGTCCCTTGGCGTCATAGGCGGCGACGCGGCGGGTTTCCTTGTCGACGATGATGCGGGTGACGGTCGCCTTGATCGGCTTCGCGGGCTTGGTGATGCTGATGGTCGAGCCCGGAACGAAGGCGACGCCTGGATTCATCTTCGCAAGGAACTTCTCGTCCATGTGGAAGCGTTCGCCCAGCTTCTCGATGATGCTGGTATAGCCCTGCGAGGACATCGCGGCCTTTTCGGCATAGTCCGAGGGGATCCGGTCGACCAGTCCCTGGGCATCCGCCTCGGTGATCGTATAGGTGCCGGTCACCGCCTCGGCGGAATAGGCCTGAAGATGGTCCCAGGTGACATAGTCCATGCGCCCGGTCATCGGCTGGCCGGTGCGGCGCTGGAATGCCTTGATGGCGCTTTCGCTCATCCCGCCGCGCCAGCCGTCGACGACGCCGGGGGACACGCCCGAGCGGTCCAGCAGGATCTGGACCTTGGCGGTCAGCGCCGATTGGCCGGCCGGCAGATCGCCCCCGTCATAGGTCGCCGATTCGATCGCGGCGGCCGAAAGCGGGTGCTGTCCCTTGTCCATGACGCCATGCGCATGGCCCTTGCCGGCGACGGTCGCGGCGACCTGGCTGGCGCTGGCCGCAGCCACGCTGCGCGCCGACAAGGCGGCGACCGCGCTGGCCGAACGTGCGGGGGGGCGCGCAGAGGGGCCCGGCTGCGCCATCGCAGCCAGGGACGGCAGCAGCGCGATGGCTGCGGCCAAAGACAGGCGCAAAACGGCGCCGTGAAGGGGGCTGCAAGAAGGCATGCTCGAATCCGTTGGTCTTGCTTGTCGTTTATTGTTGGTTTTGTCGACGTTTAGGCGCCTTGGGCACTTCGAAGCAAGCAAAGGATTAAGAATTCGTTCTCATTGAACCTAGAGTTGTCCCTGAAACCTGTGATCCCGCGGGAAATAGCGGCGCGAAAGCGACACCGGCATATTGTTCAGCCATTCGACCCGTTCCAGGTGCAGCACCGGGTCATTCTCGGTCAGGTTGAGGGATGGGCTAATGAATTCGCCATCTGCGGTATCAACCCCGATCGACAGGCTAGCCCGATTCAGGGGCACGTTGCCCACAAGCCATTCGCATGCGCTCATCTCGGCCAGAACATCGGGTGTCAGGCCGGGGGCGGCGAAGGTATTGGTCCAGCGCTCTTCGCAGCAATAGGGGACGCCGTCCGCGAAAAAGATGGCCCGGCCCAGCAGCAGCTCTTCGCCACTGCGCAGCAGCATGGCTTGCGCCACGTCGGCGGGGGGTGTCGCTTCTGACGCGAAGACCAGGCGATAGCCGTATTCCTGTCCAGCGGCCTCAAGTTCGCGACGCAAAAGGGAACGGACAAGCTGCACGCGGGGATGGCGGGCGACGCGTGTGCCGACCTTGCGGCGGCGTTCGACGACACCGCTTTCCGCCAATGCCTGCATGGCACGGTTCACGGTGGCGCGCGCACAGCCCAGCTCGGCGGCCAGGTCGCATTCGGTGGGGATCAGCTCTCCCTCGGGCCAGATGCCGTCCTGGATACGCTCCAGGACGATGTCCTGAACCGCCTGCCAGGTCATGCCCTTGCGCTTGGAGTTGATCGAAAGCACGGCGGAGGCGGACGCGAAGCCCTGCGAGTGGTGAGACATGTTAAATACGGGATCCGGGAAAAGAGCCTTGGGAAAACAGGGGTCCAACCGCAGGAAGACCGGCGGGCCTGCCCCCGGCAGAGGGGGCCACGGTGCGGACTGTCGGTACAATCATCTGACACATGTTTCAGGTTTTTGAAGGATTAAACCCATGAAGGTCAAGGAGGTTTCGAAGAATGCCGCGCGCGCGCGGAGCAAGAGTTGACAATCCCGGCAACCGGGCAGAATGTCGCGCGCGTTCAGAAAAAGGGGCGCGCGCGTGGCGGAAGCAGCGGCATACCGGGGTCAGAACCCCGCAACTACGGCATGGGCGGTGCTGGTCGCGATCAGCCTGTGTCACATGATCAACGACGTCATGCAGTCGATGCTTTCGGCGATCTATCCGCTGCTTCAGCAGGAATTCAGCCTGTCATATGGCCAGATCGGCCTGATGACCTTTGCATTCCAGGTCACGGCGTCGCTGCTGCAGCCCATCGTGGGCGCGGTCACCGACAAGAACCCGATGCCGCGGTCGCTGGCCTTCGGCATGGGATCGACTTTCTTCGGCGTCCTGCTGCTGGCGCTGGCCCATGAATACTGGGTGCTGCTGATCGGTGCGATGTTGATCGGCGTCGGGTCGTCGGTCTTCCATCCGGAAAGTTCGCGCGTGGCGCGCATCGCCTCGGGCGGGCGTTTCGGGATGGCGCAGTCACTGTTCCAGCTGGGGGGCAATTTCGGGCAGGCGCTGGGGCCGCTTCTGGCCGCCTTTATCGTGGTGCCGCTGGGCCGTCCGTCCATCGCGATCTTCTCGGCCGCGGCCATGCTTGGTTCGGCGATCCTGTGGCGGATCGGCACCTGGGTCGAGGGGCGGCGCAAGGCTTCGACCGCGCGCGCCCGGCCCGAACTGTCGCTGTCGCGCGGGCGGGTGGTGATGGCCATCGTCGTGCTGGCGCTGCTGACCTTCACCAAGAACATCTATACCGCCAGCCTTTCCAGCTATTACACCTTCTTCCTGATCGAGAAGTTCGGGCTGACCACGCAACACGCCCAGATCATGCTGTTCCTGTTCCTGGCGGGCATGGCCGGGGGCGTGATGCTGGGCGGGGTTATTGGCGACCGCATCGGGCCGCTGAAGGTGATCTGGTTCTCGATCCTGGGCATCCTGCCCTTCACGCTGGCGCTGCCCCATGTCGGGCTGGCCGCGACGGGGGTGCTGACCGTCCTGATCGGGCTGATCCTGGCCTCGGCCTTCCCGGCGATCGTCGTCTTTGCGCAGGAACTGGTGCCGGGCCGGACGGGGCTGATTGCGGGTATCTTCTTTGGCTTCTCTTTCGGCATGGGCGGCATCGCGGCCGCAGTTCTTGGCCTCCTGGCCGATGCCAGGGGGATCGAGTTCGTCTATAAGATCTGCTCATTCCTGCCGCTGATGGGGCTTCTGACGGTATTCCTGCCCCGGATGAATCGCGGCTGAACCCTTCAAGCAACAAGAAACGAAAGACCGACCATGGACAGGATCAAGCTAACCCCGATCTCGGCCGAAGCCTTCGCCCCCTATGGCGAGCTTCTGACACCGCGCGCCGCGCCCAGCCGGATGATCAATGCCGGTCGCTGCGAACGCCATCACGCGCTGGCCCAAGTGCAGCGCGGCGGGGGCGAGGCGATCATCTCGATCTTCCGGTCCGAAGCGGTCAGCCTGCCCTATGCCTGCACGCTGCTTGAGCGTCACCCCTTGGGCTCGCAGGCCTTCATGCCGCTGGGGGTCGAGCCGTGGATGTCGATCGTCGCCCCGGACGAGGGCGGCAGGCCCGGCGCGCCCTTGGCCTTCCTAGTCCCCGCCGGCATGGGCGTGAACCTGCGCGCCGGCGTCTGGCACGGCGTCCTGACGCCCTTGGACCACGCCGCCGACTTCCTGGTCGTGGACCGCGAGGGCGAGGGCGTGAACCTGGAAGAGGTGACGATCGCCCCCGTCACGGTCGAGGCATGAGCGGCCCCGACTATTCGCATGAGCGAGCCGCCATTCTTGGCGGCGCGCGTTTCGTTGCCGGCGTCGATGAAGTCGGCCGGGGGCCGCTGGCCGGTCCGGTGACTGCGGCCGCCGTGATCCTGGATGTCACACGCATCCCCGAGGGGCTGAACGACTCGAAGGTCCTGAACGCCCGCAAGCGCGCGCTGCTGACCGAGGCGTTGATGGAATGCTGCGACTGGTCCGTCGCCCATGCCACGGTCGAGGAAATCGACAGCATGAACATCCTGCGCGCCTCGCATCTGGCGATGTGCCGGGCGCTGGCCGGGCTGCGCCAGCGACCCTGCATCGCGCTGATCGACGGCAACATGCTGCCGCGCGATCTGGACATGCCGGGGCAGGCCATCGTCAAGGGCGACGCGCTGAGCCTGTCCATCGCCGCCGCCTCGATCCTGGCGAAAACATGGCGCGATCGGATCATGGTGGATTTGGCGCAACAGCACCCCGGATACGGCTGGGAGGACAATGCAGGTTACCCAACGGCAGCCCATCGCCAGGCGCTTCTAGATCTGGGCGTAACCCCATATCATAGGCGCAGCTTCGCCCCCGTCCACAACATGTTGTGTAAACCCCAGATAGCAAGTTCTTGATTCAAAAAAGAATTTGACGCCGAATCGCCTGTGAATCATCATCGGCCCAATCAAATCGGCAGACATAAGGCCGAAATCCGAGGCAGTGATGACGAAGCAAGTACTGAAATCCCGCGCTTCTGCGCGACCGCTCCCGCTGAACCAGATCCTGGCCGGGGACTGCATCGAGGTCATGAATTCACTGCCGGCGAACAGTGTGGATCTGATCTTTGCCGACCCTCCATACAACCTCCAGCTCAAGGGCGAATTGCACCGCCCGGACAATTCGCGCGTCGATGCCGTCGACGATGCCTGGGACCAGTTCGCGGGGTTTGCCGCCTATGACGAATTCACCCGCGCCTGGATGGCGGCCGCCCGCCGCGTGCTGAAGCATGACGGCGCGATCTGGGTCATCGGCAGCTATCACAACATCTATCGCGTCGGGGCCGAGTTGCAGAACCAGGGCTTCTGGATCCTGAACGATGTCGTCTGGCGCAAGTCGAACCCGATGCCGAACTTCCGCGGCAAGCGGCTGACCAATGCGCATGAAACGATGATCTGGGCCTCCAAGGCCGAAAGCTCGAAATACACGTTCAACTACGAGGCGCTGAAATCCCTGAACGAGGGTGTCCAGATGCGCTCGGACTGGGTGTTGCCGATCTGCACCGGGGGTGAGCGGCTGAAGGACAAGGACGGCGCCAAGGCCCATCCGACCCAGAAGCCCGAGGCCCTGCTGCATCGCCTGCTCGTCGGCTCGACCAATCCCGGAGACGTGGTGCTGGACCCGTTCTTCGGCACCGGCACCACCGGGGCCGTGGCCAAGATGCTGGGCCGGGACTTCATCGGGATCGAGCGCGAGGCCGCCTATCGCGCGGTCGCCGAAAAGCGCATTGCCCGCGTCCGCAAACTGGACAGTGAGGCGATCGCGACCATCCGGCCCAAGCGGGCCGAGCCGCGCGTCCCCTTTGGCCAGGTGGTCGAACGGGGGATGCTGCGCCCCGGCGAAGAGCTGTTCTCGATGGACAACCGCCACAAGGCCAAGGTGCGTGCCGATGGCAGCCTGGTCGGCAATGATGTCAAGGGTTCCATCCACCAGGTCGGGGCCGCGCTGGAAGGCGCGCCCTCCTGCAACGGCTGGACCTATTGGCATTTCCGGCGCGAGGGGCGGATGGTGCCCATCGACACCCTGCGCCAGCAGATCCGGGCCGAAATGGCGGCCGAGGATGGTCGTCCGAACTGATCCCGCAGTTTTCACGAGGTTCGCCGCGTCCCGTTGTTCGCGATCTCTGGCGCGACCGGGACTTCCTTGCCCCGCCCGGACGGCCTGGCCCGTCGGGCGGGGTCTTTCTTTCGGTGATGAGCCATTCTGCCAAGCCTTCCGCTTATCGCTGAGGCTTGATCAGTTCGCCCGCGCTACAGCGCGTTGCGGGGCATCGGCAGGTCGCCACGGTTATAAGCGGACCAGTCCTGAACATCGGGATAGAATTGCCGCCGCCAGGCCCGCACGCGCGGGTTCATCCGCCGTCGCCACAGGGGCGGGACCATCGCCAGGAAGGTCATCGCCGGATAGCCCATCGGAAGCTGCGGCGCCTCGTCGTCGCCATAGGTCTGCAGCAGGGGAAAGCGACGGTCGGGCTTGTAGTGGTGATCCGAATGGCGCTGCAGGTTGATCAGCAGCCAGTTCGTCGCGGTATGCGAGGAATTCCAGCTGTGGCGCGGCAGCACATGTTCATAGCGGCCATTGCCCAGATGCTTCCGCGTCAGCCCGTAATGCTCGACATAATTCGTCAGTTCCAGTTGCCAGACCGCGACCAGCGCCTGCCACAGGAACAGCCAAAGCCCCTGCCAGCCGCCCAGAAGCAGGGCCAGCAGCAGCATTCCCAGTTGCAGTGCACCATAGCGCCAGAACGGGTTGCGGCGGTCGAACCGGGATCGTCCGCTGCGTTCAAGCCGGCGGGACTCGGCCTGCCAGGCGCTGGCGGGGCAGTCGCGCAGGACGCGCAGGAAAAAGCGGAAGAACCCCTCGTTATAGCGGGCCGAAACGGCGTCGCGCGGGGTCGCGACCCAGCTGTGGTGCACCAGCAGATGTTCGGTGCGGAAATGCGAATACAGCGTCGAGGCCAGAAGGAGGTCGCCCATCCAGCGCTCGACCGGGTTCTTCTGGTGCAGCAATTCATGGGCATAGACGATGCCGATCGTGCCCGAGGCGACACCGATGCCGAAAAACAGCCCCACCTTCTCCCAGTTGCCAAGCGAACCATGCGCCGCATACCAGATCGCGCCGAAGATCATCGCCGCCTGAACCGGAAACCAAAGGATGGTGATCGCGCGGTACCAGAACAGCTGCGTTTCGGGGGTTTCGGTGTCGGCGTTTTCCTCGTTCAGGCCAAGGAGGCCGTCCAGCACGGTCGTCAGGTACCAGGCATAGACCGGCATCAGCGCAAACCACCACCCGCCCAGCCGCGCGGCCAGGATCGCCAGAGGCACCATGCCCAACGAAAGCCAGAAGGGCAGGGCATCGATCAGTCGGGCGCGAAAGGGGGTCTGCATCGGAAGGTCAGCCTTGTGGAGTTCGGGAACGGCTGGCCATCGCGACACCGGATCGCGGGCGGGCTGTTTCAGGGCGGGCAAGCGACCACGCCTTGCGCATGAGTCCGGGCAGCGCCAAGGGGCTGAAGTCGCGAAGCGGCACAACCCTGCCGCGTTCCGGCACCGTGGTCAACCGGGCCGTCATCACGGTCAGGTCAAGTGCGAAATGGGTGAAGACATGTCGGACCAGCCCCAGTTCCTGCCAATCCGCCTCGGCCGGAGGCGCAAGGTCCGAACCGTCCCAACCGGTCGAGGGGAAGGCCAGCGTTCCGCCCAGCAGCCCCTTGGCGGGGCGCGTCTCGACCAGCACGCCGCTATCGGTCAGGCCGATCCAGACGGTGCCGCGGCGCAGCGGCTTTTCGGGCTTCGGGGCCTTGCGGGGCAGGTCCGCGGCGATGCCCAGGCGGCGCGCCTGGCACGGATCGCTGACCGGGCAGATGCCGCAGGCGGGGTTGCGGGGCGTGCAGATCGTTGCGCCCAGATCCATCATCGCCTGCGCGTGGTCGCCCGGCCGTTCGTTCGGGGTCAGATCCGTGGCCAGCGCATGGATCTGCGGCTTGGACGCGGGCAGCGGCGTTTCGATCGCGAACAGGCGCGAGACGACACGCTCGACATTGCCGTCGACGACGGTTTCCGGATGGTCGAACGCGATGGCGCTGATCGCGGCCGAGGTATAGGGGCCGATGCCTGGCAGCTCGGCCAGCCCGGCGCGGTTGCGGGGAAAACCGCCGCGCGCGGCGACAGCGCGGGCGCAGGCCATCAGGTTGCGGGCGCGCGCGTAATACCCAAGCCCGGCCCATTCAGCCATGACCCGGGCGTCCTCGGCCCCGGCCAGGTCTTCGACTCGGGGCCAAAGGCTGGTGAAGCGTTCGAAATAGGACTTCACCGCGGCCACGGTCGTCTGCTGCAGCATGACCTCGGACAGCCAGACGCGATAGGGGTCGGCAGGGCCTTGCCCCGGCGGAATGCGCCAGGGCAGGACGCGGGCATGGCGATCGTACCAGCCCAGCAGCTCCGCCGATATTCCCATTGAATCACGCAATTTTCAGTCGCTCCGCTCTGGCGTCCGGGCGCGGCTCGGTCCAGACTGCTTGCAGGTAAAGCATATGGTCACGGCATGGCCCAGAAGAAACCGGACTTTCTGCCGCGCCGTCGGATGCGCGGGTTCGAGGCAGCGTCCCAGCTGGTCGCGCAAAAGGTGCGGGCCGTGGGCGAGACGCGCGGCTTTGCCGTTGCCCGGCTGCTGACCAACTGGTCCGAGGTGGTCGGACCCGAGATTGCCGCCCATGCCCGCCCCGTCAAGATCAGCCACGGCAAGGGCTTCGGCGCGACGCTGACGCTGCTGGTTTCGGGCGCAAGGGCGCCGATGGTCAACATGCAGCTCGACACGATCCGCGAAAGGGTGAATGCCTGCTACGGCTTCAACGCGGTTTCGCGCGTCACGTTGACCCAGACCGCGCCCACCGGCTTTGCCGAAGCGGGCGGCTTTGCCGAAGAGCAGGCGGGCTTCGCCTATCGGCGTCCTGCCGCCGCTCCCGACCCGGCCAGAACCGCCCGCGCCGATGAAATCGCGCAGGGCTTCGACGATCCCCAGCTTTCGGCCGCGATGCGGCAGATGGCATTGAACATCTTGTCCCGCAGGGACGCCAACGACCGAGAGGCCAATCCATGAATCCCATTCGTCGCTCTCTGATCGCTGCCGCGACGGCCGCGCTGACTCTTGCCACGGTCCCCCCGGTCCTGGCGCAAGAGGCGCAGCCCGCCCCGGCCGAGCAGATGCCCGAAGGCAAGATCCTTGAGGACATCACCCTCGGCCAGGCGGACGCCCCGGTCACCGTGATCGAATATGCCAGCTTCACCTGCAGCCATTGCCGCGCCTTCCACGAGGAAAACTGGCCGAAGCTGAAGGCCGAGTATATCGAGACGGGCAAGGTCAAGTTCATCCAGCGCGACGTCTATTTCGACGCGGTGGGCCTTTGGGCCGGGATTTTGGCCCGTTGCGGGGGTGACGCGAAGTATTACGCCGTTTCGGACCTGATCTTCGACGACCAGCAGACCTGGCTGAATGCGAAAACGGGTGACGAGATCGCGGCGAACCTGCGCAAGGTCGGTGCCAAGGCGGGCATGACCGAGCCGCAGATGGATGCCTGCTGGGCCGACAAGCAGAAGGTCGCCGACCTGGTCGCGACTTTCCAGAAGAACGCGACCGCCGACAAGATCGAAGGCACGCCGACCTTCATCATCGGTGGCGAAACGGTTCAGAACCAGCCCTGGGATGACCTGAAGAAGATCATCGACGCGAAAATCGCCGAAGCCGAAAAGAAAGGCTGAGGCGCAAGCCGATCCGAAATCGCGACGACCGGCCCCAGGGGCCGGTCGTTTTCGTTTCGCCCAGCTACAGGCCCAGGGCCAGCAGCCTGTCGTCAAGCGGCGCGGGATCGTCCAGCTCCAGCCGCACCGGCAGGGACAGCACCTTGGGCCGGAAGTCGCGGGGCAGGCGCGCCGCGTCCTTTTCGGTGGTGACAAGCTGGGCGCCGATCAGCCGTGCCTCGGTCTCCAGCCGGGTCAGCAGGGCCGGGGTGAAGGGCTGGTGGTCCTCAAGCGGTTCGGCCCGCAACAGACGTGCGCCAAGGCCGCGCAGCGTCGCGAAGAACTTGTCGGGATGGCCGATTCCGGCGAAGGCAAGCACCGGCAGATCCGCCCAGTCCATTCCGGTCTGCAAAGGCGCAAGGCGTCCCTTCAGATGGGGCAGGGACAGGGTCGTTGCCCAAGTCGCGGCAAAGGCTGCCTGCTCCGCGGGCTCTCCGATCGACAACAGCAGGTCGGCGCGGGCAAGGCCACGATCGACAGGCTCGCGCAGGGGGCCGGCGGGCAGGCAAAGCCCGTTCCCGAAGCCCCGCGCCGCATCGACCACCACCAGCGACAGGTCATGCGCCAGCGAGGGGTCCTGAAAGCCGTCGTCCAGAAGGATCGCCCCCGCACCATCCGCGACGGCGGCGCGCGCCCCCGCAGCCCGATCGTCCGAGACCCAGACCGGCGCAAAGGCGGACATCAGCAGTGGCTCGTCCCCGACCTGCGATGCGCGGTGTCGCGCCTCATCCACGCGCAGCGGGCCCTTTTCGGTCCCGCCATAGCCGCGCGAGACGATCTGCACCGCGACCCCCCGCGCCAGAAGACGCTGGGCCAGCATGATGGTCGAAGGAGTCTTGCCGGTCCCCCCCGCATTGATGTTGCCGACGCAGATCACCGGCACGCCAACCCGTTCCCTTGGGCCGCGCGCCAGACGCCGCGCGGTCCCGGCCGCGTAGATCGCACCCAACGGCGACAACAGTCGCGCGGTCGCGCCGGGGGGGCGGAACCAGTAATCGGGCGCGTGGCGGTGTCCCTTGGCGATCATGCGCGCTTCTCCATCGCATCGATGACGGCATCGGCGATGCGGTGCAGGACCGCAGCTCCACCCGTGCTGACCGACCAGGCGTTTCCGGCAAGGACGGCCGCCTGATCCGGGGCGGTCAGATCGGCCACCGCGCGGGTCAGCGTCTCGGCATCCGTGACCAGCCGCGCCGCGTCCGCGCCGTCCAGCTGGATCCACTCGGCCGCATGCGTGCCGGGGATCGGGCCGTGGATGATGGCCGAGCCAAGCGCCGCCGGTTCAAAGGGATGGCGCGGATCAAGGCCCGGTCCGGCGATCAGGGTGCCGCCCATGAAGCAGACGGGCGCCAGCCGATACCACAATCCCATCTCATAGGGGTCGTCGGCGATCAGGACATGATCGTCGGCGCTGGGGTCTTCGTCCTCGGAACGCAGGACGGCGGCCAGGCCAAGCGCCTCAACCTCGGCCCGGATCTCGGGGATCATGAATTCGGGCAGCCCGGCAAGGATCAGCAGGGCGCGGTGGTTGTGATGCAGGGTCGCCTGATGCGCCGCCAGCGCGGCGCGGATCTCGGGCAGCGTCGGTGTTGCGGCCAGCCAGACATGCCGGCCGCGCAGGATCTGGGCCAGCGCCGCGCGCTCGGCCTCGTTCGCGGAAAGGGGGGCGCGGGTTTCCGTCACCGGTCCCACCAACTCGACCCGCGTGGGATCGCCGCCCAGCTGGCGCGCGGCGGCGGCGGCGGTCAGATCGGGTGCCAGAATGCGCGTGATGCGGCCCATCAGCCCGCGATTGACGGCGCTGCGCCAGCTTCCGCTGCGGGCATAGGTGACCAGCCGCCCCTCGGCCATCAGGACGGGGACGCGCGCCTCGGCCATGCCGGTGATCAGGGCGGCGGGCAGTTGATCGCCCAGCAGCAGCAGGGCGCGGGGCTTCAACCCGGCGATCACCTCTGCGACCGTTTCCGAGTCGCGGGGCAGGCCCAGATGGATGCTGCGCAGATTGCGCGGCAGCGCCGAGGGATCGGGCGCGGGGCCGGTAAAGGCCACGCGCAGCCCCGGTCGACGGGTCATCAGCGTCTGAAGCAGGGGGGAAAGCGGGGGCGGTTCGGCCCCCCCTTCGGTGACATGGACCAAGATCAGCGGTCCATCACCGGCGGGAGGTTCGATCGTGCCGCCCTCGACCCGCAGCGCCGCGCGGCGCCGCAGGTGCAACCACAGCGCCAGGGACGCCGTCGTCTGTCCTGCCAGTGACATGCCGGGCCGGACCGGTTCAGCCGGGTTCAGTCGCCAAGCTCGGCGGTCGCGCTGACCTCGCGCTCTTCGTCGCGCAGGCGGTGCAGATGCGCGATGAAGTAGCGGGTGTGGGCGCTGTCGACGGTGCGCTGCGCCTCGGCCTTCCAGGCCGAAAATGCGCTCGCGTAATTGGGGAAGATCCCCACGATATGGATCTTGTCGGTGTCACGGAACTCGGTGCGGACGGGATCCACAAGCTCGCCGCCGAAGACAAGGTGAAGACGCTGCGCCATCATACTCTCCTGCTGTCGCAATTCGCGGCGAACCTATCCGAGAGCCCGGCCGGAACCAAGGGCAATACAGCCATGCAAGGTCGCGATGGGACGCAGCGCAGTTTGCGTTTTCGAACGTCCGGGCCAAACTGGGCCCGTCGAATCGTAAGGGCTGGTGGATGTGTGGCCGTTTTGTGGATCCGAACCTGCGCGGGACCGAGGACGAGTTTTCGGACCTGCGGGTCAATCCGTTCCCGCGCCGCTTCAATGTGAAGCCGACGCAAGAGATCCTGCTGTTCGCCAAGTCGCCCTTGCAGGGGATGATGGCGCGCTGGTGGCTGATCCCGTCCTGGCACAAGGGTGAGATCAAGGACTGGAAGGCCACCACTTTCAACGCCCGGATCGAGGACGCGGCCCAGAAGCCCAGTTTCCGCGCCGTCTGGAAATATGGCCGCTGCCTGATACCGGCGGGGGGATATTTCGAATGGACCGGTGAAAAGGCCGCGAAACGCCCCCATTTCATCGCCTCGGCCGGGAATGAGGAAACGCTCTGGTTCGCGGGCCTGGCCTCGCGCTGGCGGGAGATGCTGACCTGCACGATCCTGACGCGGCCCGCGAATGCCACTGTCGTCAGCCTGCATCCCCGGATGCCCGTCATCCTGAACGCGGATGAACGCGACGCCTGGCTTGGTGGCAGCGACGATCCCGCGCTTGGCGCTGAAAGCCTGTTGCGACATCACCCGGTCGCCCGCTTCGGGATCGAGGATGACGGTCCCGAACTGATCGAACCGGAGGATCAGCCCGCCAATTGAGAAAGCAGACCCGGCGCAACCGATCGGGATGCGAAGCCCTATCTGATCCGGACCGCGCCGCTGCCGCCAATCGCCGCCCCGGCGACCGCACCGATCGGCCCGGCGACAACCGCCCCCGCCGCAGCGCCCGTGGTGGCGCGGGTCGCGGTGTTCGGGCCGCAGGCGGCAACCGAGAGCGCCAGGGCGCAGATGAGGATGACGGGCAGCTTTGGCATCAATATTCTTCCTTTTGCTTCGGAAGCCCCTGTTTCAAGCATTCCGGGCCCCCTAGAAGCGGCATCGCGCCGCCAAGGCAATCCCCGGCCGCTGCAGATCAGACAAACTTGATGACCTGTCATGTCCAGGCAGAGACAGCGGTCCTCGATCCCTCAGGTCGCCATGATTGCCGTTCGGCGGCCAGGGGGGCGGATGCGGCACCGCAAATCCGGTGGTGCAGGGCCTTGCAGGCGCAACCTCGCGCTTCGCCAAACTAGCTGACCCTAGCGGAAGTCTGGTGCGGGCGGCGCGCATAGAACCAGCCCCGCACTGGCAAACAGCACCATGCAAAACCCCTTGTATTACGGGGTTTGTTGGGTCAACTGTCCCTCCATGTCAAACACGGTCAAATACCTTCACGCACTCAAATGGAGGGACCATCGGAGGGACAGCGATGCAGCGAATCAAGGACAGACAGATTCCCAGCTTGGGGGAGGGACGCCACTTCGACGGCAGCGGTGGATTGCACCTGTTCGTTCGCGGCAATAGTCGGACGTGGATTTACCGATACCGGCAAGATGGTAAGCGGCGCGACCTGTCCCTCGGACGATACCCGCTCATGACGTTGAAGGAAGCGCGTATTGCGGCCTTCAATGCGGCCCGTGCGCGCGACGGTGGCACCGATCCGTTGGACGCGAAACAGGCTGCCAAGGCAGAGGCCAAGGCCCAGAAGATCGCGGCCCGCATCGACACGAACAGGTATTTCGGGCGCGTGATCTTCGACACGTTCTTGGCCCGCCGTGGCGATCTCAAGGGGGACGGCAAGGCAGGGCGGTGGACCTCCCCCTTAGACACGCACATCCTGCCCGTTATCGGCCTCGTGGACGTGCGCAAGGTGGATGTCGATATGCTGTTGGGCATCCTCGCCCCGATCTGGCGATCCAAGACCAGCGCCGCCGAAAAGGCATACCAGCGGGTGTCCCTCGCGCTGGATCATGCCGCAGCCCGTTGGCCGGGTGAGATAGACCCGACCATTCCCGCGCGCTTGAAGCTGTTGCTTGGATCACAGGGCCACAAGCCCGAGAATATCCCGGCGATGCCGTGGCAGGATGTCCCCGCTTATTACCAGTCCCTCGGCGATTCCTCTGTCGATCTGTCCATGCGGTTGCTGATCCTCTCGGCCAGTCGGTCGGCCCCGGTCAGGCTTGCTCATGTTGATGAGTTCGACGGCGACACTTGGACCATCCCCGCCGACAAGATGAAAGGCGCGCGAGACAAGACCAGCGCCATGCGAATTCCCCTATCCGAGGAAGCGTGCAAGGTGGTTGATCTCGCGCGTCCTCTTGCCCGCGACGGGTATCTGTTCGTCGCCATGAAGGGGAAGCCGATCAGCGACATGGCGATGTCTATGGCAATGCGGCGCGAGGGGCTGGAATACCGGCCCCATGGATTCCGGGCCTCGTTCAGAAGTTGGGCCACCGATCACGAGGAAGATTTCATACTAGCCGAACGCGCGCTCGGGCATGTCGTCGGGACGAAAGTGCAACGGGCCTATGATCGATCCGATGCCTTGGACCTGCGGCGGGGTCTCATGCAGCGTTGGTCGGATTTCGTGACAGGGCAGGGGACTCAGAAAGTGACCCTCTAGGCGGGCCGCTGGCTGGCCTTTGGAGACCTGCCCGCTACCCCTACCACCCGAGACGCCGACCCGCCGTCTGTGACCAGAAAACTGGCCTTTCCCGATCAGCCGGGCAAGATCACTGGATCGGGTGCACTTCCGGGACGTGAAGAATCCGCGATTCCTCGTGCACCCGCTGCGCCAGCGCGCTGATAGCGTCCTCGTGCAGAACCGGCGTGAAAACCGCCGCGTTGGTCAACATGCTTTCCAAAGTCGCGACATAGCTGACGGCCTGCAACCATTCGGCCCGTTCCTCGGGATCGTCGGGCGCGACCAGCCTGCGGCCCGCGCGCAGGTCCGACAAGATGCCGACAAAGGTGTCAGGATCGAGACCGAGGCATTCGGCCACGCCCCGCGCGATGGGGTCGCGATCAGCGATGGCGAAGGTCAATGCAGTATCCTCCCCCAATACACGTCCAGCGCCTGCGTCACCACCCCCGCGACGGCATCGGTCAGGCTCGGGATCGATCCGGCTTCGATCCGGTCGGCAACTTTCGCCGCCTGATTCAACAAGTGGACCAGCACGCCCGCCGCGATCCGGCGCTCGGCTTGCAGGTATCGGCCCTCGGCGTCCTCGGCCTCGGGTTCGTTCAGCCAGTCGCCGTCCTTGACCTCGTTGTCGGCCAAGATGAACGCCTGCACGAACGGCATGATCTCGGCCCCTCGGCAGGCAGCGACGGCCCCTGCCAAGGCGATGCGGTCGCGTGTATCGGCGAGATTGTAGTTCATGCGGCGTGCCTCTCGTGCAATTCCTTGCGGGCCTGCCTCAATGCAGACTCGGCGTGACCAAAGGGGACGAAAGCCGACAGGCGGGGCGGCTCGCAATCGACGCGGCCCATCGTGCCGATCAGTTTGGCGATGGTCAGTCGCCCCGACAGGCCGATCCGGTCGGCCAGTATCGCCGTGGCCCGCACGATGATACCGGGCACCAATGGCTCGCCGTCGTAAGCGGCAGCGTGGGCCAAGTCCTCGGGCGACAGCGCGACTTGTGCGACCTGCTGGGGCAGGTTCACGGCCAGTTCGCCCGGATGGGTCAGGATCATCTTGCGGTGGATGTCCGGGATCGAAGCCAGCGGCGCGATGCTGGCGAGGCTCAAAACGCGGGCTTCGACCGTATGATGCAAAGCATCATGATCAGCGAGGCAGCAACCCCCATCACCCGCCGCGTCGGCATAGGCCAGCACCCGCAGGTCGTCAAAGAGGGGCCGCGCGACCCCGCATTCGATCAGGGCAGGCCCCATCGCGAGGATATGGAAGCATTCGTGCAGACCAGCGTTCATCGCTTGCCCTCCCCGATCCGCAGGGCAGCAGCCAGCAGCGGCGACGGTTCCCCGCCGATCAGGGCCGCTCGTTTGGTCTGCAAATCGTCAGCCAGTCGGGCAAGGCTGTCGAGGTGGGCATTCATGGTGACGCGGCAAACATTGTTCATCGCGATCCGGCCCGAGGCATCGGCCAACGCCTTTTTCGTGGCGGCGCGTTCTTCGGCGATCAGCAGGCCGATGGCCTTGCTGAGTTCCGTGACCTGAGTTGCAATCCGCGTGCGGGTCAGGTCATCGATCAGGGTCAGCAGGCCCGCGACCGTGTTTCGATCCACGGGGCCGGGTTCGGTGGCCCATTTCCGCCAGTCTCGCAAACTGGCTTCCGCCTTGTTCACTGCGGCCATGCTGCGGCTGCCTCCCGTTCGATTTGCGCCGTGATGACTTCCTGCTTGCTGCGCTTTTCCTTCCTCGCGGAATTGAGGCGGGCGCGGACAGCCTCGTCGGCGATCTGGCGAATGGCCGCGTCCGACCGACCCTCGGCCAAGGCGCGGTCGATCAAGCTTTGCGTAACCGTCGAACAGGTGAACCGACCGAGGATCGCGCCCGGATCACTGGCAGGGTGCGCGATGGCACATTCGGCGGCATGGGCTGCGGCCTTGCGCGTTTCGCCCAGCCGCTTGCGGGCGGACGTGACCGACACTGACAGGGCCTGCTGTGCCGCGCGCAGGGCCTCCACGGTGTCCACGACGGCCCCGAAATCCCCGGCTGGGTCCAGCCTCTTGGCGAAGTCCATCGCGCCCGCCGCCGCGACGGCGGTCAGGGTGGCAGCCGCGCCGCCTTCTGCCTCTTTGCCTTCTAGGATGTCAGCCGCGCCTTGCAGGTCGCTGGCCGCGTCCTCGGCGGCGGTGATCATTTCGGCCAGTTCGCCCGCCGCCGCGTCCAGCGTCTTGAGGCGGGCCAATGCGGCGTCGGGCGGTAGCTTGCCGATGACCGAAAGGCTATCCAGTGCGGCCTTGTTCGCGAGCCTGCCGAACGCGACCACCATCTTGGCGGAAATGGCGACCCGCGCCTTGCCGACGCGGGCAATGGGTCGAGGGATTTTCCGTGCGATCATGACTGCCTCCGAAGGCCATAGGACACGCGCATCTGCTGATCCACGCCACCTGTCGAGATGACGCGCCGCATGGCATCGCGAACCTGAATTTCGATGTCTTCGCCACCGTTCTGGTTCGGCTTGCGGGTCGCCGTGATCTGCGAGGAACCGTGATTGTGGATGGCGATGTTGTTCGTGCCGCCCGCGCGACCGGACATCGGCCCGGTGGCCTGCTGGATGGGCACGCGGGGCATCACGATAGCGCCGGGCACCCCTGCCGTCGTCGTGCCCGATGAGGCCGTCAGGCGGGGCATGGCGAGGGCCTGCGGGGCCGCGACCGAGGGGGCGGCGGGGGCACCACCATTGGCGCTCATGAAGCCAAAGCCGCTGGTCTGTGCCAACAGCCCCAGAAACTCGTTTAGCTGCTGGCTGAACAGGAATTTCGTGATGCTGTTCAACATGTCCAACAGCATTTCTTCGAAGGCTTCGCTGGCTGTCTTCGACCCATCCACGATGGAACCAAACAAGTCGTTGAAGCTGGACTCGATGATCTTGCCGATCTCGGACAATTCGGCGTCGTGCTCTTTCAATTCTTCGTCCAGCTTCGCCCATGCCACCTTCATGCGGGCAAGCTCGTCCTCGGTGACATCGCCGTATTCCTCGACCGCGTGGATAGCATCGGCCAGCACGCGGGCGCGGCGCAGAATGGCCTGTTCCTCGTCGTCGTAACCGGCAAGGATCGAGTCCAGGTTGTCATAAGCTGCGTTTCGCTTGCGGGTGTAATCTTCCATCATGGCGCGCACCGCGCCGATGGCATCCTCTTGCGCCTTGGCGGCGTCGGCGGCGTCCTGCTGCTGTTGGGCGAGGCGGCGTTGCGCGTCGGCGTTGCGATCCACCGATTCCGCCCATTTGTCGTAGGCTTCCGTCGCTTTCACGACGGCCTCGGTGTTGGCCCCGATCAGTTGAGTCTGCAATTCGGCCCAACGTGACGCCTTGATGCGCGCGGCGGCGGCGGCGAAGGAATCCAGCCCGCGCCCGAGGGCGTCGGCTTCGGCGAGGATACCTGCGGTATCGGCATTCAAACTGAGGGTCGCGGCCCGCAGCGACTCGGCGGCGTCCTTGGCCCGGTCGAACGCGTCGGCCATGTCGTCGGCGGCATCGCCATTGCCTTGCAGGATGTCATCTAGCTTTTTCAGGGTATCGTTCAGCGACTTGGCTTTGGTGTCGCCTGCGGCGAGACCAGCCAGCAGTTCGCGGGCAGCTTTCGGGAATACGATTCCGAGTTCGCTGGCTGTTGCCAGCAGGTTCGTGATGGCCTGCTGCGATGCATCCGTGCCGGGGTGATCGCGCAACTGTTCCAGCGCCTCGCCCATGGCACGCGCGAAGCGTTCGGCCTGCTGTTCATTCAGGCCCAGCTTTGTCCCGATGCGCGTAATGCGCTGTTCGAGGTCTTGCAGGCGGTTCAGGTCTTCGGCGCTGGCAAGCCCCGCGTTGACCCGCTTCTGAATCTCGTCGCGCTGTTGCAGCGTAAAGTTCAAATCTTCGGCCCAGCGAAGTTGCCCGCGCATCTCGTTGGTGAAGGCTTCGAAGGCGTCGGCCTGCGCCTCGGCCACGTCCTGCTGTTTCAGCAGCAGCAGTTGGCGGTTCAGTTCCAACGTGCTTTTCGCGGCATTGCCCGCGCCCTTGGCGACGTTATCGGCGGAAATGGCGATCTGGTCCAACAGGTCGGCCATGCCGTCCAGACTGGATTGCAACGCGTCGGCTGCATCCGCGAATTTCTTGATCTCCTTGCCGCCCGCGAAAGCCGACCAGAGGGCAGGCAAGGCCGCTGCCACCACGCCCACGACAGCGCCGATGGCACCGAAGCCCGACAGAAGCTGCGGAAGCTGCTGACCCAACGCACGAACGGCAGAGGTGCCGCCCGTGACCTGCACGATTACGTCTTGAAGCTGATAGGACGCGTTTTGCAGGCCCGAGGTAAACTTGCCTGTCGAGGCGTTCTGCTTTGCCAGCGCCGCGTTCGTATTCGCGGCAGAGGCGGCGAGGCTGCTTTCGGCGGTCGCGGCACGTTTGGTGGCGTCGGCCAGCTTGTTCGTCTGGGTGACGGCTTGGCCGGTCAGTTTCAGGTTCTGGTTCACGGCCCGCAGGCGGGACGCCTCGGCCTTGGTCAGGCCCTCGACGCGCTGCGCGACCGACTCGAAAGCCCTCGCCAGTTGCGTCAGTTCGGCGAGGCCGGTGGCCTCGACTCGGACTTCGTATTGGGTTGAGCCTGTCGCCATGTCTTACCTCCGTCCCTTGCCGCGAACGCGGGGGCCGTCGCGGCGGCGCGCGATCCGGGCGAAGCCAGTCGCGGCGATGGTGATGAGGGGCAACGCATAGACCACCTGCTTGCCGACCGGGCCACCTGTGCCCTTGCCATAGGTCAGGCCGAACGTGTCGCTGTTGGTCCAGCCGAAGCTGATGGACAGTTGCGGGAATTCGGCGGTCAGGGCGCGGGCGATGCCTTCCATGACGGGCTTGCGGATTTCGACGGGGCTGGCGTGCGCCGCGATGTCCACGAGGGCGATGGTCGTCGCCGTGGTCATCACGGTGGCGGGCGGCAAGGACTGGAACAGCCGACCGTCGATCACGACGCGAAGCGAGTCGCCGTAGCGATACCGATTGTTCGGCTTTGGCTTGTTGCCCGACCGAGGCGCGGTGCGCTGGAATATCCGAATGCCTTCCTCGGCGGCGGCGCGTAGGTCCACGGTCGATGCCTGCGAGGTCGTGACGGTCGCATAGGGGGGCCACGGCCACAGGCGGATGTTGTCATAAGATGGGACGCTGCGGCGCGTGTTGCCGACCTGAATTGCGCGGGAAATGCTACCCTCGGTCAGGTCGCCTCGGGCAATGGCGGCGCGGGTCAGGCGATCCTGCTGAAAGGCCACCTCTTGGCCGACATCGTTGCGGACCATGGGGCCGAATTCGGTCAGCGGGTCCATGCCTGTTCGGGTGACGGTGATCATCGCTTCGCACCCATGGCGGCAACAATCTGATCGGCGGGCATGTCTAGGATGTTGCCGGGCGAGCGGCGGTCCTGACGTTCGGCCATGGCGGCGCGATGCTCAAACAGGGCCGCGACCTCGACCCAGCGCCAGCCGCCCAATTCGGACGGGCGGATGCCAAGTTCGAGGGCAAGGGCGAGCATCGCGTCCATGATCGTCAGGCCGCTTCCTCGTTTCCCGAGGCGGTGTCCTCGGGTTCGTCGGCGTCAGCCTCGGTCGCGGCTTCCAGCCCGTTCAGGCGCAAGGCAGCGGGCAGGATTTGGTTCACGGTCGCCATGGGCCAGAGGGCCACTTCCTCGGGCGAGACCTTGCGCCCGTCCAGCGTGACGGCAGCGGCCAACAGGGCAAAGATGCGGTCGTCCGAGGTGGCGCGCTGCATGGCGAGCATATCGCGGGCCGCGATCATGCTGACGACGACATCGTGCCCGCCGATATTCAGGGTTTCGGTCTCTAGGCTGAAAGGATCATTCACGGGGCGCGCTCCAAAGGCTGAGGTAAGCGGATGTCGTGCAGGCGGCGCAGGCCAGCGAGACTGGCCTTGATGCCTTCGGCGAGGCGGGCGAGTTCGGCGCATTGCCGATGCGCGGCCAGAGCCGTGGCATGGGCAGCGGCCAGTTCGGCCATGGCGATCTGCGAGGGGCCAGCAGGGGGCTGGCAGCGCATCTCGCCTTCGAAGATCACAAGGGGGGTTCGGTCGCTCATCTGTTCGCCTCGCGGGCCAGTCGGTCGGCGAGGTCGTGCAGGCAGAGCATGAGGCGGGTTGCGTCGGTCGCCAGTTCGCGGGCTTCGGCGGTGGGGAAGCTATCGGCCAGTCTGGCCGCAATGCCCTGCGTCACTCTCGCGGCGGCGGCGGCATCGCGGGCGCGGGCGGCGGCGGCGGCAAGTTCGAAGGGCGTGGCAGTTTCCGGGCGCGGCATCGCGGCTCCCTCCATAGCGGAACGGTTCGCGAACATTGTGCCAAAGGACAGGCCGGTGAGTCAATAAGCCAATAATATCAATGGATTCGTATTACGGTCAGGGCCAATGGCGCATTGGCGAATGGCGGTTCTCGGGGGCGGTGCTGATCCACTGGATCAGGGTCGCGGGATCGGCATCGCCAAGAAGATGTTCGCCCCAAGCGGCGAGGTTCGCGAGGTCGATGGGCGCGCAGAATTCCCCGCGCAGGCGAGTGCGTCGGATTTCGAGGGCCGTAATACCAACGGCGGCACAGGCGAGGCGGCGGAACGCGGAATGCGGCGTCGTGGCATCCCCGTCGCGCGCCCGTAATACGGCTATCACGTCATCCACGAGTTGCGGGGTTTTCAGCCGGGCGTGTTCAAGGTCTTCGGGATGGTCGCGCCAATGCGCAAGCCAGCGATCTACGGTCCATTCCAGATGTGGTGAAGCCTGCTTCATGATGCGCGCGATCCGGGCTGCAAATGGCGGGGGTGCATTCGCCGTGGCAGCATCGCGCGTCGGTGCCGATAGGATAGCCCGCGCTAGGGGAACGGTAAACTGTGGAGATCGTGCGGTCGGGCCGGATCGGGTCGAGGTCAGCAGCGATCAGCGGGACCGAAAAAGGCGCGATTTCGACCGATTTCATTTTCCGCCCGCTGGACTTTTTGGGCGGTATTTTTCGCGCGGGAAGCTCCCCGTGACGGTTCTTGGGTCCAAGCCCTAAATTAAAATTCCCTACCCCCGGTTAAACGTCCACACCGTGATGTTTTCACTTGACTTGCGATTTGGATGCAACGAATCATTGGGTTCGCGACCGATGTCTTGAGGGAGGTGGAGGGATGGCAGAGGACAGAAAGGATTATCGTTGGCCGGGCAAGCCGGGGCGCGATGCTGGGGGGCATAGATGGCGCAATCCCTATCATGTGCTGACCAAGCACGGCAGGCAGATCAACCATCCCGGCGGGGGGCTTCGCATCATCACTGCGACCTGCGAGCATTGCGGTGCAGTGTTCGACTGTGACCTGTCATTAGGGGATAAAGGCAGGTTCTGCACGCGTGCCTGTTCTGCCCGCGCTGTGGGGCATCTCGGCGGGAAAGCTTCCGCTGTCAGTCCGAAGACCGCTGCGAGACGAGCGGAAACGCGCAAGCCTGTCGTGATGGCAGACTGCCGACAGTGTGGTGCCACGTTCCAGACAAAGATCAATGGCAGAGGCGAGCGCACCGTCTTCTGTTCAGGAAGCTGCGCGACCCAGCACCGCAAGGCATCCAAGACGGAATGGGGCGAACGCTGTCTGATCGGATACTGCGCCTGCGGCGTCGTATTCCATTCCAAGCAGGGGACGCGAGGGCGCTGCCCGGAATGCCGTGCAGGGCACAAGGCGGAATATGTTCGCACTGTGAGCCGTGAAAATCGACGGCTTGGGAAGACATATAACGACAAGAAACTTGCCCGTTGGCGCAAGGGTGGCGGCAAGATCATGGTCGGGATCACATGGCTGACACTTTCGCAGCGTGTCGGCATGACCTGCGCCTGTTGCGGTATTACCTGCACCGAACCCGATGGTCAGCACCTGATGACCGAGGCGACAGTCGGGCATATCGTCCCGATGGCGATAGGCGGGGACCATGACTGGCCGAACGTCAGGATCGAATGCCGCCAGTGCAATAACCAGCGCGGTGATAACTTCGACCGAACGGCGGTTGCGGGCTGGCTGGACACGGGCGGCACCATCAGGCTGGTATGATCTCGGCCTTGCTTCTCGACCGTAATGAGATAACATCGCACCTGTCGCGCGCAGTGTCAGCCCACCAGCTACGTCCCGCGCGACCGGGGCAGGATCGCGTTGTGACTTTCGCGGTGCCTGCCCATCCCTTCCCCGCCGGGTCCGACCTGCACTGCCCTCAGATTTGGGGGCGGCTCTAGGACGCGCTGGCAGGGCCGTAGAACGGCGCTACACCGCCGCTAGGGTGTAGGTGCCCTAGCGGCCACCAGCGCCGCGCCTATGCGCTTGACGGCCACAGTGCGGCGAAAGCTGCGTGGCATGTCGCGAATCTCCAAGACGCCGAGGGCGGCCAGCGCGCAGGCGCACAAATCAGCGGGGCTGAGACCGAACCGGATGTAAAGCCGATCCGAATAGGTGATGCGGTAGAAACCGAGTTCGCCAGTCGCCGTGCGCGCCACCAGTCCCGCAATGCCCCTGTCAGACTCGAAGAATTGCAACGCGTGGCAGACTGGCAGATGCCCGACGAATTTGGCCGAGTGGCCCGTCACGCGCTGCACCTCGTCAGCGAAGGGATCGGCGGTGGCGACGGTGAAGGCAGGGGGGTGGATCATGGGCGCGTTCCTCCGGTCCTAGAATCTTCCCGGCAGCGGGGCGCGCGGTCAAGCGCGGGGTCTGGAAAATCGGCCTGCGCGGGGGCTTCCGGTCTTTGAACCCACTGAACCAAGGCCGTGGTTCAAAGTTTCAGTCCTGCGTGGCTAACTTATGACTAACTAATATATTGATAATAATAGTATTTTTATTTTAGTGATACTCTTTGAACCTTTGAACCACTTTGAACCCGACATATGAACAATGTGCAGGACACTGCCACGCGGACGCGAAGCCGGACTCTCTTTCTCTCTTTTGGTTTCATGTCGGGTTCAAAGTGGTTCAAAGGTTCAAAGTCATTTAAAATAATAAAGTCAGCACGTTACCCGTGCTGACTCTGGACCACTTCGGACCAAATCTGGTTCAAAGACCCTGTTCAGAGGCCCTGATAAAGGCCCGGAAGCATCCTGAACACGCTTTTTGGCTTGGGGCCTTTATGGTCTTTCGTTGCCGTGGCGAGGGTCTGTTCGTCCAGTTCCTCGATCCAGCCAAGTTCCGCCATCACCGATCTGTAGGCTGGCAGTTCGTAGACTTTGGCCCGACGCAGGCACCGCGCAATGATGCAGGCGGGCAGGTAATCCCGATCCAGCAACTTGCTATACCGCTTGCCGTAGGCGGTGCGGGTCGAGGCTTGCCGTTCCTGCACAAGCTTCCTGCGCGCGTCGATCAGCACCTCGTTAACCACGCCGTCGGCAATGTTGCCCCGGAACCGCAAGGCCAGTTCCCGGATGCACTGCGAGACGAACCGGATTGCCCACCTCATCTGTTCATCGGAGATGACCAGTTCCGAAACGCCGTCATCCAATGCAGGGATGTAATCCCCGAGGCGCAACAGCCCGGCCACCACGGTAGCGTTCCGTTCGAACCGCGCGGCCAGTTCCTTCAAGTCACCGAGTTCGGCTTCCAGCGCATCCAGTTCCGCGCGCAGCCAGTGCCAATGCGGTTTCGGGTGGATCAGCCGCACCTTGGAACTTTCCCGAACGATCCACTGGCCTTCATCGTCCTTGACGCGCTGGTAGAAGGTTTGCTTGCGCTCGCTGGGATGCTGGGTGAACGTCCTCTGAGAAAACACTTCGCCAAGTTCCTCGATCAGTTCGGCCTTGCGCGGCGGTGTGTGTTCCACGGGCCAGCGCCCGCCATTGGCCCGCTCGCTGTCAATCATGATGCTGCGGTTCAGCGTCCCGTCGCCGATCAATTTGCGATCAAGGACTTCTTCCAGCGCCATGCCCGTCGAGGCCCCGAACAGCACCAGATAGGGGAAGGCGACCGCGCGCTTCATGTTGGACCGCTGCGAATATGTTTTCTCGGGCTGCACGTCCAGCGCCGACTCGAAGGTTGACAGCAGCACTGCCGCCGCCCCTATGGAATTGCCGCTCTTGTCCTGCTTTTGGGCTGCCAACACCTTGGCGAACTCATCGATAACGATGGACGCGTTGCCGCCCCCGCGCAGAAGAAGTTCGTGGATTGCACCCGCGCTCGTGACGCCCGAACTCGTCACCACGTCAGCAACATGGCCCAATGCGGCCAGCAACTTCACGATGGTATCCTTGCCCGCGCCGCTGGACGCCGTGATGGTGCTGTGGATGTTCAGGCCCGTCTGGTATTTGCCTTGGATGTAATAGCGGTTCGCCGTCAGGGTAGACAGCGCGGTCAGCGCCCCCAATGCCGCCGCGCCGGGCATGTCCATCGCCATCGCCTTATGCAGATAGACCGCGATCTGGTTGAAGTAATAGGACGGCGCGGTCAGCATCCAGCGGTGCCGTGCAGGGTCGTTGCCTTCGCGGTGCTGGTAATCCTCGCGGGCCGTATCCAGTTCCTGTGCCGCTTCCTGTTCCGCCAACATCTCGCGCAGTCCTTCAATCAGGTCGATACCTTCGGCCCCGACCATGTGCCAAGGCTCGCCCGTCGCGGCTTCCAGCCAGTCGGCTTCCTCGCGGCTGATCTCGATTCCCAGGTTCATGAGATTGCGCCCCAGCATCAGCGGCCCGCCTGCCTCGGCCTGCCTTGCGGCTGCCTGTGCGGCCCGCTTGGCGCGTTCCTCGGACAGTGATACCACCAGCCCCTTCACGGCCTGCCGCCGCTGTTCGCTCGGGGCGGGTTTGATGTAGCCGCCCTGATCCTTGATCCATTTGATGATACCGGGGATCGATCCTGCCCGCGCGGCCCAGCGTTCCGGCTCGCGTTCCTTGGCCTCGGACGCATGGTAAAGCGCCCATGCCTGTTCCTCGGCCTCGTCTATCGCGTATTCCCGCGCCGCCCGCACCAGAAAGGCCACCAGCGCAGGATGGATGGATGCCCCGCTCAACACGTCCTCTTGCGCCGCGTCCATGCCGTGCCGCCCGCGCGGGTAGCCGTCGTGGGCCTCGTCCCCTGTCCAAGCCCTAGAGGCCGCGCCCTTGCCCCCTGCACGCCACCGCGCCAGCATCGGCTGCGCGGCCTCGTCTGTCATGTCGGTGATCTCGCGGCCATCGTGCAGCGCCGCGCCTGTCAGCGTCACGAATTTTGAGGCCCGCGCGCCATAGAAGCCGATCTTGTTGCGCTCGTAGCCGTTCGAGAGGCCCGCAACCTCGTCCGGCACCGAGGCGAATAACACGCGCAGCCCTTGGCCGCTTGGCGAGTATTCGGCATAGCTAGATCGCCCGATGATCTCGGCCCAGCTTTCGACCGCCTTCTTGCCGTTCACGGTGATAACCCTGTCTAGGTCCAGCGCCGTCAGCCCAGCCCGCGCGCACAGCACCCCGACGCCCGCATCGATGCCGTCAGCCCGCAGCTTGTCCATTGCGATCTCGGCCTCGTGCAGGGTCATCACCGCGCGGTCGCGGGCCGAATTCGGCTTCTTCGTGCTGCCCGTAGCCGGGTTGCACGGCACCTTGTCAAACCCACCGCCGTCTTTCGGGATCGCCACCCACACGAGGAAGGCCCGCTTGTTGGCGATGTCGCCCAGCACCGCGCGCAGCACCGCGAAGTTCGGGCGTGCCGTTTGCAGCCCCTCGGGTTCCGGCAGGGCTTTCGAGTTCTTCGGCACGTCGGGCAGTTTCGTGTTCTCGATCTCGGGCAGCTTCGGCCCCTCGATCTTGCTCGAGGATTTCGACTGTTCTGGAATTCGTGACATGGCGTTCTTGCCTCATTTGCAGCCCTTCACAGAAGGGCGTTGCGTTGCGGGGCCGAAGCGCGCTAGAATCCACCTGTTCCTGTGGAAATAACGCAGTTTACTTGACGAGCGGATTCGTCCTCCGCGCTTCGGTGACTGAATTGGCCCTCGGCGCAAGCTGGGGGCCTCTTTCGTTCGGTCTTCGGTGTGAGGTGTTCGCCATTGTTGTTCTCGCGGGGCCACCGCGCCGGGCTGTCAGGCCCGGATTGCCGCACTCAGGCAGCTACACGCGCGCCGACGTAATCGACCAGTTCGCGCACGGTGCAAGGGAATGTCAGGCCGGGGCACGGTTCATCCTTGCCGACAGTCCTGTAGAACCGCTTCCATTCCCGCGAATCCGCGATCAGGCGGGCGGGTTCGACAAACTCTCGGGCCAGCCAATCAAAGGCGCGGTCGGCGTCCTCGCGGTGCCGCAGCCCGAGGATCATGGTCTGATGCAGTTCCCCGCGCATGGTCATGGACCGCTTCGTCACCAGCCCGTGGAACGCGTCATAGAACAGCATCCCGGTATGGTGCATGGCGTTCAGCCACGGGCCGCTATGGTCCAGAATGGACCCATAGAAATAGCTGCGGACATCGAAGGATGAACCGTTCCTGATATGCCCGAGGGTGACGCCGTGCGGCCCGCCCGGTTCGATGGTCTCGCATCGCAGGATCGTCAGGCCGTTCGGCACCAGATCAGAGATGAGGGTGGCGCGGTGCAGCAGGCTGATCGTATCGCCTGCCATCGGCCTCATGCCGCGTTTCTGCGCCCGCGCGATCCGTTCGGCTTCTTTCTTATTTGGCTTGGTCATTCCTCCCCCTTTCAGCCGGGCTATATCCGGCCTCGTTTCGATTTTGCTGGACGGGGGAAACCAGAACCGGGTAAGGTTCTAATTGACCGTCCAGCCACGACAGTCATGGAAGCCCTCGCCCCGTCCGGTGGGGGCTTTCCTCGTTCAGCCTACCTTCCATTTGGCTGCGAGCAAGGATTCTTTTGCGATGAGTCCAGTTGCAATTGCCGCATGAGTCCAGATGAAAACACCGCAAGATCAACAGATTCGTAATACACCAACTCAACTTCTTTAGGTTTCCCACCCGCTGGTAAACTCCGCTCCATTGCCAAACGAAAGCCAGCTTCCCCATTATCAAACGGAGTCCGTAATACGGAAAGTGTTGGGGTGGTTATTCGTAATACGGGGTGCGGGATAATACGCGCGGCGGGTCAATCTGATCTCCGGGGCATCCGGCCCTAATCCCTGCCTGTGTGAAATTGGCAGAAAAGTATACTTTTCTGCCACTGGCAGAAAACCCTACTTTTCTGCCAGCACCTGCCTGCCTCGGCCCCGCCGCTATGGCTTCGGCAAAAATGGCTCCAATCGGTTCGAGCGGCAAAAAGTAGGAGTATCACCTGATACTCCTACGGACGCGCCCACCCAGACCGAACTTGCCAAGTCCTTGGGTGTTTCAGTGCCGACCATCAAGCGGCTGGACGCGAGGTTGAAGACGCGGCTCGCGGTGGCGGAAGCGGAGGGGCACGAGTATCAGCCCGCCGCTGTGCGGCCCGCTGGCTGCCCGTCTGGCCCTCGGGTGCCGGGTGGTAGTCCGAGGACGCTGGGGGCCGTCAGTGGCCCGTTGAAGCTTTCAGGTGCGCGATCTCGGCGCGCAATGCCTCGTTCTCGGTGGCGAGGCGGCGGGCCTCAGTTTCCAGCCAGACGAATTCCTCGAATGAGTAGTCGCCATCATATTCAGGCGGGTAGCCGTAATCCCATACTGTCCAGTCGGCCTGCATCTCGGCGTGCTGCTTTGCGGTCAACCGTGCAGGCCAGTCTGATTTGCTGACCACTGCGGCGGGGCGGCTGACGGCCTCGGCGCGGGGGGCAGGCTGGACCGGGGCCGCGATAGCCGGGTCGCGCCGGGGTGGGTCCAGCCATTCGCTCATGTCGTCAGGCGTGATGCGCTGGCCCGCCTCCACCTTCGCGATAGCAGCGGCCTTCACGCGCTCGGACGCGTGGGCCAGCTTGTAACCATGCTTGCGTCCGACCAGCGCCGCCTTGGACAGGGGCAGATGCCCAAACGTCCGGGCGAAAGCCATGTAGTTCGAGGCCGTGCGCGAATCCAGCCGTGCCAGCGGGGTTTCGGAAACCGTTTCCGAAACCCACTTTCCGAAACGGATATTCGGGTTCGCACCGAGGATGCCACAGGACGGGGACTCGCAGATCGCGCGACCTGCATTCAGGATCGCCCCGGCTTGGATGGTGAAACGCAGTTCATCCTCGACCTGCCGCCAGATGCAGGCCCGCAGTGCCTCGGCCAGTTCAGCCAGCGACAGGCCAGCGGGGCGCGGGATGATTTCGCTCATGGCAAGGCCCTCTTGGCTTGCGTGTAGCGCCGCCACAGCCGCGCCTTGGTTTCCTCGACCGTCAGGCTGGCTTTGGGGCAGGTGCGGGCTGGGTTGCGCCCCGTGGCCTTAATCATGGCCGTGCTGGCGTCGGTCAGGTCGGTATCCATGTCGAGGAAGGCCGTCTCGAATGCCAAGCCAGCGATCAGCCGCTCGGCCTTGCCGTCGCCTTCCTCGAATGCCGTCAGCGCGGCCTCGGCCTCGGTCGTGTCGAGGACATAGGATGCGCAGGGATCGGCAGCCAGCGCAGGTGAAGCGGCCAGCAAGGCGCAGGCCGTGGCGATGATCTTCATTGCAGGAATCCTTCGGTGATGGGCTGGTCAGTCAGCAGGGTGCTGGACAGGGAAACGGGGTCGGGGATCGGGGCCGGGTTCTCGGCCTTGCGGCCTAGCACATCTGCCAAAATCCTCTGTCGGTCTTCGAAGCTGAGATGCGGCTTCGGCGGCGGCAGGGGCGGGGACTTGTCCACAGCTTCCGTCGCGGGCGCGAAAGGGTTTATTTTGGTTATATAAGGTTGGGGGGAACCACGTTCGGGGTTTTGCGAACCACGTTCGGGGTTTTCGGAACCACGTTCGGGGTTTTGGTCGCCGTCAGGTTGCGCGATGTCCCCATTTCTGTGGATAAGTTCGGGCTGGTCTGCGGGGTCGTTTGGCCGGGCGATAGGGGCGAAGTTCAGCGTGTAGCAATTCGCTATGCCCCGGCCACCGCTCCGCTGGACCGTGACTAGTCCCTCGTTCTCGAAGTGCTGCACGGCCTTTTGTATCGCACGGTCGGAAAGCCCGGTGCGCGCCATGATGGTGGGCAGCTTGGACCAGCCGACGCCCTCGGGGTTCACTAGGTCGGCCAGATAGACAAGCACCAGCCGCTGTGTGCTGCTGAGGCCAACTAGCCGCCACGCGGCATTGAGGTAGGCGTTAGACATGCCTTCTCCGTTCACCCCAAAGGGCGTTGTATTCCGACTTGCCACTCAAAGTGGATGACTTTAAATTAGACCACTAGGACAGCCAGAGTGATCCAGTCAATAGGAAAGTCATCCAGTATGGATAAGCGTGTGCAGATTGCGATTTCCGTCAAGCCCGACGTTCTGTCGGCGCTTGAGGCATGGCGACAAACGCAGCCGGGCGACATGTCGAGGGCGCGTGCTGCCGAAGCCCTGCTTCGGATCGCGCTGCAATCCGAAGGTCGGCTGGATAACCCCGCTTCCTGACATGCCGTAGGGCCGCGCCAAAGGCGCAGCCTTCATGCCCCCGTTCGTCGTCTCACGGGGTTATCGGCCTCGGCCTTTGGCTTGGCGGCATAGCTGGTTGCCCTGACGATGGGCGGGTCCATCCGTCCAGTCTGGTCGGGGTTCTCGGGGAAGTATCGGATGCACTCGGCATAGGCGACCCAGCGCGGGCCGCGTCCCTGCCTGCGCCACCTGCGCAGCGTCTCGGGGTGGACTTGCATTTCTGCCGCCTTCTCGGCGGGGGTCAGTAATATTTCAGGCATCCTCAGCACCAATGCAGAAGTTCACTCCGACCGGATGGTCGGCGTGGTCCTGTCCTAGTTACTCTCTGCCTTTAAACCCGATGGGCTGGCTCTATCGGCCATAGTCGCGGGTTAACCCGCTGTAATACAACACTGCCAAGCAGCGCAGCCCTCGTCAAGCCACCTGTAAGACGGTGGGACGCTTGGAGGGACGCTCAAAGGTCTGATTTCATGTTTATTTATGTATTACAGCTACATAAGCCGTTTTTGTGGTGCGGGCGGCGGGACTCGAACCCGCACAGGCTTGCGCCCCAGGGTGTTTAAGACCCATGCGTCTACCATTCCGCCACGCCCGCGCCGATCCGTGGCTAGCGGGCGCGGGGCAGGTTGGCAAGCTTAGAAGCTGCGGGTCGGGCGGTCAAAGACCTTGCGGCCCATCAGCGAGCCGACCAGGTCGACCATCAGCTTTGCCGTGCGGCCGCGTTCGTCCAGGAACGGGTTCAACTCGACCAGGTCGAGCGACGTCACCAATCTGGATTCGTGCAGGAGTTCGCAGACCAGATGCGCTTCGCGGAAGGTGGCGCCCCCGGGGACGGTGGTGCCCACTGCAGGTGCGATAGATGGGTCCAGGAAATCCACGTCCAGGCTGACATGCAGCAGTCCGTTTTGCGCCCGCACCAGGTCCAGGAAGGCCCGCAGGGGGGCGGCGATGCCCAGTTCGTCCAGAACGCGCATGTCGTTCACAGTGATCTCGGTTTCCTCAAGCGAGGCGTGCTCGGCCGGATCGACCGAGCGGATGCCGAACATGCAGATGTTTTCGCCGGGAACGGGGGCAGGGAAGGGCGGGAAGGGCTCGAACCCGGCGCGACCGGCGGCATAGGCCATCGGCGTTCCGTGCAGGTTCCCCGAGGTGGTGGTCCGCACGCTGTGGAAATCGCTATGCGCGTCCAGCCAGATGACGAACAGGGGTCGGCCCGCGGCCTTTGCATGGGCGGCAACGCCCGAGACCGTGCCCAAGGACAGCGAGTGGTCGCCGCCCAGAAAGATCGGCAGCCCGTCCGGCATCGCCGCGCTTGCGGCGGCTGACAGGGCCTCGGTCCAGGCGATGACCTCGGGCAGGTGATGGACAGCGGGATTGGCGCAGGTCTGGTCACGCGTATGGGTCGGGGCGACATCGCCCCGATCCTCGACCGTGTGGCCCAACTCGGCCAGGGTGCGGGCAAGGCCCGCGACACGATACGCGGCCGGGCCCATCAGGCAACCGGCGCGACGCTGGCCTTCGTCGACGGGTGCGCCGACCAGGATGCAATGGGTCATCTTCCCTCCTGCAAATGCTGGGGATCCGGGCGGATCAGCTGCGGATTCCCTTGAAACGTTCCTGCCATTCGTCGCGGTTCTCGTCGCTGATCTTGGCGAACAGCACCTCGGGGACGGTAAAGGCATGACCGGCGGACAAGGCAGCAAGCGCCGCATCCACATCGCCCGGCCAATCGCGGTTCTCGGTCTGCATCGCGTCCAGCATCGCATCCGCGGCAAAGGGAATGAAGGGCGCCGACAGGACCGCGTAAAGCCGGATCAGGTTCAGGCCCAGCCTGACTTGCATGGCGGCCTTTTCCGGATCGGTCTTGAAGGTCGACCAGGGTGCGGCAGATTGCAGGTATTCGTTGCCCAAGACCCAGATCGCGCGCAGCTCGGCCGCGGATTTGCGGATCTCCATCCCGTCCATGAAGCCCTCATAGGCGCGGATGCGGGTGGTCAGGGCTTCGATCAGGGTGGTTTCCTCGGCGCCATAGCTGCCGCCCTCGGGGATGACCTCGCCGAATTTCGACCGGCAGAACTTGGTGATGCGGCTGACGAAGTTGCCCAGCACGTCGGCCAGATCCTTGTTCACCGATTGCTGGAAGTTGTCCCAGGTGAACTCGCTGTCGCCGGATTCCGGCGCGTGGGACAGCAGCCACCAGCGCCAGTAGTCGGCGGGCAGGATCGACAGCGCCTGATCCATGAAGACGCCGCGGCCTTGCGAGGTGCTGAACTGGCCGCCGTCATAGGTCAGGTAGTTGAAGGATTTGATGTAATCGACCAGCTTCCACGGCTCGCCCGAGCCGATGATCGTGGCGGGGAAGCTCAGCGTGTGGAACGGCACGTTATCCTTGCCCATGAACTGGGTGTAGGTGACGTCGCCCGCGCCCTCGTCCAGACGCCACCAGCGGCGCCATTCGCTGTCGGGCAGGCCCTTGGCGTCGGTGCCCTCGGCAGTGCCGGCGATATATTCGATGGGCGCGTCGAACCAGACGTAGAAGACCTTGCCCTCCATCCCCGGCCAGGGCTGGTCGCCCTTCTTGACCGGGATGCCCCAGTCAAGGTCGCGGGTGATGCCGCGGTCCTGCAGCCCGTCACCATCGTTCAGCCATTTCCGGGCGATCGAGGTGGTCAGGATCGGCCAGTCCTTCTTGCTGTCGATCCAGTCCGAGATCTGGTCCTTCAGCGCGCGCTGGCGCAGATACAGGTGCTTGGTCGCGCGGACTTCCAGATTGGTCGAACCCGAGATCGCCGAGCGCGGGTTGATGAGGTCGGTCGGGTCAAGCTGCTTGGTGCAGTTCTCGCATTGGTCGCCGCGCGCCTTGTCATAGCCGCAGTTCGGGCAGGTGCCCTCGATATAGCGGTCGGGCAGATAGCGGGCGTCATCGATCGAATAGACCTGCTTTTCCTCGACCTCGGTGATCCAGCCATTCTCGTCCAGCTTGCCCGCGAAATGCTGGGTCAGGACATGGTTGCGTTCGCTGGACGAGCGGCCGAAATGGTCGAAGCTCAGGCCGAAGTTCCGCGCGATTTCCGCCTGCACCTCGTGCATTTCGGCGCAATAGACGGCGACAGGCTTGCCGGCCTTCTTCGCCGCCAGTTCTGCCGGAGTGCCGTGTTCGTCGGTGGCGCAGATGAACATCACCTCGTGGCTGCGCTGGCGCAGGTAGCGGGCGTAAAGGTCCGCCGGCAACTGCGAGCCGACGAGATTTCCGAGATGCTTGATCCCGTTGATATAGGGGATCGCCGAGGTGATGAGGTGCCGGGCCATGTCTGCGTCCTTGTCTGTCCGGCGTTTTCTAGCGGCGATGCAAGGCGAATGAAAGCGCCGCGCGCGCAGCTTCTTGGCTTTCGGATCGCCTATGGACGGCCGGCGGGGGGGTTCGCCTATCTTCAGCGCGGCCCGATCCAGATCATGCTGTGCCGCGTGAATGGCGAATGGGAGACGGGGGCCCTGCAGGCGCCCTTTGGCCGTGGGATCAATTTCCAGATGCAGGTCGACAGTCTTGATCCGCTGCTTGAAAAGCTGGCCAATGCCGGATGGGCGCTGTTCCGGCCGGTCGCGGAAAAACGCTATCGCGTCGGGGATGGCTGGTCAGTTTGTCGGGAACTCCTGGTCCAGGATCCCGACGGCTATCTGCTGAGATTTGCGGTGGATGCCTAATACCGGGAAATGCCTTCGGGTCTCGCCCGCATTGGCCCACCGCAGGGGGTCAGGCCTAAAGCAGCGCCCGGTACCGCGCGCCCGAGACATTGCCGCCCGTGACCACCGCGGCTGTCCTGCGCCCGGCAAGACTGTCCGCATAGCGGATTGCCCCGGCCACCGCCGCTGCGCCCGAGGGTTCGACTACCTGTTGGTGATGGTCCAGCATCCAAAGCATCGCCTCCCGGATCTCGGCCTCGGTCACGGGCAGGACGCGGTCCACCCGGTCGCGCACCAGCGGCCAGGTCATCGTACCCGGCTCGATGAGGCCGCTGATCCCTTCGGCGATCGAGGGCGCAAGGTCGACCTGCACCTGCGTGCCAGCTTGCGTCCAGCGGATGAAAGTCGGGCTGACCTCGCTTTGGATGGCCCAGATCTCGACATCGGGGTTAATCGCCTTTGCGATTGTCGCGATGCCCGAGGCAAGGCCGCCTCCACCGATGCAGACCAGGATGACCTGCACATCGACCCAGTCGGTCAGAATCTCCAGCCCGACAGTCCCGCCCCCAGCGATCATCTGAGGATTGTCATAGGCGGACACGAACCGCGCGCCACCCTGATGGGCCTGGGCAAGCGCGGCCTGCCTTGCTTCCTCGATCCCGTCGAAGAATTCGATCTGCGCCGCGTTCGCAGTCATCGCCGCGATCTTCATCGGGTCGGCGGTGCGGGGCAGGCAGATCGTCACCGGCACCCCCGCCGCCCGACCAGCCTGGGCCAGAGCCAGCCCATGATTGCCGGCGGTCGGGGCGATGACCCCGGTGGCGCGTTCCCGTTCATCGAGATGCGCGATGACATTCGCCGCACCGCGCAGCTTGAAACTGCCTGTGGCCTGCTGGTTTTCCAGCTTCAGCCGGACCTCGGCGCCGACAAGGGCACTCAATTCCAGCGACCGGTCCAGCGGCGTCGCGCGGATCACCGGCCTGATGTTCTGCGCGGCCCGCAAGATGTCGGGCGCCGAAACCCGGCGATCCGGTCTTTCGTTTTCGTTCGGCATCACTTACCACCATCAAGATAGCTGAATAACTATATAGGATATTGACTATATGGATGCCGATGTCTCGTCAACCGCCGAACTGCTGCGTGCCTTGGGGAACGAGCATCGCCTGACGATCCTGGACTGGCTTTCGGATCCAAGGGCCCATTTCCCTGCGCAGCGGGACGGCGATCTGGTGACGGACGGGGTCTGCGTGGGCTTCATCACCGACAAGATCGGCCTGAGCCAGCCGACCGTGACAAACCACCTTCAATACTTGTCGAAAGCCGGCTTGGTCACATCGAAGCGGATCAAGAACTGGGCCTTTTACAGGCTCGTCCCCGAACGGGTCGAGGAAGCGCGCGCGGCGCTGGCCCGGTTGGCGCTGCCGGTTCAAAGGCCCTGACCGCGACAGGCATTCAAAGGCGAAAGAGCCGACGAAGCGCCGGCCCCCGGTCAGCGAAATACTTCAAGATCGTGATGAGCGATGCGTGAAGAGCGGGGGCCATGAGTATCATCGCCAAAGGGTCGTGGCCCACGTAGATGATGCTCGCCCGCGCCATTCTCTCGGGAAAAAGCAGCGGAAAAAGACCCAGCTTGGGCAGGAACAGGACTGCCAGAACGGCAAGCGCCATCAGGGCGAAAGAGACGCGTGCCCCTTTGCCGCGGAAGACGATCGCCAGCACCATTGCCACGCCCCCAGACAGCAACCAGATGTAGGACGCGAGGCCCGGAACGGTTGCGGACCCGCCATGTTCGATCACTGAACGCCCCCTTGGTGCCAGCGGATATTCGGGCACTTTCGCAAGCCTATCACCCGCCTTGTCTCCTGTCGCATGAGGATTGATTTTCGCGCCGCCGAATGGTCGACAAGACCTCAACCAGAAGCTCGCAAAAGGACTGCCATGACACCGCCCGGCTACGACATCCTGCCCCGCATCCCGACGGTCGAGGAATATCTGCGCCTTCGCGCCGCTGCCGGTCTGAGCGCCTTTTCAGTCGAGGCGGCGACACTGGGACTTGGGGGGACGGTATTTGCTGTGATCGTCCAGCACGCGGGCCACGCGGTCGGCATGGGGCGTCTGATCGGTGACGGCGGCTGCTTCTTTCAAGTCGTGGATATCGCCGTCGATCCTGCGCATCAGGGGCGGGGGCTGGGAAAGGCGATCATGGCTGCGCTGACCGAGCATATCGACAGCCAGCTTCCCGCCTCGGCCTATGTCAGCCTGATTGCGGATGTTCCGGCGAACCGGCTTTACGAGCAGTTCGGATTTGCCGAGACGGCGCCGCGATCCCTGGGCATGGCGCGGCGGGTCGGATAGGCGAAATTCGCCTTGCGCAGCCTGCCGGCCCCGCGCCTCATGGACAGGAAGTTCATGAGGGGCGCGCGCCGACAGGATCGCACATTCCGACCGGGATTGACGCTGCGTCGATGGCTTCGCTATTCGGGGAAATCAACCATTGGAGATTGCCATGAAACTCAGCGCGCGCAACGTTCTTGAGGGCACCGTGACCGAGATCGTCAAGGGTGCCGTGACCAGCCATGTCCGGCTGGACATCGGTGGCACGATCGTCACTGCCTCGATCACCAATGACGCGGTGGCAGAGCTTGGACTGACGGTCGGCGCAAAGGCCGCGGCCGTCATCAAGGCCTCGGACGTGATGATCGGCGTTCCCGACTGACGCTTTTCCCAAGATGGGGCCGTGCCGGAAGTTCCGGCCCGGCCCCGGCGTCAGGCGTCCCGCATCGCCACGGCGCGGCGCAGCGTGGCGCAGACGCCCGCACTGAGGGGCAGGGCCCCGGTCAGCGCATCCTTTACCGGAACCCAGCGCGCATCCAGCGCGTCATCGGCCGCGACGGGATCGCCCGAAACAAAGTCGCACAGCACCGCCGCCAACAGGAAGTGAAAGCGCAGCGTGCCGTCGGGCGCGTGCTCGATCACGTCGATATTGTCGATATAGCGGCGGGGGCGGGCGATCACGCCGGTTTCTTCGGCCAGTTCACGCGCGGCCGCGTCAAGCCCGGTTTCGGCCGGTTCGACATGGCCCCCGGGAAAACCCCAGAGGCCCGCATCGGGCGGATTTCGGCGCTGGACCAGCAGGACGCGCGGGTCGTCCGCAGCGCCGTCCAGCGTCACGGCCAGCGCCGCCAGCCGGGGAAAGTCCGGCAAGGTTCAGCGCCGACGGTCGCGGCGCGAGCTCATCGGCTGGAAGGCGACGCCGACATGAGCCTCGCAATAGGGCTTGCCGGGTGCCGAGGGCAGGCCGCAGAACCAGAACTTGTCGGTCGCGGGGTCGCCGATCGGCCATTTGCAGGTGCGCTCGGTCAGCTCCATCAGGGTCAGCTTGCGGGCGCGCTTTTCAACCTCGCGAACCGAGGCCAGGGCCTCGGGGCTGATCTCGTTGGCCGAGGGCTGGGGCGGCAGCGGCTGGCCAGCGGGGACGATCGGTCGGCGGTTGAAATTGACCGGCTGCGGGGTCGGCATCGTCTCGGCCGCGGGGGCGGCGGCTGCCGGGGCAGGTTGCGGCTCCGGCTCAGGGTGCGCGGCTGCGGGCGCAGCGGCGGGGGCCGGGGTCGGCTGCGGCGCGGGCCGGGCTTCCGCCACGGGGGCGGCGGGGGCCGCGATCTCGGCCCCGTCTTCGGCGCGGTTCGACAGGCCCAGCCGGTGAACCTTGCCGATCACGGCGTTCCGGGTCACGCCACCCAGTTCTTTGGCGATCTGGCTGGCCGACTGGCCTTCGGCCCACATGCGTTTCAGCGTCTCGACGCGCTCATCGGTCCAGGACATGGCTTGCCTTTCCTGCGCCGGGCGTCCGCTCCGGCGCGTTGTCTCATGCTAGTGGCTTCAATTCCGCGGGGCCCGGTCTTAAACCGGGGATAGTCAGATTTACCCGTCCGAGCCCGCAAATTCAAGGAGCGCAGATGCAGCCAATTCCATCAGGCCCCGGTTTCCGTCAGATGGGGGTCCGCCGTTTCGGCCGCGTGAACTGGCTGGGCCTTTATACCCTGGCCCGGCGCGAGATCATGCGATTCATGAATGTCTGGCAGCAGACGGTGTTCGCGCCACTGATGACGGCAGGGCTGTTCGTCATTGTCTTTGCCCTGGCGCTGGGCCGCGACCGGGGCGAGGTGATGGGCCTTCCTTACCTTGCGTTCCTTGGCCCCGGCATCCTGATGATGACGGTGATCCAGAACGCCTTCGCCAATACCTCGTCCAGCGTCATCTCGGCGAAGATGCAGGGAAATATCGTCGACACCCTGATGCCGCCCTTGTCCGCGGGCGAGATTCTGGCCGGATATCTGGCCGGAGCCTTGGTGCGCGCGCTGATCGTCGCGCTGGCCATCGGGATCGGCATGGCGCTGCTTCTGGAACAGGGCATCGCGCATCCGCTTTGGGCGCTGGCCTTCATCCTGCTGGGCGCGGCGCTGATGGGTGGGCTGGGCCTTCTGGGCGGCATCGTCGCGCAGAAATTCGACCAGATGGCCGCGATCACGAATTTCATCGTAACGCCGCTGTCCTTCCTGTCTGGCACCTTCTATTCGGTCCAGTCGCTGCCGCAGCCTTTCCGGGCGCTAGCGCATTGGAATCCCATCTTCTACCTGATCGACGGGGCACGCTATGGCATCGCGGGGGTTTCGGACGCACCGCCGCTGCGCGGCCTGCTCGTCTGCCTTTTGACGGTCGCGCTGGTTCTGTTCACTGCCTGGCGATGGCTGCGTTCGGGTTATCGGATGAAGCCGTGAATTCCGTTGCGCAAGGGCGGTTTCCGCGCTATGCGACGGCCCATGATCGCCCGGACCGCATATATCGCCCGTCCCCGACGTTGATTCGCTCAACGTCCGATCCTGCCTGCCTTTCCGTCATTTTCCGGTTGCCGCGTCTTGCGGCCCCTGTCTGCAAAGGGACCATTCCATGATTTCGCATGTCCTGCCGACCTATAACCGTGCCGATCTTGCCTTTGAACGTGGCGAGGGAAGCTGGGCCATCGCGACGGACGGGACGCGATATTTGGATCTTGGCGCCGGGATCGCGGTGAACGCGCTGGGCCATGCCAACCCGGAACTGGTCGCGGCCCTGACCGAGCAGGCGGGGCGGATCTGGCATGTCTCGAACCTGTACCACATCCCCGAGCAGGAGCGGCTGGCCGACCTGCTGGTCGAGAATACCTTCGCCGACACCGTCTTCATCACCAATTCGGGCACCGAGGCCGCAGAACTGGCGATCAAGATGGCCCGCAAGTACTGGGCCGAACAGGGCGAGGACCGTTTCGAGATCCTGACCTTCGAAGGCGCCTTCCACGGCCGTTCGACCGGTGCGATCGCTGCCTCGGGGTCCGAGAAGATGGTCAAGGGCTTCGGCCCGCTGATGCCGGGATTCCGGCAGCTGCCCTGGGGCGACATGTCCGCGCTGGAGGCCGCGATCTCGGACCGGACCGCCGCGGTGCTGATCGAACCGATCCAGGGCGAAGGCGGCATCCGGCCGCTTTCGGACGAGGACCTGCGCCTGATCCGCGCGCTTTGCGACCGCAACGGCGCGCTTCTGGTGCTGGACGAGGTTCAATGCGGCATGGGCCGGACGGGCAAGCTTTTCGCGCATGAATATGCCGGGGTCATCCCCGATATCATGATGGTCGCCAAGGGCATCGGCGGCGGCTTCCCGCTGGGCGCGGTGCTGGCCACCGAAAAGGCGGCCGCGGGCATGGTCGCGGGCACGCATGGTTCGACCTATGGCGGCAACCCGCTGGCCTGCGCGGTCGGCGCCAGGGTGATGGAGATCGTCGCTGCGCCCGAATTCTTGGCCGAGGTGAACCGCAAGGCGGGCCTGTTCCGCCAGAAGCTCGAGGCGCTGGTCGCCGCCCATCCCGACGTCTTCGAAGGGGTGCGCGGTCAGGGCCTGATGCTGGGCCTGAAATGCAAGGCCGCGCCCTCGGACCTGGTCAAGGCTGGCTATGCCGAACATATCCTGACCGTTCCGGCCGCGGATGGCACGCTGCGCCTGCTGCCGCCGCTGAACATCAGCGACGAAGACATCGCCGAGGCGGTGGCACGGCTGGACCGGGCCGCCGGAAGGCTTGATGGATAGGTTCGGTTTCCGGCCCGTCGCGCGCGCCGATCTGCCCTTGCTGGCGGATTGGCTTGCCGCGCCGCAGGTTGCGCGCTGGTGGCGCGGGGCCGGAACCCAGTTGGCCGGGATCGCCGAGGATCTGGACGAACCCGCCATGCGGCAATGGCTGGTGACGGATGGGGATGTTCCCATCGCCTATGCGCAGGTCTATCCGGCGCATCATTGGGCCGCGCCGCATTTCCACGACCTGCCGGCTGATACGCTGGCGATCGACTGCTTTTCCGGGCCGGGGGGATTCGGGCTGGGCGGCCTGTGGCTGGACCAGCTTGCGCGGCGACTGCTGGCCGAGGCGGGGGCGCTGGTCATCGATCCCGAGCCCGACAACCATCGCGCGATCCGTGCCTATGAAAAAGCCGGTTTTTCGGGCGGCGACCTGCGGCTGACCGAGGATGGCGGCAAGGCGCGCATCATGACCCGTCTCCGATGAGGGATTGTCCGTCCCAGAATGCGAGAAACGGGCCTCGGGCCTTGACCTAAAGCCGGCAAAGCGGCTTCCTTGCCGGATCAATCCGAAAGACAGAAACAATGAACAGTTTCCTTGACATCCACACCACGGACAAGGCCGACCTGCGGGGCATGATCGACTCTGCCCGCCGGATGAAGGATGCCCGCGCCGGCCAGCCGAAGGGAACGCCGGATGCCGACCTGCCGCTGAAGAACCGCATGGTCGCGCTGATCTTCGAAAAGCCCTCGACCCGGACCCGCGTCAGCTTCGACCTGGGCGTAAGGCAGATGGGCGGACAGACCATGGTCCTGTCTGGCAAGGAGATGCAGCTTGGGCATGGCGAGACGATCGCCGATACCGCCCGCGTGCTGTCGCGCTATGTCGACCTGATCATGATCCGCACCTTCGAAGAGGCGACGTTGCTGGAAATGGCGGAATATGCCAGCGTCCCGGTCATCAATGGCCTGACGAACCGCACCCATCCCTGCCAGATCATGGCCGATGTCATGACCTTCGAGGAGCATCGCGGCCCGATCGCGGGTAAGAAGGTGGTCTGGTCCGGCGACGGCAACAATGTCTGCGCCTCGATGATCCATGCGGCCGGGCAATTCGGCTATGACTTCACCTTTACCGGCCCGCCGACGCTGGACCCCGAGGCCGAGGCGCTGGAATTCGCCCGCGCGCAGGGCGTCCGCGCGGTGATCGAGCGTGATCCGGTCAAAGCGGTCGAGGGTGCCGATCTTGTGGTCACCGATACCTGGGTGTCGATGCACGATCCGCAATCCGCGCGCGAGCGGCGGCATAACCAGCTGCGCGGCTATCAGGTGAACGGCGAGCTGATGGGCCATGCCCGGCCCGATGCGCTGTTCATGCACTGCCTGCCCGCCCATCGCGATGATGAGGTGACGAGCGCGGTGATGGATGGCCCCAACTCGGTCATCTTCGACGAGGCCGAGAACCGGCTGCACGCACAGAAAGCGGTCATGCGCTGGTGCCTGGGCGTCTGATACCGGCGGCAGTGCAAGGGTATTCCGGGCGCGGCGATCCAGCCGCGCCCGTTTCAGTTTTCCCGGAAGGCGCGGGTGAAATAATCGCTGAGCGGCTTTACCAGATAGGCAAAGGGGCTGCGGTCGCCGGTCCGGACATAGACCTCGACCGGCATCCCCGGCACCAGATCCATGCCCTTCAGCTTGGCGATCTGTTCCGGCGGGATCGTCACCTCGGCCCGGTAATAGGGCACATGCGTCGCCTGATCGACCAGCGTGTCGGGCGAGACATGGCTTAGCACGCCGTCGATTTCGGGGGTGGTGCGCGATGAAAAGGCCGAAAAGCGCAGCACGACCTGCTGGCCCGCATGGACTTCGTCGACATTGATCGTCGCGACCCGCGCGGCGACGACCAGCGGGCGGTCCTGCGGGATGATGTACAAGATCGGGTCGGCCGGCCGGATGACCGAGCGCGGCGTCGTCACCTGCAATTCCTGCACCACGCCCGAAACCGGGGCGCGAATCTCCAGTCGGGTGATCTGTTCGACCAGCGACCGCCGCCGTTCGGCCAGTTCCAGTTCGCGATAGCCCAGTTCGCGCAATTCGGTTTCCGCCTGCTCGCGATAGGTCGCGGATTTCTCCAGCCGCGACAAATCTATCTCAGCCAACTGGGTTTCCGCCTGCGCGCGGGTGGCCGTCATCTCGCCCAGAAGCCCGTCCAGCCGGGCCGCCTCGCGCTCCAGCGCAAGCACGCGTGGCGCCTGCGCCAGACCCTTGTCCAGCAAGGCGCGCTGGTCGCGCAATTCCTGCGAGATGAAATCGCGCTGCAAATTCAGGGCGTCGGTCTGCGCATCGATCCCCCCGATCTGCGAGCCGACCTGTTCGGATTGCTTGGCAAGCTGGCCCAGCGACTGGCTGAGCGTGTCGAGCCTTGCCCGGAACAGGCTTTCCTGTCCCTGCATCAAGCCGGTCAGGTCGGGACGGGTCACGGCGGCCTTCAGCAGTTCATCGGGGAAATCGATCCGGGTCTTGTCCGAGCGTTCTGCCTCAAGCCTGCCCTTGCGGGACAGGATCTCGAAATATTGGCTTTCGACAATGGTCAGTTCGGTCCCCAGCAAGGCGCCATCCAGCCGGAGCAGGGGTTGGCCAGCCTCCACGCGTTCGCCATCGTGGATCAGGATCTCGTCCACCACGCCGCCATCGGGGTGCTGGACGATCTGGCGGCGCTGCTCGACCTCGACCTGGCCCGAGGCGACGACCGCGCCGGCGATGCGGGCGGTCAGCGACCAGGTGCCAAAGCCGCCGACCAGCAGGGCCAGCGCGGCAAGTCCCAGGATGATCGGGCCCCGCGCCGACCATGTCGGGCGCGCGGGGGGCACCGCCACCGGCGCCGGAGCCTTGGGCGAGGGACGTTCGACCGGATAGCGGGAGTCGTTCATGTCATCCCTCCGCCCATGCCCTGCGTGCGGTTGATCTGTTCGGCATTCTTCACCATCGAGCGCAGGACTTCGTCCCTTGGGCCAAAGGCGCGGGGCAAGCCCTGGTCCATCATCAGCAGCAGGTCGCATTCGGTGATCGCGGCGGGCCGGTGGGCCATGATGATGACAGCCCCCCCGCGGGCCTTGATGTTGCGGATCGCGGCGTTCAGCGCGGCCGAGCCGTCGTTGTCCAGGTTCGAGTTCGGCTCGTCCAGGACGAAGACCACGGGATCGGCGTAAAGCGCGCGGGCCAGTCCGATGCGCTGCATCTGCCCCCCCGACAGCCGGCCGCCGCTATGCGTGACCGGGGTGTCATAGCCCAGCGGCAGGTCCAGGATCATGCGATGCGCGGCGGCGGCGGTGGCTGCCGCAACGATCGCCGCGGGATCGGGGGTCGAGGACAGCCGTGCGATATTTTCGGCAATCGTGCCGTCGAACAGCGTGACCTGCTGGGGAAGATAGCCGACAAGGCTGCCCAGCACATCGGGATCGTACTGGTCCAGCGTCGCCCCCTCGAGCCGGATCGAGCCTGCCGCCACCGGCCATGCGCCGATCAGGGCGCGCCCCAGTGTCGATTTTCCCGCGCCCGAGGGGCCGATGACCCCAAGCGCCTGTCCCGGCGCCAGATCGAAGCTGACGCCGCGCAGCGTGGGCGCGGTCTGGCCGGGCGGAACCACGGTCAGGTTGCGCACCTCCAGCCGCCCTTGCGGGCGGGGCAGGGGCGTCCTGGGCAGCGTCGGGGGGCGACGCGACAGCAGGTCGCCCAGACGCTGCCAGCCGTCCAGCGCGCGCTGGACCATCGACCAGCCACCCACGACCTGCTCGATCGGCGCAAGCGCGCGCCCCATCAGGATCGATGAGGCGATCATCGCGCCGGGCGTCACCGCCTGACGCAGGACAAGCCAGGCCCCGGCGGCCAGAAGCGCGCTTTGCAGGAACAGCCGGAAGGTGCGGGAAAAGACGGCGAAACCGGTGGCACGGTCCTGCCCCTCGATCATCGCGGCGGTGGCCTGATCGCGCGAGACCTGCCAGCGCCGGAAGGTCGCCCCGCGCATCCCAAGCGCGCCGATCAGCTCGCCCTCGTCCCGGAACAGGTCGGACATGCGTTCCGCCTGCTGCGAGGCGAGCGTGGATTTCTGTAACGAATCGCGGCTGAGCCACTGGTTCAGCAGGGTCGAGATGACCAGCACCACCAGCCCCACCGTGGCAACCGCACCCAGCACCGGGTGGAACAGGTAGACCGCGGCCAGAAACAACGGTGCCCAGGGCAGGTCGAACAGCGCCATCAGCACCGGGGACGCGATCAGGCGCTGCAGCGCCTCAAGATCGCGCATCCCGCCCTTGGTCACCGCGTCCTGCCCCGATGCGGCGCCATCCTGCAGCGCTGCGATGAAGACCCGCCCCTCGATCAGGTCCTGGAAGCGGGCCGAGATGCGGGACATCACCCGGCTGCGCGCAAGGTCCAGAAGCCCCATCAGCACGAACAGGAACATGACGAGCAGGAACAGCGCCGTCAGTGTCTCGACCGAGCGGCTGGCCAGCACGCGGTCATAGACCTGCAGCATGAACAGCGGGCCCGTCAGCATCAGCAGGTTCACAGCGAACGAGAAGATGCCGACGAAGATATATAGGCGCCAGCAGGCGGCTCGTGCCTGCCGCAGCTCGCGGCGGCCGATCTCTGCTCTTGGCGGCAAGGCCATGCCGGTTCCCTTCTTATCGGTTGCGCCGGACTTGCCCGGACTGGTCCGACCGCATATCCCGAAATCCGGGGATACGGATCCGGCTTGCGGCCGGGCGCAAGATTGCCCGGTTGAAGGGCCATATCAAGGGAAGGTTAACATAGTTTTGAAGCGCACGATCATCCTGGCAGCCGCGGCTTCGGCCGGACTTGCCGCCTGCAGCGCGCCGACCGGGCCCGATGGCATCAACGATCCCTATGAACCGATGAACCGAAAGGTCCATGAATTCAACCGCGGTCTGGATTCCAACGTGGTGAAGCCTTTGTCGTCGGGCCTGTCCTCGGACGACAAGACGCGCGGTGCCGGCAGCTATGCGGTCGAGGCGGTGGGGAATTTCGGCTCGAACCTGGCCGAGCCGGGCAAGGCGCTGAACCACCTGTTGCAGGGCAAGCCAGAGCCTGCGGTGAAGACGACCTTCCGCTTTCTGGTGAACTCGACGCTGGGGTTTGCCGGCTTCCTTGATCCCGCCACTGCCGATTTCGCGCTGCCCGAGCAGGATACCGATTTCGGTGCGACGCTGGCGGCCTGGGGCGTCCCCGAAGGGGCCTATCTGGAACTGCCCCTGGTCGGCCCCTCGACCGAGCGGGATGCGACCGGGCGCGTCGTCGATCTGGTCATCGATCCGATGCACCTGGTCCTGAACCTGGATGAATGGCTGATCGGCCTTGGTGCGCGGGTGGTGTCAAAAGCAGGTGAGCGCGCGCGCTTTGGGGATTCGGTCGATTCCATCCTGCACGAAAGTGCCGATAGTTATGCGCAGACGCGGCTGATCTGGTTGCAGCATCGCCGCCACGAACTGGGCGAGGAAGGAGAGGAGATTGATCCCTATGCCGAATGAAACCCGCCGCGGAGTCCTGGGCCTTTTGGGGGCCGGGCTGGTAATGGCCGCGACCCCCGCGCGGGCGCTGGACACGGCCGAGGCCAGCGCGCTGGTCCAGAAGTCGCTGGACGAGGTCTATGCCGTCATCAATTCCGGCAAGGCGCCGGCGCAGATGTACAAGGACTTCGAGGCGATCTTTGCCCGCTATGCCGATGTCGACATTATTGCGCGCTCGGCCCTGGGGCCGGCGGCGCGTCAGGCGAAGGGCCCGGAATATGCCGCCTATCGACAGGCGTTCCAGGGCTATATCGGGCGCAAGTATGGCAAGCGCTTCCACGAATTCATCGGCTCGAAGATCGAGGTGACGGGCGCGCGTCCGGTCAAGTCCTTCTATGCGGTGACGTCGATCGCGCGCCTGAAGGGGCGCAGCCCGATGGAGGTCGAATGGCATGTCTCGGACAAGTCGGGACAAAGCCGGTACTTCAACATCATCATCGAGGGGGTGAACATGCTCGCCTCGGAACGGGCCGAGATCTCGGCGATGCTGGCGCGGCGCAAGGGCGATATCCCGGCGCTGGCGCAGGATCTGCAGAAGGCGGGCTGATCCCCGCCGCAGCATCGCCGCAGGCAAAGGAAAAGGCCGGTCCCACTGGGGCCGGCCTTTTTCGTTTCTATTGCTGGAAGACGCCCTGGATGCCCCGCAGCGCCTGTGTCAGCGGGTCGTCCGGGGTCAGCTCGCTATCCCCGCCCATGTCGTCGGTCGAGGTGGTCTCGGCCGGGAAGCTGGGCGGCGCGCCATCGGTCTGCACGCCGGGGTCGGGCAGCACCCGCCCGCCCGAAGGTACGGGCTGGGCGGTCCCATCGGGGGCAGTCGCCGCCCCGCCGCCCGGCGCAGGCTGCGACTGGCCAAGCGCCTGAGACAGCGCTGCGGCCAGCGGGTCGGTCGAGCCGTCCTCGCCATCCGAGCTGACGACATGGGGCACGGCGCCGCTGGCGTCGAAGACGAAATTGCCCAGCGATTCGACCGGAAGGCCGTCATGGATTTCGGACATGACCGCCTGCCAGATCTCGGCCGGAAGACCACCGCCGGTCACGCCTTTCAGCGGTTTGTTGTCGTCATTGCCCAGCCAGACGCCGGTCACATACTGGCCGGTGAAGCCGATGAACCACGCGTCGCGATAGCTGGAGGTGGTGCCGGTCTTGCCCGCGACAGGACGGTTGCCCAGCTTGGCCCGGCCGCCCGAACCGTGCTTGATCACCTGTTCCATCATGCCGATCAGCTCGCCCGCAGCCTTTTGCGAGATGACGCGCTGGCCCATGCCGCCGGACTGGCCGACCAGCGGCTGGTCGTCGCCCTTGATGCGCAACTCGACCAGGCCATAGGGCCGGACCGCGGTGCCGCCATTGCGGATGCCCGCATAGGCGCCGGTCATGTTCAGCAGCGTCGATTCCGAAACGCCAAGACCCAGTGACGGCCCCGAGGCGAGATCATGGGCAAAACCGAAATCCTGCGCCACGCGCCGCACCGCATCGCGGCCCACGATCTCCTGCAGGCGGATCGTCGCGGTGTTCAGCGACTGCGCCAGCGCGTTGGTCAGCGTGACCTCGCCGTGATACCGGCGGGTATAGTTTTGCGGCGACCACGGGCCCGAACCGCGCACGTTGATCGTCAGCGGCGCGTCCAGGATCAGATCGCTGGGACCATAGCCCTGGTCCAGCGCCGCCGCATAGACAAAGGGCTTGAAGCTGGAGCCGGTCTGCCGCATCGCCTGCGTCGCCCGGTTGAACGTCCCCGACACGGTGTTGTCGCGCCCGCCGATCATGGCGCGCACGGCGCCGTCAGGCGACATCACGACCACAGCCGCCTGCGCGGTCGAGCCTTTGGCGACCTTTTCGTCGAAGACCCGTTGCAGCGCCCGCTCGGCCGCGCGCTGGATGCGCTGGTCGAAGGTCGTCTTGATGGTCACGTCCTCGGTCGTCTCGCTGGTCAGGAAGCCGGGGCCGGATTCCATGACCCAGTCCGCGAAGTAACCGCCGGCGCGGGCCGCGGCCGCCTTGGACAGCACGGCCGGATGGGCCTTGGCATCGGCATATTGCTTGTCGTCCAGATAGCCCTGGTCATGCATCAGCCCAAGGATGACGGTCGCCCGGTCCTGCGCCCGTCCCAGGTTCGAGGTCGGGGCGAAATAGCTGGGCGCCTTCAGCAGGCCCGCCAGCATCGCGGCTTCCGAAGGGGTGACTTCCGAGGCCGACTTGTCGAAATAGCGCTTGGCCGCGGCTTCGAAACCGCGCGCGCCCGCACCCAGATAGGAGCGGTTCATGTAGATGTTCAGGATGTCCTGCTTGGAGTATTTCGCCTCCATCGCGAGGGCATAGGGCACTTCCTTGACCTTCCGCCAGATCGAGGTCTGGCGGCACTCGGCCTCGTACTCGGATTCCGATTTCCAGCGGGTCGGGTCGAAGCTTTCGCCCAGGCAAAGAAGCTTCGCGACCTGCTGGGTGATGGTCGAGCCACCGTTCCCCTGCAGCGCGCCGCGGCCTTCGGACAGGTTGATCTTGACCGCGCTGGCGATGCCCTGGGGGTCGACGCCAAGGTGGCGATAGAATCGCTTGTCCTCGGTCGCGACCACGGCGTTCTTCAGGACCGGGGCAATCTTGTCGGCGCTGACCATGCCGAAAGTTTCGCCACGCCAGGCAAAGACGCGGCCTTCGGTGTCCAGCATCGTGACCGAACCGCGGGCACGTCCGTCGAACAATGCAGAAGGTTCGGGCAGGGTCGTATAGAAATAGAAGGTCGCGGCGGCCAGGATTGCGACCATGGTGGCGGTCAACCGCCACACCGAACCCCACAGCACCCGCCAGACCAGCAGGATCAGCCCGGTGATTCCGCGCGTCATCACATTCCCCCCGCGCGACCGCGACGAACGCCCCCGACGCGATGGCTTGCGCGGAGTTTTCTTAGGATTCTTGGGGGGTTGATCGAAATTGCGCTTGTCCGCGACAATCCGGTCCTTGCCGGTCGGTCTTTTCATGCCTGTCTTCCTGCCCGGCCGGTCTGCGGCCATTTTGGCGCGGAACATACAGGAAGCGGAACAGTTTGAGAACCAAGATGACCTATCAGTGAACTGCCGCGAGAGCTTGCAGTCCGATCCCTGCCTGATGAATTTTTACGCTTGTCGAAACAGCGACCGATGATTGCCTGCACATCTCTTGTGCCAAGCGGAAAGGCGCGCGTTTTCTGGGCCCGACACGGAACTGCTCATAGGCAGAGAGAAGGTGCAGGAAACATGAAAAGACTAACCGCGATCACGGCAATGATCCCGGCGCTTGCCCTCCCGCTTATCGGGTCGGCACTGCCGGCGATCGCGCAGGAGGCAACCGATACCGCCGCCGCCGCCGTCGAGACCGTCGCCCCCATCGTCGACAAGGGAGACGCGACCTGGATGATGGTTTCGGCCATCCTCGTCATGATGATGTCCATCCCCGGTCTTGCGCTGTTCTATGGCGGTCTGGTCCGGTCCAAGAACATGCTGTCGGTGCTGATGCAGGTCTTCACCGTCTTCTGCGTGATGGCCCTGCTGTGGGTCTGCTTCGGCTATTCGCTGGCCTTCACCGGTGCCGGCTCGGCCGAGGACGTGACCGCGCTGACGCCCTTCATCGGCGGCTTCTCGAAAGCCTTCCTTGCCGGCGTCAATCCCGGCTCGCTGGCCGAAACCTTCACCCAGAACGTCTTCGTGCCGGAATATGTCTTCGTCACCTTCCAGCTTGCCTTCGCCTGCATCGCCTCGGCGCTGATCGTGGGTGCCACGGTCGAGCGCATGAAATTCTCGGCCATCCTGATCTTCGTGGTGATCTGGTTCTTCCTATCCTATCTGCCGATGGCCCATATGGTCTGGTGGTGGGGTGGTCCCAGTGCCTTCGATGCGCCGGCTGGCTTCCTGTTCGGGCATGGCGACCTGGACTTCGCGGGCGGCACCGTCATCCATATCAACGCAGGCATCGCGGGCCTTGTCGCCGCGATCATGGTCGGGCCGCGCCTTGGCTATGGCAAGGAGCTGATGGCCCCGCACAACCTGCCCTTCACCTTCATCGGGGGCTGCCTGCTGTGGATCGGCTGGTTCGGCTTCAACGCGGGCTCGAACATGGAGGCGACGGGCACCGCCGCCCTCGCGCTGCTGAACACGGTGGTCGCCACCGCTGCGGCGGCGCTGGCCTGGGCCTTCGGCGAATGGCTGTTCCGCGGCCACCCCTCGCTTCTGGGCGGTGTGTCCGGTGCGATCGCGGGTCTTGTCGGCATCACCCCGGCCGCGGGCTTCGTCGGGCCGATGGGCGCCATCGTGATCGGCCTAGTCGCGGGCTTCCTGTGCATGTGGTTCGTCGTCAGCCTGAAATCCAAGCTGGGCATTGATGAAAGCCTGGACGTCTTTGGCATCCACGGCATCGGTGGCATCATCGGCGCGATCCTGACGGGCGTCTTTGCTGCGCCTTCGCTGGGCGGCACCGGGGTCTTCGACTATGCGACCGGCGCCGTGGCCGAAGGTTACAGCATCGCGGGCCAGGTCACGACGCAGGCGCTGGGTGTCATCGTCGCGGTGGTCTGGTCGGGGGTCGTGTCCTTCGTCGCGCTGCTGATCGTCAAGGCGGTGGTCGGCCTGAGGGTCGAGGCGAATGACGAACGCCAAGGCCTGGACGTCACCACCCATGGCGAGAACGCGTATAACAGCTGATCCCTGAAGGTTCGACAAATGGAAAAGCCCGGCGTCAGCCGGGCTTTTTGCATGTCTGGCCTTTTGCGCTGGCCGGGATCAGGACAACCGAGAGACGACAAAATCCGCCAGGTTCGACAGGATCGCGCGCAGTTCGCTTTCCGGGGCCTGACGCAGCGCCGTCTTGGCGCGTTCGGCCCAGGCGACGGCATCGGCACGCGCCGCCTCCATCGCGCCGCGCCGCTTCAGGATCTCCAGCGCGGTCTGCAGGTCGGAATCGTCCTGCTGTCCCTTGCCGATGGTGCGCTCCCAGAAGGCGCGCTCATCGGCATCGGCGGCGGCGATTGCCTTGATGACCGGCAGCGTCAGCTTGCGTTCGCGGAAATCGTCGCCGACATTCTTGCCGATGGTCGAGGTCGCGCCGCCGTAATCCAAAAGGTCATCAACGATCTGGAAGGCGATCCCCAGCGCGTCGCCGTAATCGAACAGTGCGCGCTGGACCACCGCTTCGGCCCCGGCAACCACCGCGCCCGCCTCGGTCGCGGCCGAGAACAGCGCCGCCGTCTTGCCGCGGACGATCTGGATATAGATGTCCTCGGTCGTCGCCACGTCCTGCGCGGCGGTCAGCTGCAGCACCTCGCCTTCGGCAATGGTGGCGCTGGCATTGGCCAGGATCCGCATGACCTGCATGCTGCCGGTATCGGCCATCAGCTGGAAGCTGCGGGCAAACAGATAGTCGCCGACCAACACGCTGGATTTGTTGTCCCACAGCAGGTTTGCGGTCGGACGTCCTCGACGTTGCTGGCTTTCATCGACAACATCGTCATGCAGCAGGGTCGCGGTGTGGATGAACTCGACCGCGGCGGCCAGCAGGACGTGGGATTGCCCCTCGGCATAGCCGCACAGCCGCGCGGCGGCCAGCACCAGCATCGGGCGCAGGCGTTTGCCGCCCGCCTCGACCAGATGGGCCGTCACCTCGGGGATGCGCGGGGCGTGCTCACTCGCCATCCGCTCGCGGATCAGCGCATTGACGGCCGCCATGTCCCCGGCCAGTTCGGAAGAAAGCCGGTCTAGCGGCTTGGAGACGTTTTCGTTCATGCCCATCTGCCATTCCCTTTCGCTTGCCAGCCATTGCCACGCCATGGACACATGCGCAACCGCCGCATAGGTTCTGCGGTCATGAAGGAAGTCTTGCGCACCACGAATCCGCTGCTGATCGCGCGGGCCACCGACCTGCTCGAATCCGAGGGGATCGCGGCCTTTCCGCTGGATCAGCATATGAGCGTGCTGGAAGGCTCGCTTGGCATCCTGCCGCGCCGCCTGATGGTCACGGACCGCGACCTGTTCATGGCGCGCGCGATCCTGCGCGACAATCGGATCGGCGATGACGTCTGACACGCTGCGGACCGATGGTTTCCTGGGTGGGCGGCTTCGCATCACCCAGCCGGCCGGGGGCTATCGCGCGGGCGCGGACGCGGTAATGCTGGCGGCGGCCTGTGCCGCCCGGCCGGGGGAAAGCGTGCTTGAGCTGGGCTGCGGGGCAGGGGTCGCGCTGCTGTGCTTGGGCTTTCGTGTGCCTGGCCTGCGGCTGACGGGGCTGGAGCTGCAGCCCGCCTATGCCAATCTTGCGCGCGCGAATGCCGCTGCAAACGGCATCGCGGCCGAGATCCTGCAAGGTGACCTTGTCCGGATGCCCGGCGCCCTGCGCGCCGAAAGCTTCGACCACGTCATCGCGAACCCGCCCTATTTCGCCGCGGGAACGGTTGCCCCCGATGCGGGCCGCGGCACTGCGCGCCACGAAGAGACGCAGCTGCCCGACTGGATCGACGCCGCGCTAAGGCGGATTCGGCCCGGCGGGACGGTGACGGTGATTCACCGGGCCGAGCGTCTGGGCGACATCCTGCAGGCGATCGGCAGCCGCGCGGGCGCGATCACGATTCTGCCAGTCAGCGCCCGTTCGGGGCGTGAGGCGGGACGCGTCATCCTGTCCGCAAGGAAGGGGGCGCGTGCGCCCCTGAAGCTGCTTTTCCCCTTTGTCATGCACGCAAAACCGTCACATACGGCTGATGCCGAGGACCTGACCGGGGCCGCGCGCGCGGTCCTGGCCGAGGGGTGTGCCCTGGACCTGCGCGGTCCATGATTTTTTCATGACATTGCGACGATTCTGTGATGCAATCGGGCCTGTTCGATCACCCAGAAGGAGGACGATATGTCGGTTGAATCCCATGTTCAGGAGCTTCGCCGTAAACATCAGTCACTTTCCGATCAGATCGAGGCGGCACGGCGCTGCCCCGGCATGGATGAGCTTTCGATTTCGCAAATGAAAAGAGAAAAGCTGCGTCTCAAGGAGGAGATCACCCGCCTGTCGCACTGACGGCCCCTCACGGATATCGACATGATATAGGCAAAACGGCCCGCGATCATCGCGGGCCGTTCTCGTTTCCTGGCAGGGGGGCGTCAGACGACGAATTGCCCGCCGTTCGCGCTCAGCGTCGAGCCGGTGATGAAGCCCGCATCCTCGGACGCAAGGAAGACCACGCAGCGCGCGATTTCCTCGGGCTCGCCCAGGCGGCCGACGGGGATCAGCGGGATGATGCGCTCGTTCAGTACCTTTTCGTCGATGGCGCGGACCATCTCAGTCCCGATATAGCCGGGGCAGATCGCGTTGACGGTGATGCCCGCCCGCGCGCCTTCCTGGGCCAGGGCCTTGGTAAACCCAAGATCGCCCGCTTTCGCCGCGGAATAGTTCGCCTGGCCGGCCTGGCCCTTCTGGCCGTTGATCGAGCTGATGTTGACGATGCGGCCGAACTTGCGGTCGCGCATTCCCGACCACAGCGGATGGGTCATGTTGAAGACACCGGTCAGGTTCGTGTCGATGACCTCTTTCCATTGCTGGGGTGTCATCTTGTGGAACATCGCGTCCCGGGTGATGCCGGCGTTGTTGACCAGCACCGAAACCGGGCCAAGCTCTGCCTCGACCGCGCGGATGCCTGCCTCGCAGGCGTCGTAATCAGCCACCGACCACTTGTAGACCTTGATGCCGGTCTCGTCCGAGAAGGCCCGCGCGGCATCGTCATTGCCGGCATAGTTCGCGGCCACAACATAACCCGCGTCTTTCAGCGCCTTCGAGATGGCCGCGCCGATACCGCGAGTTCCCCCCGTCACCAAAGCGACTTTCGCCATGATTCCTCCAATCACCTTAATTGCCGTGAAATTAAGTTACCGACGGATATTATGGTGCGCAAGATAATTGCGCACCGCAATTTATCAGGGACGCTCAAGGCACATGGCAACGCCCATGCCGCCTCCGATGCACAGCGTGGCAAGGGCCTTTTTCGCGTCACGGCGCTTCATCTCGAACAGAAGCGTGTTCAGAATGCGCGCGCCCGAGGCGCCGATCGGGTGGCCGATGGCGATGGCGCCGCCGTTCACGTTCACGATCGACGGATCCCAGCCCATGTCCTTGTTCACCGCGCAGGCCTGGGCGGCAAAAGCCTCGTTGGCTTCGACAAGGCCAAGATCACCGACCGACCAGCCCGCCTTTTCCAGCGCCTTGCGGCTGGCTGGGATCGGACCCGAGCCCATGATCGCCGGATCGACGCCCGCCGTCGCGTAGGAGGCGATGCGGGCAAGCGGGGTCAGGCCCCTGCGTGCCGCCTCTTCCTCGGACATGACCAGCACCGCAGCGGCGCCGTCATTCAGCCCCGAGGCGTTGCCCGCCGTCACCGACCCGTCCTTCGCAAAGGCGGGGCGCAGCTTTTCCATCGCATCCAGCGTCGCGCCATGGCGGATGTATTCGTCGGCATCGACCGAGATATCGCCCTTGCGGGTCTTCAACGTCACCGGCACGATCTCGTCGGCGAAGCGACCGGCTTTTTGCGCGGCTTCGGCCTTGTTCTGCGAGGCGACGGCGAATTCGTCCTGGACGTTGCGCGAGATCTCCCACTTGGCGGCGACGTTCTCGGCCGTCTGACCCATGTGATAGTCGTGGAAGGCGTCCCACAGGCCGTCACGGATCATCGTGTCCAGCATCTTCATGTCGCCCATCTTCTGGCCGGCGCGGATATAGGCGGCATGGGGCGACAGCGACATGGATTCCTGTCCGCCCGCGATGACGATCTTCGCGTCGCCCAGCACGACCTGCTGCGCGGCAAGGGCAACCGCCCGCAGGCCCGAACCGCAGACCTGGTTCAAAAGCCACGCCGCCGATTCCTGCGGCAATCCGGCCTTGATATGGGCCTGGCGCGCGGGGTTCTGGCCCTGTCCGGCGGTCAGGACCTGGCCCAGGATCGTCTCCGACACCTCGGCCGCATCGACGCCCGCGCGTTCCAGCACGGCGCGCAGGACGACTGCGCCCAGTTCGTGCGCCGGGGTACTGGCGAAGGATCCCAGAAAACTTCCCACCGGGGTGCGGGCCGCGGATACGATCACTGCATTAGTCATGTCAGGCTCCTTCCTGAGTGACGGGTCTGGCGTCAGCCGAAGCTTGCCGTTTCATGCCGTAACGTCAAGCGGGCGCCGCAGGCCCTGCGACCGATGGGCCGTATCGCTTTCCCGGCGGGCGATCAGCCGCGTTTTGCCGAAGAATTCGGCGACCGCCACGGCGGGACGATCGTGGGGGCACCGAAGTAGTAACCTTGTAGGCAGTCGACACCCATGCCGATCAGGAAGGCCGCATCCTCGGCCGTCTCGACTGATTCCGCGACGGTGAACATGTCGAAGTGATGCGCGATGGATTGCAGCGCGCGGGCCAGTACCTGATTGTCGCGCTGACTTGCGATTTCACGGATGAACTGGCCGTCGATCTTGATCATGTCGAAGCAGAAATCGCGCAGATAGCGGAACGAGGTATAGCCCGCCCCGAAATCGTCCAGCGCAAAGCTGACGCCTTGGGCCTGCAATTCCTGCATGAAGGGGCCCACGATTTCGGGCATTCCCATGGCCGAGCTTTCCGTGATCTCAAGGATCAGGCGCTCGGCGATGCTGACATCGCCCGCGATGCCGGTGCGCAGCGTCCGCAGCCATTGCGGATATCCGATCGAGCGCGCGGACATGTTGATCGACAGCCGCAACGAGGGATCCTGTCCCAACGCCTCCAAGCCCAGGCCGAGCGAGATGCAGTCGATCTGGCGACCCAGTTCCGTCGTCTCCGCCAGGCCCATGAAGTCACGCAGGGGCACGATGCGTCCGGTTTCATCGATGATGCGCACCAGCCCTTCGTGAAACGCGGTCTGTTGCGGCTGGTCCGAACGGACGATCGGCTGATAGGCCAGCACCGCGTCACCGCGCGCGACCGCCCGACGCACCGTCGCCATGGTCATGCGCGACTGGTGATCGATGGCGAATTCCAGCGGAGAGCCGAATTCCTGTCCCGATTCCATATGTTCTGTCATCCCACCACTCCTGCCTTCGGCCCGAAGTCTGGCGATCATCTCCTAAGATCGGGTAAAGCTGGGGGGCTAACTGGAGTCGAGGTTAACAAAGCATGTCCGAACTTGTCCGCTGCGGTTGGTGCGGGACCGATCCGCTTTACGTCGCCTATCACGACACGGAATGGGGCGTCCCCGAATACGACTCGCGCGCCTTGTGGGAAAAGCTGGTGCTGGACGGGTTCCAGGCGGGCCTCAGCTGGATCACCATCCTGCGCAAGCGCGACTCGTTTCGTGATTGTTTCGAGGGGTTCGACCCGGAGCGCGTTGCCCGTTGGGGCGAACCCGAGATTGCCCGCGCGCTGCAAAATCCCGGCATCATCCGCCATCGCGGCAAGATCGAGGCCGCCGTGACCGGGGCACGCGCGTATCTGGAAATCGAGGGGGCCGAAGGTTTCTCACCCTTCATCTGGTCATTCGTCGGCGGCAGCCCGATCCAGAATGCCCCGGCCAGCCTGTCCGATGTCCCGACGAAAAGCCCCGAGTCAGAGGCGATGGCCAAGGCATTGAAAAAGCGCGGCTTCAAATTCTGCGGCCCGGTCATCACCTATGCCTTCATGCAGGCCTGCGGGCTGATCAACGACCACGTCGCCGACTGCCACTGCCACGGCCCCGTCAGGGCGCTGTCGCCTGCCGGATAAGCGCCTTGGCCGCGTCAGAGGACCAGTCCGCCCCACCTATCAGGCGCGCGATCTCGTTGCCGTCGCGGTCGATCACGATGGTGACGGGCATCCCCATCACGCCCATTTCGCGCGCCAGGCCCTGGCGCGGGTCCAGCAGGACGGGCAGGTTCCGGACCCCGGCCTCCTCCAGGAACTTCTTGATCGCGGGCGGGGGATTGTGGCCTGCGGCGATCGGCACGACCTGGAAATCGTCGCCGCCCATTTCGGCCTGCAGCTTGTCCAGCGAGGGCATCTCTTCGCGGCAGGGCGCGCACCAGGTCGCCCAGAAGTTCAGCAGAACGACCTTGCCGCGATAGTCCTTCAACGAGTGGGTGCCGCCGTCGGGGTCGGTGAAGGTGGTTTCGGGCACCAGGGCGGGATCGGTCTGCTGCAGTTTCGCAAGCCCGCCGTCATGCGCGGCCTGCCAGTCGATTTCTCCGGCGAAGGCCGGGTTTGCACCGATCATCAGTGCCGTATAAAGAACCAGCGAACGCAGCATTCCACCCCCCGAAGGACCAGCCATGACCGAGCAGCCCGCCAGCACCGCCAACCAGATGTGGGGTGGACGTTTCGCCGCCGGGCCGGACGCGATCATGGAGGCGATCAATGCCTCGATCGGATTCGACCAGCGGCTCTATGCCCAGGACATCCGGGGCAGCCGCGCCCATGCGGCGATGCTGGCCGCACAAGGCATCATCAGCAGTAGCGATGCCGACGCCATCGGGGAAGGCCTTCTCACGGTCTTGTCAGAGATCGAGAAGGGCGGTTTCCCGTTTTCGACCGCGCTGGAAGACATTCACATGAATGTGGAATCCCGCCTGAAAGAGATCATCGGCGAACCCGCGGGGCGGCTGCACACCGCGCGGTCGCGCAATGACCAGGTGGCGACCGATTTCCGGCTGTGGGTGCGCGACCAGTGCGATGCGGTGATCGCGGGGCTGGACGCGCTGATCCGGGCCGCGCTGGCGCAGGCTGAAAAGGGCGCGGACTGGGTCATGCCCGGCTTTACCCATTTGCAAACCGCGCAGCCTGTGACCTGGGGCCATCACATGATGGCCTATGTCGAGATGTTCGGCCGCGACCTGTCGCGCTTCCGCGATGCCCGCAAGCGCATGAACGAATCCCCCTTGGGCGCGGCGGCGCTTGCCGGGACGGGTTTCCCGATCGACCGGCATGCGACGGCAAAGGCGCTGGGTTTCGACCGGCCGATGGCGAACAGCCTTGACGCGGTCAGCGACCGCGACTTCGCGCTGGAATTCCTGTCCAGTGCCGCGATCTGTGCCGTCCACCTGTCGCGTCTGGCGGAGGAACTGGTGATCTGGTCCTCGGCCCAGTTCCGCTTCGTCACCATGTCGGACCGTTTCTCGACCGGCTCGTCCATCATGCCGCAGAAGAAGAACCCCGACGCGGCCGAACTGATCCGCGCCAAGATCGGGCGGATTCTGGGTGCTGCCGTCGCGCTGTTCGTGGTGATGAAGGGCCTGCCCTTGGCCTATTCCAAGGACATGCAGGAGGACAAGGAACAGGTCTTCGACGCCGCCGACAACCTGATGCTGGCGCTGGCGGCGATGACCGGGATGCTGTCGGACCTGACCGCAAACCGCGACCGGCTTGAGGCCGCGGCCGGCTCGGGCTTCTCGACCGCGACCGATCTGGCCGACTGGCTGGTTCGCGAAGCCGGGCTGCCTTTCCGCGATGCCCACCACGTCACCGGAGCGCTGGTTGCGCTGGCCGAGAAATCGGGCGTCGACCTGCCCGAACTGACCCTGGAACAGATGCAGTCGGTCAACCCGGCGATCACGGCGGACGTGTTCAAGGTGCTGGGCGTCCACAACTCGGTCGCCTCGCGCATGAGCTATGGCGGCACCGCGCCCGCGCAGGTCCGTGCCCAGATCGGCCGCTGGACGGAAGCGATGGAGAGTGATGCATGAACCATACCCTTCTGATCGCGCTTTTCGCGCTGATCCTGGCCACGCTTGCGGCCTGTGGCGTGGACGGCCCGCCGACGCGGCCCGAACCCACCCCCGAGCCGGGCGTCCATGTCAGTGGCGAGGCGCGGTTCGGTGTCGTCTCCAAGATCTGACCTGACGCCGCTCAGGCTGCTGTGGCTGGCGCTGGCGCTGGCCGGGGCCGCTTTGGCGCTGGGACAGCACGAGACCATGTGGCAAGGCATCCGCACGGCCGAAATCGTGGCGCAGGTCACGCTGGGGCTGTGGTGCATGATCGAAACCATGGTCCGCCGCAACTGGTTGGCCTTTCTGACCTTTCCGGCACTGGCGCTGGGGATCGGCTGCGCCCTGCCGCTTTATCTTTTCATCCGCTCTCGCAGGATCACCTGATGGATCACTTCAACTACGTCGACGGCCTGCTTCACGCCGAAGACGTTCCCCTGACCCGCATCGCGGCCGAGGTCGGTACCCCGGTCTATGTCTATTCGACGGCCACGCTGACGCGCCATTTCAAGCTGTTCCAGGAAGCACTGGCCTGGACCGACCATCTGGTCTGCTTCGCGGTCAAGTCGAATTCGAACCTTGCCGTGCTGAAGCTGCTGGGCAGTCTGGGCGCAGGCATGGATATCGTTTCGGCCGGGGAATATGCCCGCGCCAAAGCGGCGGGCGTTCCGGGTGAACGGATCGTCTTTTCCGGCGTCGGCAAGACCGCGGCCGAAATGCGCATGGTGCTGGAAGGCGGTATCCGCCAGTTCAACGTGGAATCCGAGCCCGAACTGGAATTGCTGTCGCAGGTGGCCTCGTCGCTGGGCGTGGTGGCGCCGATCGCGGTCCGCGTGAACCCGGATGTCGATGCAAAGACGCATGAGAAGATCGCAACCGGCAAGTCCGAGAACAAGTTCGGCATTCCTATCGCGAAAGCGCGTGACGTCTACGCCCGCGCGGCCAGCCTGCCGGGGATCGAAGTCGTCGGCATCGACATGCATATCGGCAGCCAGCTGACCGATCTGGAACCTTACCGTCAGGCCTATGCCAAGATGGCCGACCTGACCCGCGCGCTGCGCGCGGACGGGCATGACATCCGGCGTCTCGACATGGGCGGTGGCCTCGGCATTCCTTATCGCCGCGACAACAACGCACCGCCCTTGCCGATCGAATACGGGCAGGTCATCCGCGATGCCGTGGGCGATCTGGGCTGCGAGATCGAGATCGAGCCGGGGCGCAACATCTCGGGCAATGCCGGGATCCTGCTCTCCTCGGTGATCTACCTGAAAGAGGGCGAGGGCCGGGATTTCCTGATCGTCGACGCGGCCATGAACGACCTGATACGGCCCGCCATGTATGCCGCCCATCACGACATCATCCCGGTGGTCGAATCGGTTCCCGGCGCATCGGTTGCGCCCTTCGACGTCGTGGGTCCGGTCTGCGAGACGGGCGATACGTTCGAAAAGGCGGTCCAGCTTCCGGCGCTTGCGGCGGGGGATCTGGTCGCCATGCGGTCGGCGGGGGCCTATGGCGCGGTCATGGCTTCGGAATACAATTCCCGGCCGCTGGTCCCCGAGGTGCTGGTCAGCGGGGATCAATTCGCCGTCATCCGCCCGCGACCGACGCTTGAGGAAATGCTGGGACGCGATACCATCCCGGAATGGCTTTGACCGTTTCGTCCCGCTGCGCGCCTGCTTTGCCTTGTCCTGACGCCCGCCACTGGATGGCGGGGCAGGGGGGTGGCGGCGCATGAGGCGGGCCGATTCCCCCCTTGTGCGGCGCGCGGTCGAACTGACCCGCGCGGGCATGTGGTGGGAATCGCTGGCCTCGTCCTTCTGGCCCCTTGGCGTCGTGCTGGCGCTTGTGCTGGCCGCGCTGGCCTTTGGCGCGGCCGAGCTGGTCTCGTCCCGCGCATTGTTCTGGATCATGCTCGCCGCGCTTCTGGCGCTGGTCCTGTCCGCGCTTTGGGGCGCCCGGCGACTGTGGCGGCCAAGTGCGGCGCAGGCGCGTGCCAGGGTCGATGCGACCCTGCCAAGCCGCCCGCTGGCGGCGCTGCACGATCAGGTTGCCATCGGACGAGAGGATGGCGGCGCCGAGGCGCTGTGGCAGGCCCATCTTGCCCGCATGGCGCGCGAGGCCGAGGAGGCGCGGCCGGTCATTCCCGATGCGCGGCTGCGCTGGCGTGATCCGGTCGGGTTGCGGCTGGTCGGGCTGGTCGCGCTGGTCATGGCGCTGCTTTTCGCGCCAGCGGGGCAGTTGGGACTGGGAATCGCCGCGCTGGGCGCGACATTCCGCCCTGCGCCGGGTGCCACCCCAGGCATGGATGCGACGCCCGGCTGGGAAGGCTGGGCCGAGCCGCCCGCCTATACCCGCCGCCCGACGATCTATCTGAACGCGCTGCCCGAAGGGCAGGTGCTGGACCTGCCGCAAGGATCGAAGCTGAGCTTCCGCCTGTATGGCGAGGGGGCCGAACTGGCCCAGACCATTGGCCGCGCGGTGCCCGGAACTGATCCCGCCGCGCCCGAAATCATGGCCGAGCGTGATGGACTGGTCGAGATCGCGGGACGCCAGTTTCCCGTGACGGTCATTCCGGATGCACCGCCGACGGTCGAGCCGGTCGTGGCACCGGAACGGCGCGCGGACGGGCATTTCGTCCAGCCCTTCGCCGCCTCGGATGACAATGGCGTGGTATCGGGCAAGGCGCGGATCGCGCTGGACATGAATGCGCTGGACCGCCGCTTTGGACTGGCCATCGACCCCGAACCGCGCGAGGAATTGCAGATCGACCTGCCTTTGCCCGCGACCGGCAGCCGCAAGCAGTTGCGCGGCCAGCTTTCGACCGATCTGGCCCGCCACCCCTGGGCCAACCTGCCGGTCACGGTCTCTCTGGAGGTCAGCGACGGGATCGAGCAGACCGGCGCCTCGGCCCCTGTCCACATGCTGCTTCCGGGGCGGCGCTTCTTCGATCCGCTTGCCGCCGCCCTGATCGAGATCCGGCGCGACCTGCTGTGGTCGCGCGAGAATGCTCCGCGCAGCGCCCAGATCCTGCGCACGATCAGCTGGCAACCCGAAGGCTTCATGGAGCAGGACCTGGCCCTGGGCCTTAAGGGCGCGATCGCCACGCTGGAGGCCGGTCCGCTGGATGACGAGGATCGCAACCGCCTGGCGCAGGTGCTGTGGGACGCGGCCGTCGCACTTGAGGATGGTGGCCTTGCCGATGCGCTGCAGCGAATGCAGCAGGCGCAGGAACGCCTGTCCGAGGCAATCCGCAACGGTGCCAGCCCGGACGAGATCCAGCGCCTGATGGATGAACTGCGCAAGGCGACCGATGCCTATACCGACATGCTGGCGCAGAAAGGCCAGGACCCGTCCGAACGCTTCGACCGCTCGCCCCAGCAGGGCCGCGAGATCACCGGCGACCAGATCCAGCAGATGATGGACGAGATCCAGCGGCTGATGAACGAGGGCCGCATGGCCGAGGCACAGCAGTTGCTGGATCAGTTCAACCGCATGATGCAGAACATGCAGGTCACGCAGGCCCCCGGGCAAGGAGGGGGGCGCCAGCGCCCGATGGACCGGTTGGCCCAGACCCTGCGCGACCAGCAGGATCTGGCCGATGAGGCCATGCGCGATATGCAGGACCAATACGGCCAGTGGCAGCAGGATAGTCAGCAGCAAGGCGGCCAGCAGCAAGAAGGACAGCAGCAGGACGGCCAGGGACAGGACGGGCAGGGTCAGCAAAGCCTGGCCGAACGCCAGCGCGCGCTGCGCGAGGAACTGGGGCGCCAGCGCGGGCTTTTGCCCGGCCGTGGCACGCCGCAGGGGGAACAGGCCCGCCGCAGTCTGGATGATGCTGGGCGCGCGATGGAGGAGGCCGAACAGGCATTGCGCGACCGCGATCCTGCAATGGCAATGGACCGTCAGGCACAGGCCATCCAGAACATGCGCGAAGGCATGCGCGCGCTTGGCGACATGATGGCGCAGAACCAGCCTCCGGGGCAGGAAGGTCAACCCCAGCCCGGCCAGCAGCAAGGCGGCCCCGAAGGCCCCGAGGGCGAAAGGAATGGCCAGCGCGGTCTGGCCGAGGCCTATCGCCAGCAGCCCTCGCTGGACCCGCTGGGCCGCTCGACCGCCGGCAACGGCAGCTCGATCACCACGGGTGAACCGCTGGCCGAAGGGCCGGACCCGGCGCGGCGCGCCCGGGACTTGCAGGATGAGATCCGCCGTCGCAGCGGCGAACGCGAACGTCCGCGGGATGAGCGCGACTATCTGGGTCGGTTGCTCGACAATTTCTAGGGCTTACTCGCCGGTTCCCCCAGAGAGCAGCGCACCGACCCGGTCGGCCAGCCAAAGCCGCCCCTGGTCCATGGCGGCCCGCGATTCGGCAAGGAACGAGCCATCCCCCACCGTCGAGAAGGCTCCGGCCAGCGCATAAAAGGCCAGCAGGGCCAGCGCGAGCACCAGCGCCAGCCCGAAACCCTTGGCATAGCCTGAACGGGGCTTCCCCTCGTTCAGCTCTGCCAGCGCCGACTGCGGCGAAACCAGTGCGACCTCTCGTGGCTCGATCACCGCGGGGACGGGGGCAGGCTTTGCTTCGGCGGGCGCAGGGCGCGACAGCATGGGGGCAGTGACGATGGGTGCACCGCCGTCGCTTTCGTCCAGTGCGGCATCCTTGTCGTCCTCGTCCTGCTTATGGCGCAGAAGCGTCGCCGCAAGGCGCGCGGCGTCGGGCAGGGCGGGTGCGACCCGCTCGGGCTCTGGATCAGATGCGGGCGGGGTGGGTGCCTCGGGTTCCGGCTGCGGTTCCGGCTGGGGCACCGGCTCATCCACGACCAGGGGCGCCGCGTCGGCATCGGGGATGGGCTGCTCGGTCGCTGCGGGTTCGGGTCGGGGCAGCGGCTCGCCCGGCAGGATGACCGTTGCGACCGGCCATTCGATGTCGCGCGGATCGGGCAGTTGCGACGGACCGCCCCGACGAAACCCGCCCGCAAGGTCCGGATCGGTCCCAGTCGCGGCAATGTGATCGCCATCGCCGGGTGCGCCGGTTTCCGCATCGGTGCGAGGACCGGACCGGCGGGCCGAGAGTTCCCGGGCGGTTTCCTCACGAAGGATCGACAGGATCGATTCGTGCAGGGGCTGGTTTAGCGCCGGGCGCGCATCGGGATCGTAATCGGCGCGCGATGCGCCTTCGCCCGCGGATTGCGGGGAATCGGGGCCGGGCTGGAACCAGACCTGGCTGCAGGCCGAACACTCGACCTCGCGCCCTGCGGCCGGAATCGCGGATTCCGGGATTTCATACTGGGCTTCGCAACGGGGACAGGTCAGGCGCATTCCGTGTCTTTCTTGGCCGTTCGTGATTGCGATGAGCGATCATGGCTGCGTCTCGCATTCGCCGCCGGACTGTTCTATCAAGCCCCGAAGGGCGAGCCAAGAAGCCCGCAGGAAGGGGACCCCAGTGATCGAGATGCAGAACCTGACCTTTGGCTACAGCGGAGGGGATCCGCTGCTGGTGGACATGTCGCTCAGCCTGCAGCCGGGATCGTTCCATTTCCTGACCGGTCCTTCGGGTTCGGGCAAGACCACCTTCCTGCGGCTTTGCTATGCGGATCTGCTGCCCTCAAGCGGACGGATGACGGCTTTTGGAGAGGACGTGACCGCGTTGTCCCGCGACGGTATCGCCGCCTTGCGTCGCAGGGTCGGCGTCGTTCACCAGGATACCCAGTTCCTGGACCACATGCCCGTGGCCGAGAATGTCGCCTTGCCGCTGATCGTCGCGGGCGAGCCGGTCGAGATGCCGGCGCTTGGCGATCTGCTGAACTGGGTGCAGCTTGCCCCGCTGAGCCGGTCGCTGCCGCCGTCGCTGTCTGGGGGCGAACGCCAGCGCGCGGCGCTGGCCCGCGCCGTCGTCATGTCGCCCGACCTGATCATCGCGGACGAGCCGACCGGCAATCTTGACTGGGACATGTCGATGCGCCTTCTGCAACTGCTGGTCGAGCTGAACCATTCCGGCAAATCCGTGCTGTTCGCGACCCATGACATGCACCTGATCCGCGCGGCCAAGCAGCATGTGCAGGCGCGGGTGCTGAGGATCGCGGGCAAGCGCCTGCAACTGGCGGGGGCGGACCTATGAGCCGGCGTGACCTGAAAAGCCTTGATCTCGCGGCGCTGTGGCGCGGGCTGGCACGTCCCGACGCGACCGGGACCGACCGTGTCGTTCCCCCGACCGGGTTCACTGCGCAGCTGACCGTGTTCTCGGCGGCGGCGATGGCGTTTCTTGCGGTCTTCGCGCTGGCGCTGGCCTTGGCGACGGGGCGGCTGGCGGAACGCTGGTCCTCGGAACTGGCGCAGACCGTGACGGTCCGCATCTCGGCGCCGCAGGACCAGATCGACGACCAGACCGTGACGGTGATGGAAGTCCTGAAAACCACGCCCGGCATCGCCGAAAGCCGTCTTCTGCCCGATACCGAGGTCGAAAAGCTGCTGGAGCCGTGGTTCGGTCCCGACATGCCTGTCGACGCCCTGCCGATCCCGCGCCTGGTCGAGATCCGCGAGGCACCCGAGGGGTTCGATGCCGATGCCCTGCGCCTGCGCCTGCAGGGCGAGGTGCCCGCCGCCGTTCTGGACGACCATACCCGTTGGCGCGAGCCGTTGGTCACTGCCGCGTCGCGCCTGCGCTATCTGGGCTTTTTCTCGCTGCTACTGATCGCGGCGGCCTCGGGTGCGATGATCACGCTGGCGGCCAAGGCCGCGCTGGCGGCGAACGGTCAGGTGATCCGCGTCCTGCGCCTGATCGGGGCGCGCGACATTACCATCGCCACCGCCTTCGTGCGCCGTTTCACCCGTCGCGCCGCGACCGGGGCTGCGGGCGGAACGCTGCTGGGCATGGCGGCTGTCTGGGCCTTGCCGGCTGCGGACGAGGCCGGTGGCTTCCTGACCGGGCTGGGTTTTCAGGGCTGGGGCTGGCTTTGGCCGCTTCTGATCCCCGTGGCCGCGGGTGCAATCGGCTTTGCCGCCACGCGTTCGGCGGCGCTTCGGATGTTGCGGGAGGTGCGCTGATGCAACCGGCCTATCGTCCACGCCCGGCCTCGGCCATCGACTGGCTGCGGACGGGGGCATTTTATCTTTACGCTGCGGTCATGACCCTGCTGGTCGGTCTGGTCGGTTTGCCCGGCACCCTGATCGACGGGGCCAATGCGCAGCGCACCGCGACCCGCTGGTTGCGCCTGATGATGGGCGGGGCACGCGTGATCGCCGGGATCCGGGTCGAATACCGGGGCACGCCCCCGGCAGGCGATCTGCTGGTCGCGGCCAAGCATCAAAGCTTTCTCGACATCCTCGCCATCGCGCAGGCATGCCCGCGCCGCGCCTTCGTGATGAAGCGCGAGGTGCTGAACGTGCCCGTCATGGGGTGGTTCGCGCGCAAGGTCGGCAGCATCCCGATCGACCGTGCCCGTGGAAGCGAGGCGATGCGCCAGATCACCACGGGCGTCGCGGCCGCACGGGCCAAGCCGCAAGGGCTGGGCCAGCTGATCTTCTATCCCGAAGGGACGCGGACGCGGCCGGGCAGTTCGGCCCCCTACAAACCCGGCGTGGCGCTGGTCCAGCACAGCACGGGCCTGCCCATCATTCCCGTCGCGGTCAATTGCGGCCTGTTCTGGCCCAAGCGCGGCTTCCCCATCCGGCCAGGCGTCGCGGTGGTCGAATTCCTGCCCGCGATCACCGCCGATACCTCGGTCGAGGCGGCGATGGCGCAGCTGACAGACCGGATCGAGACCGCCAGCCTGCGACTTTTCAACGAGGCGGGTGGCGCTGCGGCGCTTGCCGGGCAGAAACACGCAAACTGACAGGGGGCATTGTCCCCGGCGGGGGCAATCCCTATCTCGGACCGGCCCGGCGTTTTCGCCGGGACTTGCCTTTTGGGCCGGACGAGGGCCACGCGCCGGTCATGACCGCGAACGCGCCGCCCGTCCCGGCACCTTTCACGAATAGGATCCGCAATGAGTTCCATTATCGAGATTGACCATCTCTCCAAGCGCTACGACAGCGGAACGGCGGCGCTGAATGACGTGACCCTGAACATCGACGAGGGCGAAATTCTTGCGCTTCTCGGCCCGAACGGCGCGGGCAAGACCACGCTGATCTCGATCATCTGCGGCCTTGTCTCGCCAACCGGGGGTACGGTGCGCGTCGGCGGCCATGATATCCGCAAGAACTGGCGCGCGGCGCGCAAGCTGATCGGCCTGGTGCCGCAGGAAATCGCGCTGGAGCCGTTCGAGAAGGTCATCGACTGCGTCCGCTTTACCCGCGGCCTTTATGGCGAAGGCCCGGACGAGGCGTATATCGAACGACTGCTGCGCAGCCTTGCCCTTTGGGAAAAGCGCGACGCCAAGACGCGCGAGCTGTCGGGCGGCATGAAGCGACGTGTCCTGATCGCCAAGGCTCTGTCGCATCGCCCCAAGGTCCTGTTCCTTGACGAACCGACGGCGGGCGTCGACGTCACCTTGCGCCGCGAGATGTGGCAGGTGGTCCGCGAATTGCGGGCCGAGGGCGTGACCATCATCCTGACCACGCATTACCTTGAGGAAGCCGAGGACATGGCCGACCGCGTCGGCGTCATCAACCGGGGCGAGTTGCTGCTGGTCAAGCCCAAGGCCGAGCTGATGGGCGAATTCGGCAGGAAGCACCTGACGATCGAGCTTTATGACCCGCTCCCCGCCCTGCCTGCGGATCTGGCTGCACGCGGCCTGACGCTTTCGTCGGACGGATTGCAGCTTGGCTATGAATACGACACCCATGCCGACCGCACCGGCATCGCGCGCCTGCTGGGCGACCTGACGCAGCACGGCATCGCCGTGCGTGACGTGGCGACCAAGCAGAGCAATCTGGAAGAAATCTTCATGTCCCTTGTCGAGGACAAGCCGAAGGAGGCCGTCGCATGATGAACTGGCATTCCGTCCGTGCCATGTACACCCATGAGATGGCCCGTTTCTTCCGCACAGTCTGGCAATCCCTGGCCTCGCCGGTCCTGTCGACGGTGCTGTACTTTGTGGTCTTCGGCGCAGCCATCGGTGGACGTATCCAGTCGGTCGAGGGGGTGCGCTATGGTGCCTTCATCGTGCCGGGGCTGATGATGCTGACCGTACTGCAACAGTCGGTCAGCAATGCCAGCTTCGGGATCTATTTCCCTAAATTCTCGGGGACGATCTATGAATACCTGGTCGCACCCACCGGCTGGATCGAGGTGACGCTGGGCTTTGTCGGCGCCGCCGCGACCAAGGCGGTGATGATCGCGCTGGTGATCCTGCTGACCAGCTTCTGGTTCAACGGGGTCCATATCGCGCACCCGTTCTGGATGCTCGCCTTCCTGATCCTGACGGCGACTGCCTTTTCGCTGCTGGGATTCATCATCGGGCTTTGGGCAAAAAGCTTCGAACAGCTTCAGATCGTGCCGATGATGGTCATCACGCCCCTGGTATTCCTGGGCGGGGCTTTCTACTCGGCCTCGATGTTGCCGCCCTTCTGGGAAGGTGTCGCCAAGCTGAACCCGGTTCTTTACCTGATCTCGGGGTTCCGCTGGGCCTTCTTCGATCTGGCGGACGTGCCGGTGGGCGTATCGCTGGTTGCGGTCGCGCTGATGATCTTCGCCTGCATGGCGGCGATTCGCTGGATCTTCCTGACGGGATGGCGGCTGCGCGAATAACGCGCCGCTTCCGGATCCGGCTTCGGGTTCAGGCCAGCGCCTGGGCCCGCATCGCCGGTTCGACCTCTCCGCGCAGCGGCGGGGTGGCTTCGGTTTGATGGTCCCGCTTTTCGCGGTACATGATCGCAAGGCGACGTTGCGCCTGCTGCTTGCGGGTGGCGTTTCTTCTGATGCTTTTCTTGCTCGACATTCCGGCCTTTCGTTGTTCGGAGTGGGTTTGATGGTGCAAAAGATCGCGGCTCCGCGCGGTCATCCGCCGCGGATCAGCAACCATTTCTGAATGGGGTATGAGCGCCCGGACTCGCCGCAGCCGTAATTTCCCAAGGAAAATGCGAATCAGGTGGCGGGTAGGTGCCTTGACCTAGGTTTCGGGGGCCTTGGTTGCGGGTGCGTGCGCATTGGCGCCTGCATCCCGTGCCATTCGCTCGGCGCGCAGCTTGGCCGTCAGCTCCTGGCGGCGTGCAGTCTGCTCGTCGATGATGTGCCGCGCCTCGGACGTGGTGCGATCCATTGCCGTCAGCGGGGCAGGGGAACGAAACAGTCCGTCGGTGCCTTTCCTCGAAGCCATGTGGTCCTCCTCCACAGGGTTGGCCCGGCCGGGATCGGCCGGAGCCTTTGTCATCGGCGTCGTGGCGCGGCCTTAGGCCAGCGCGAGATCACGGGCCGACTGACGACCGTCACGGCCGGCTTCGACTTCGAAGGTCACAGCCTGACCGTCTTCGAGGTGACGGATGTTGGCGCGCTCAAGCGCCGAGATGTGGACGAACACGTCCTTGCCGCCGCTCTCGGGGGCGATGAAGCCGAAACCCTTGGTGGCGTTGAACCATTTCACGGTGCCCTTGGCCATCGTGTAGTCTCCTTATGTGTTTGTCGCCCGCAACATGCGGCGACCCGGCTCAGTCAGATCAAAACACAGACTGAAGCCACAAAGGAGACAGGGTGCAATGGAAATAACGTGGCTCGCGATAAATGGGGGGCGCAGCGTGGTTTTGCAACCCAAGACCGCGTGATTAATTCCAAGAATCTGGGGTCAGCTGCGGCAAAGTCGCGTTTGCGGGTCCAGCCGGACATATTCGCGGGCGCTGATCTTGTGCATTTTCAGCGAATGCTTCCACTCGGCGTTCCACTTTCGCAGGATGCCATTGCGGTAATAGCGCGCCATCAGCTGGTCGACGACCGGGGGAATGATCTTGGTTCCGGGGATGCGCGGCGCGTGAAAGCCGACCGTCGCCTTGGGGCCAAGGCAGGCGTTCGGCATGGTGATGTACATCGTGCAGGCCGAGCGGCAGTAGCCGCGGATCTCGACCGGGCGGCCACTGGCCGCCAGCTTCTCGCGGTGGTTCATGGTCTTGACCACGTTCCCGCCCTTGTCGTTCAGGATGACGATGGGTTTTCCGCGGCCGCTGCTTTGCGCCTCGGCGGTCAGCGGGGACAGCAGGGTCAGCAGAAGGGTCAGGCAGGCGAGGATCCGGGTCATGAACAGCAACATGTTGAACTTCTTCCTTACGCGATATGCCTCAGCCAACGCGCAAGGCGAAATGACGTTCCGGTGTGTGCGCGAACTGGCGCTTGCCGCTTAACAAGCAGCCCGCGCCGCACTATATGCCGCCATCATGAGCCAGAACCCGCCCCTGTTGCGCCCCGATCTAGCCCCCCGCCCGATCTTCGACACCACGCGAAGGGACGGGCAGCCCACGATTGGCATGGTCAGCCTTGGCTGTCCCAAGGCGCTGGTCGACAGCGAACGCATCCTGACGCGCCTGCGCGCCGAAGGCTACGCGATCAGCCCTGACTACAAGGGTGCAGGCGCGGTCATCGTCAACACCTGCGGTTTCCTCGATTCGGCTAAGGCGGAAAGCCTGCAGGCCATTGGCGAGGCGCTGGCCGAAAACGGCAAGGTCATCGTGACCGGTTGCCTTGGGGCAGAGCCGGAATACATCACCGGCGCGCATCCCTCGGTGCTGGCTGTGACGGGTCCGCAGCAATACGAACAGGTGCTGGATGCCGTCCATGGCGCGGTCCCGCCCAGCCCCGATCCGTTTATCGACCTGCTGCCGGCTTCGGGCGTCAGCCTGACCCCGCGCCACTACAGCTATCTCAAGATTTCCGAGGGCTGCAACCACGCCTGCAAGTTCTGCATCATTCCCGACATGCGCGGCAAGCTGGTCAGCCGCCCCGCACACGCGGTAATGCGCGAGGCCGAGAAGCTGGTCGAGGCCGGCGTGCGCGAATTGCTCGTGATCTCGCAGGATACCTCGGCCTATGGCCTCGATCGCAAATATGCGACGGAACGCGGGCACCGCGCCCATATCACCGACCTTGCCCGCGATCTTGGCAGCCTCGGCGCCTGGGTGCGCCTGCATTACGTCTATCCCTATCCGCATGTGCGCGACCTGATACCGCTGATGGCCGAAGGGCTGGTGCTGCCTTATCTGGACATTCCCTTCCAGCACGCCCACCCGGACACGCTGAAGCGCATGGCGCGCCCCGCGGCGGCGGCGCGAACGCTGGACGAGATCGTGGCATGGCGCGCGGCCTGTCCGGACATCACCCTGCGTTCGAGCTTCATCGTCGGCTATCCCGGCGAGACCGAGGCCGAGTTCCAGACGCTGCTCGATTGGCTGGACGAGGCGCAACTGGATCGCGTCGGCTGCTTCCAATACGAAAACGTCAAGGGTGCGCGGGCCAACGATCTGCCCGACCATGTGCCCGCCGAAGTCAAGCAGGACCGCTGGGACCGCTTCATGGAAAAGGCGCAGGCCATTTCCGAGGCCAAGCTGGCCGCCAAGGTTGGCCACCGCATCGACGTGATCGTCGACAGCGTCGATGCCGAAGGCGCGACCTGCCGCACCAAGGCCGATGCCCCCGAAATCGACGGCAACCTGTTCATCGACGAGGGATTCGAGGATCTGACCCCCGGCGACATCGTCAGTGTGACCGTGGACGAGGCGGGCGAATACGATCTGTGGGGCCGGCTGGGCTGAGGGGTTCAGCGTCGCAGGGGAAATGCGGAGATTGCCGCTGATTGCTTCACCTGCACAAGGGTCCGTAACCACGGATCGCGGATCTGCGGCAGATGCCAAGACGGGCTGATTGCGGCGCGGCGCTGCATTCTGGCGGCCTATGGCTGATGATAATGTCCGCTCGTCGCCGCGGCCCGCAGTCTCATGGCTTGCGTTCCGCGCGTCAGACCCCGTCCATGACACTTCCCCCAATCAGCGCGCAAAGCGTTTCTTTCAGCTTTGCCAGGTGCGAATGGCGCTGCTACCCTGCCATACGAGTCGATTGATCAGGGAGGATCCTTTGGCCGTATTCGACGAGACGATGTCGCCTGACGACCACATGCTCACGGCCGATCTCGCCAGCTACTTTCAGACCGCTCGACAGGGCTTGACCTGTGTCCTCGACGGCCTTGCTGCAGCAGGCCGTTCGCCTGAGAGTATTTCGACTGTCCTCGACTTCGGCTCAGGCTACGGTCGAATCTACAGGGCCCTTGCCGCCGGTTTCCCGCAGGCGCAACTCACTGCCTGCGATCTCATGGAGCCAGCAGCGCGCTTCTGTGCTGAAACATTCGGTGGCGACTGGGCCAGATCGAGCGAGGTCCTGGACGAGATCAGATTGCCGAGAACTTACGACCTGATCTGGCTTGGCTCCGTATTCACGCATTTGCCTGCGCATCGGTGGGTTAGCCTGTTGGATTTTCTTGCGCGCGCCACCAATGCCGGCGGTATCGTGATCTTCACCACCCACGGAGCCACAGCGATCGAACACATTGAGAACAGGATATTGGCGCGCAATCCTCATATGATCGCCGCTGAACGGTTCGCCGCAATGAAACGGACCCTCCAGCTGACAGGCTTCGATTTCATTCCCAACAAGCCTGCAGCAATCAGGCATCAGAATGATCGCGGCATCAAGGTAAGCGAAGGCGAGTACGGATTCTCGTTTGCTTCGGAGGAGTGGGTGGCGCGATTGGTTGACAGATTGCCGCCGTGGCGCCTTGTGAAATATGCCGCCCCGGGCTGGGGACGGAATCACGACGCTGCCACGATAGTTCGGGCTTGATATATGCGGCCTTAATCTTGCACGAGCAGACAAAAATTCGCTCCGCCCGCACAGACTTGGCGGTGTGATCGCTCAGCAATTCAGGCAAGATGGTCGAACGCCCGGTCCACTCCTTCAGCGTCGAACGGTGCAGATCGGCCTTCACGCGGGGAAATCTCGGACTGTCTGCAGTGAGGGCTCAAGCCTTCATCCCTCGCGCCCCCGCTGCCCGCCCGGCTCGTGACAGACCGGCTCGTGACAGAATAGCGGACAGTCCGACCTTTCCCCCTGCGTCCAGCTGTCCTAACACTGTCCCGCGAGAAGCAGGACAAAGGCCAAACGCATGAACTGGAACCCGAACGGCAAACCCCGCAAACCGGATTTCCTGGGCATCGGCGCGCAGAAGGCCGGCACGACCTGGCTGTCCCAGATGCTGGGGCAGCGTCCCGATGTCTGGACTCCGCCCTTCAAGGAGGTGCAGTTCTTCAATCATCGCTATGTGGAAGAGCATCGCAAATGGCTGCCCTGGCATTACAAGCGCGCCAAGATGAGCATTCAGAAGCGTTGGACCGCCAAGGGCGAGGATGTGCCGCCCGAAGTCCAGCGATACCTGAACCGTGTCACGCGTGAGCCGATGTTCACCAACCACTGGTACAAGACCGTATTCTCGCCCGCGCCCGATGATGCGCGGATCATGGACGTGACGCCGGAATATTCGACCCTGCCCGCCGAGGGGGTCGAGTTTGTTGCGAAATTCCTGCCGGAGGCGAAGTTCATCTATATCATCCGCCATCCGGTGGATCGCGCGATCTCGCAGCTGAAGATGAACCTGACCCGCGGCAAGCGCACCCCCGCCTCGGTCGAGGAATGGCTGGCCGAGGTTGAAAACCCCGTGCTGATGGATCGCGGCGATTACCTGAACTATGTCCCGCGTTGGAACGCGCATTTTGGACCCGACCGGCTGCTTTACATGCCTTTTGGCCTGATCGCGCGCGATCCGCTGACCTTCCTGCGCCGGGTAGAGTCTTTCCTGGGGCTGCCACCCCACGACTATAACGACATGGGGCGCAAGGTCTTTGCCTCGGCGCAGGGGCTATCGGTTCCGGATCAGGCGCGCGCCCGCCTGCGCGAGAAGCTGGAGCCGCAATTCACCTTCCTTGACGAGGCCTTCGGCAAGGACTTCACGGCACAGTTCCGCTAGCGCGCCCAGCACTTTCCCTTTCGCGGCGTCTGCACTAAAAAGCGGGCCAAACCCAAGCGGATTCATTTGAACGAGGAAAGAGCATGGCCTCCTACCAGTATGTCTATCACATGGACGGGGTGTCCAAGACCTATCCCGGCGGCAAGAAGGTATTCGAGAACATCCACCTGAACTTCCTGCCCGGCGTCAAGATCGGCGTCGTGGGCGTGAACGGTGCGGGTAAGTCCACCCTGCTGAAGGTCATGGCAGGCATGGACAAGGATTTTCAGGGTGAGGCCTGGGCCGCCAAGGGCGCCAAGGTCGGCTACCTGTCGCAGGAACCCTATCTGGACCCTGCGCTGAATGTGCGCGCCAACGTGATGGAAGGCGTCGCCGCCAAGCAGGCGAAGCTCGACCGCTATAACGAACTGGCGATGAACTATTCGGACGAGACCGCCGATGAAATGGCGCGTCTGCAGGACGAGATCGACGCCGAGAATCTGTGGGATCTGGACAACCAGGTCGATATCGCCATGGAGGCCCTGCGCTGCCCGCCGGACGATGCCGATGTCGAGACCCTGTCGGGTGGTGAACGTCGCCGCGTCGCGCTGTGCAAGCTGCTGCTGGAAGCGCCGGATATGCTGCTGCTCGACGAACCGACCAACCACCTGGACGCCGAGACTATCGCCTGGCTGCAAAAGCACCTGATCGAATACAAGGGCACGATCCTGACCGTGACCCACGACCGCTACTTCCTCGACGACATCACGACCTGGATCCTCGAACTGGAACGCGGCCGCGGCATCCCGCATGAAGGCAACTATTCCAGCTGGCTGGACGCAAAAGCCAAGCGCATCGCCCAAGAGGCACGCGAGGACAAGTCCAAGCAAAAGGCCATGGAGAAGGAATTGGAATGGATCCGCGCCGGTGCGAAAGCCCGTCAGGCGAAATCCAAGGCCCGTATCGCCGCCTATAACAAGATGGCCGATGAATCGGTCAAGGAATTGGTCGGCACCGCCCAGATCGTCATTCCGCACGGCCCGCGCCTTGGCAACAAGGTCATCGAGGTCGAGGGCCTGAAAAAGCACATGGGCGACAAGCAACTGATCGAGAACCTCTCGTTCAGCCTGCCGCCGGGTGGCATCATCGGCGTGATCGGTCCGAACGGCGCGGGTAAATCGACGCTGTTCAAGATGCTGGTCGGGCAGGAGCAGCCCGATGAAGGCACCGTGACGATCGGCGATACCGTCAAGCTGTCCTTCGTCGATCAGTCGCGCGACAGCCTCGACCCGAACAAGACCGTCTGGGAAGAAATCTCGGGCGGTGCCGAGATGATCGAACTGGGCGATGCACAGGTCTCCAGCCGCAACTATGTCGGCTCGTTCAACTTCAAGGGCGGCGACCAGCAGAAGAAAGTCGGCCTGCTCTCGGGTGGTGAACGCAACCGCGTCCACATGGCCAAGTTGCTGAAATCGGGCGGCAACGTGTTGCTGCTCGACGAACCGACCAACGATCTGGACGTGGAAACGCTGCAGGCGCTGGAAGCGGCGATCGAGAACTTTGCCGGCTGCGCGATCATCATCTCGCACGACCGCTTCTTCCTCGACCGTCTGTGCACGCATATCCTTGCCTTCGAGGGCGATGCCCATGTCGAATATTTCGAAGGCAACTTCGAGGATTACGAGAAAGACAAGATCCGCCGCCTCGGCCCGGATTCGGTCGAACCCAAGCGCGTGAAATACAAGAAGTTCACCCGCTGATCCCCTGCCTTTGCAGGCGATGACATCGGGGGCAGGGCCGCAGGGCCTTGCCCCTTTTTTCATACCGGCGACCACTCTCCCCACGGTTATTCGGCTTTCCATGTGAAACAACCATAGGTAGCATTTGCCGATGGCATATCCACGGGGAGGCGACATGGATACGGACAGATATTCGGACCTGAAACACGACACCAAGCTCGTGATCTGGGATCTAGACGAGACTTTCTGGCAGGGCACGCTGTCCGAGGGCGGGATCACGCCGGTTGCGGCCCATCTGGCCATGATCCGCAAACTGGTCGAACGCGGCATCATGTGTTCCATCTGTTCGAAGAACGACTTCGCCACGGCACGCGACAAGCTGCAGGAACTGGGCGTCTGGGATCTGTTCGTCTTTCCTCATATCGACTGGACGCCCAAGGGCGCGGCGATCAAGTCCATGCTGGAGCGCATGGGACTCCGGGCAGAGAACACGGTCTTTCTGGACGACAACCACCTGAACCTGGAAGAGGTGCGGTACTTTTGCCCCGGCATTGCCTGTGTCGATGCCAAGGGGACGACCGACGGATCGGCCCCGGACCTGACGGGTTTGCTCGACCTGCCGCAATGCCAGGGCAAGGACGACCACAAGCTGACCCGGCTGGACCAGTACCGGATCATGGAAACGCGCGAGGCGGACCAGCAGACCGGCGGCCTCTCCAACGAGGAATTCCTGCGCCAGTCCGGGATCGAGCTGAAGATCATCACCGACCTTGACGGGCACATGGACCGGGTCGTCGAACTGATCAACCGCACCAACCAGCTGAACTTCACCAAGCAGCGCGTCCATGACGCCGCCCAACGGGCCGAACTGGAGGAACTGCTGCGCGTCCCCGGCGTCCATGCCGGTCTGGTCCATGTCCGCGACCGCTATGGCGATTACGGCATCGTCGGTTTCTTCTGTGTGCGGGTCCGCTTCAGCGGCACCACGGTCCATCATTTCGCCTTTTCCTGCCGCACTCTGAACATGGGGGTCGAGCAATGGGTGTGGCGCCATCTGGGCCAGCCGGAATTCACGGTCGTGCCGCCGGTCGCGAACGGTCTGGACACCCCGGCCCAAGTCGACTGGATCCGCTCCGTGACCGAATTCGGCCAGCCACCCGAGGCGGGTTCGGATCGCAGCCTGATCCTTGTGGGGGGCTGCGACCTGCAGCAGGTCTCGTTCTATTGTGGCGCTCGCCGGATCGAGTTCGTGAACAAGCAGGACGACCAGGGCGTGATCGTGCGCTATGACGATGCGGGCTTCCTGCTGAACCCCCGCGACAGGACGCTGGACCGCAACTGGGTCATGCAGAACGTCGCTGGCCACAGCCTGCGTGATCTGCTTGACGCGGATGCGGGTTTCGCCGCGTCGGATGTCATCATCCTGTCGATGTTCTTTTCCTTCTGCACGCAGAACCTGTTCACCCATGAGGGCGAGAACCAGCCCGACCGCTATCTGGTGACCGTGCCGCCAAAGCGCCTTGCCGCGCTGACGCGCGATCCGCAGAATTCGATCCGGATGCTGCGCGCGATGCGGCATCTGCGGCTGACGCTGGAGCAGAGGGTGGACCTGATGCGCGCGGCCTTTGCGCGGGTTCATGCGCTGAAGCGGCCGGATGCGCGGATGTTCCTGATCGGTGTCTCGACGACGGGGGAACAGGCGCAGCGCACGGCCGAGGACCGGCAGGCGTTCAACCGGCTTTGCCGCGAATTCTGCATCATCCATGCCGGGGCCGAGTTCGTCGATATCGACGCGGTGGTTCCGGCGGGCGAATTCGTTGACAGCGACCACTATACCCGCACCGGATACTTCAAGATCGCCGAGCGGATCAATGCGGTCAGCGACCAAGCGCAGGACGTGCGGCAGGCCGGCTGACCCGCCGCCGAACTTGTTACAGCCCGCCGCGCGCGGCGGGCTGCCAAGGCAAATCGGCGGGAATGCCCAGGGTTTCTTGCTGGCGGAAAGCTGTCCAGATCGGCGGCTCTCCGGGCTCGTTCGGGACTGCGGGGGCGGGTGCCGCCTCCGCAGCAGCCGGGGGCAGGCGGATCTGATCCTTTGGCTTCGGCAAAGCCTTGATACCCTGACGCGGGCTCTGGCCCTTGCCTTGACCCTGACCCCGCTTGCGGGGTTGCAGGGGTAGCAAGCCGTCATGTGCTGCACGCTGTCGGATGCTGCGCGCCAGCATGTCGCTGCCCGGCCCCTCCAGCACCGCCAGAAGCTGCGGGATCAGCGAGGTGCGCTTCTTCTCGATGATGCGGTTCGCCAACCCGTTGATGAACCAGGGCAGCGCGCGCCCCTGACGCAAAGTATGAAAGAAGCGCGCCGGCGTCAGTTCGTCCGTGACGGCCTGCCGCATCACCGTCGACAGGATGCCCGCCTTGCGCAGGAACATCGCGGATTTATGCCCGGCATAGCGCGCAGGCAGGGGAACGACATTTTCGCCCCGGAAGCGATCGACATGGCGGCGGTCGGCTTCGAACAGCGGGTCATAGACCAGCCAGACCCGACGCGCGGCGCGGCATTCCTCTGCCGCATCCACGAAATCACCGCTCCAATCCGCCTTGCGTCCGCTGGAAAAGCGCGGCTCCCAGGGCACAAGTGACTTGCTGAGCGTCGATTGCGGCGAAAAGGCGATCACGTCGCAGCCCGGCACCAGCGAGGCGAAGGCGCAGGCCGCGTATCCGCCCATCGAGGTGCCGGTCAGGACGACGCGCTTGAAACGGCGGAACAGACCGGCTTCGGCCAGCCGGCGCATCTCGGCAAACAGGGCCTCGTCCCGGAACCAGCTGGGACGAAAGGCCAGCACCCCAAGCTGCGACCAGCCGTTGCGAGCGACGAAACCATAGCCCCAGGGGTCGCGGTCCATCGCCTGATCGCGGGCCGAGGAAAGATTGTCGAAGCTGACGACCAGATGATCGCTGCCGCGCTCGGCCAGGACAATCGCATGGTCGCCCAGCGACTGATAGAACCCCCTGCCAGAGCTTTGGCGGAAGTCGACCAGCCATTGCGGGGCGCGATTTTGGGTCGGGGCTTCGGCCAGTTCCTCTTCCAGAACCGCGTCGCCCCTGTCGTCCTGCGCCTCGAACCTGATCCGCACCGATATCCTCCCGAAACTCTGTTCCGGAAGGCTAGCATCGGGCAGGTCGGCGTTGCAACCTATGGTTGTGCAATATCAGGCCAGATCCCAAGGCAGGGTGAACTGGCCCAAGCATTCGGCGACGACCGCGTCCTCGACCTGTGACTTGCGGACCAGTTTGGCAACCAGACCGCGCTTCTTGTCCTCGACGACCTCGGCAACCTCGACGGGAATGCCCGCCTTGGCCAGTGCGGCGGTCAGCACGCGCTGGATCGCCAGTTTGCGCAGGTCCGGCTTGAAGATCTTGCCGACGGCGGTCTTGGGAAGCTCGGTCATGATCTCGATATGCTTCGGGATCGCCGCGCGCTCGTGGATATGGTCGCGCGCGTGCCGGGTCAGCTCGTCGATGCTGACCACCGCACCCGGCACCAGTTCGACATAGGCGCAGGGCAATTCCCCGGCAAAGCTGTCGGGTTGTCCGATGGCGCCGACAAAGGCGACCTTGGGATGGGACAGCAGCGCGTCCTCGATCATCGCGGGATCGATGTTGTGGCCGCCACGGATGATCAGATCCTTGGCCCGCCCGGTGATCCACAGGTACCCGTCGCTGTCCAGCCGCCCCAGATCGCCCGTGCGCAGGAAACGGTTTTCGGCGAACAGTTCGTGGTTCTTGTCCGGCTCGGTATATGTCGAACCTTCAAAGACGCCGGGGCTGGCGATGCAGATCTCGCCGATCTCGTCCGTGGCGCATTCGTGATAGCCCTCGGGCGTGCGCCGAAGGATGCGGACATGGGTATAGGGCAAGGGCAGTCCGACCGACCCCACCTTCTTCATCCCGTTGATCGGGTTGCAGGACACCAGGCAGGTCGCCTCGGTCAGGCCGTAGCCTTCCGAAATCTCGACTCCGGTTGCGGCCTTGAAGCGGTTGTAAAGCTCGATCGGCAGGGGGGCCGATCCCGAAATCGCGGTCTTCAGAGACGAGACATCCGCGTCGACCGGCCGGTTCATCAGTGCCGAGATCGCGGTCGGGACGGTGATCAGGAACGTCGCCTCCCACCGCTCGATCAGCTTCCAGAAATTCGCGAAGACACCTTCGCCGCGATAACCGGCCGGGGTTGGCATCACCAGTTGCGCGCCCGATGCGACGCAGGACATCAGCACCGGATAGGCGGCAAAGACGTGGAACATCGGCAGGGGGCACATCAGCACATCCTGTTCGTTGAACAGAAGCGTCGAGCCGAGCCAGCCGTTATAGATCATCCCTGACTGCTTGTGCTGCGCGACCTTGGGTGTGCCGGTGGTGCCGCCCGTATGGAAATAGGCCGAGACGCGGTCGCCCTCGGGTTCCTCGAAATTCAGGCGATTATGGCGTTGCGCGCTGGTCGCGGCCTCGAAGTCCAGGTATTTCGCGCTGTTCGTGATGTTCAGCTTGGGCCGCAGGAACGGGATCGCCAGGCGCTTCAAGCCACCCAGATAGCTGCGAAGATCGACCTGCAGCACGGTCTTGACGTTCGGGGCCAGCGCAACGGCATCGGCGGCCTTCTGGGCCACATCCGATTTCGGAAAGGGCTTCAGCGTCACCAGCACCTTGGCCCCGGTCTCGCGCAGGATGCCGGCGATCTGTTCGGCATCCAGCAGCGGATTGATCGGGTTCACGATACCCGCCGTTGCCGCGGCAAGCAGGATCACCGGGGTCTCGACCGCGTTCGGCAGCAGATAGGCCACGACATCGTTCGGCCCGATTCCCAACGAGCGGAACAAATTCGCGGTCTCGGTCACGCGGCCGTGCAGGTCGTTCCAGGTCAGGGTGCGGGACTTGGACTTGGGGTCGGACAGAAGCTGGAAGCTGATCGCGGGTCGGTCGGGATAAAGCTCACGGGTCCGGCTGAGCATCTGATAGACCGAGTTCGGCAGATCCCTTTGCTCATACGGCATTTCGGCCTCGACCGCATTGCGGTCTGCGGCAGTTGCGAAATTGGCCATGTCTGTTCCTCCAGCCTTCCGTCGGGCGCCTCCCGTAGAAGCAAGACAATGGGCCATAAAGCATAATCCGGGCAAGGGTCGAGCCCCGCCCGGATGAACCGCAACGCAGCGTCAGTGACGGGTTAACCCTGCGGAATCCGAAGCGTCTGTCCGGGATAGATCTTGTCCGGATCGGTCAGCATGGGCTTGTTCGCCTCGAAGATCTCGGGATAGCGGCCGGCCTTGCCAAGGTATTGGGCCGCGATCTGGGACAGGGTCTCGCCCTTCTTGACGGTGTGAAAGACCGGGGGCTTGGCCGCCGCCCCGCCCGCGGCGACGGGCGCCTCGGCCAGTTCGACATGGGCGATGCCCTTGATGTTGCCAAGTGCGACGATCAGCTTCTCCAGCGTTTCCTGGTCGCGGGCCTGGCCCTTGATGATGACCGTATCGCCGCCGCGCAGGGTCAAATGGACATCCTTGGCCGTCAGCCCCAGATCGGCCAGTTCCTTCTTCAGCGCAGCGACCTTGCGGTCGGTATCGCTGTCTTGCGCCGCAGCAGCCGGGGCCGCCGCGGGGGCGGTCTTGGGCGCTTCGGCCGCCTGCGCCTCGGAGCCGAAGATCGACTTGCCAGCGTCCTTCACGAAATCCCAGATAGCCATAGTCCACCCTTTCCGCGTTGATGCAGCACGAAAACGCCAATCTCCCCCGACGGTTCCTTGGACCTGCCGTCTCGGCGGGGAACCGGGGTCGGGGACGGACGGTTTCCCTGCCGACGGGGCTGCAAGGGGTGGGTGGATGCGAATGCCGGGGTATCAAGGGCGGGTGGCGCTGACGATGGTGCTGTTCCTGCCGCTTGCCTGCACCCAGACCGCCGGGACAATCAGCTATCATGCGCCGGGTTATCCCGACGTGCAGGCCAGTGCGCCGGGCAGGGCCGAGTGTCGGGCGACCTCATCGGAGCAGAATGCTGCCGCTGCCGCCCGCACCAATGCCACGCGCCGCGCGCATGGCTTGCCCGCGCTGCGCTCTGACCCAAGGCTGGCGCGCGCCGCCGCCGCGCAGGCCTGCGACATGGCCCGCCGCGGGACGATGACCCACAGCGGCAGCCACAGTTCCGGTCCGATGCAGCGGGCCAAGGCGCAGGGCTATGCGCCCCGCATCGCGGCCGAGAACATCGCCGCCGGTCCCTATGACCTGACCGGGGTGCTGTCGGTCTGGGCTGGGTCGCGCGGGCATGTCGACAATATCCTGATCCCGCAATTGCAGGATTTCGGCATCGGCAGCGCGGTCGGTGCGGACGGGCGGACCGTGTTCTGGTCCGCCGTCTATGCCGCGCCGCGCTAGACGGGGCGGTCGTCGGTTTCCGCCAAGGCCTGCCCGTCGGTGAATTGCAGTCGTGCGAGCCGGGCGTAAAGTCCGCCCTGTGCCACCAGCTCGTCATGGCGGCCCTGCGCGACGATCCGGCCGTGATCCAGTACGACGATCCGGTCGGCCTTCTTCACGGTCGCCAGCCGGTGGGCGACGATGATCGTGGTCCGGCTGCGCGCCAGTTCGTCCACCGCCTGCTGCACCACACGTTCCGATTCCGCGTCAAGCGCGCTCGTCGCCTCGTCCAGAAGCAGGATCGGCGCGTCGCGCAGGATGGCGCGGGCGATGGCGATGCGTTGCCTTTGCCCGCCAGACAGCATCACCCCGCGCTCTCCGACATAGCTCTCATAGCCTTCGGGCAGGGCCGACAGGAAATCATGGGCATGGGCTGCGCGGGCTGCGACCTCGACCTCGGCATCCGTGGCCGAGGGGCGACCGAAACGGATGTTTTCGCGGGCCGTGGTGGCAAAGATGACCGGATCCTGCGGGACCAGCGCGATATCGCGGCGGAAATCGGCGCGCGTCATGGTGGCAAGGTCGATTCCGTCGATGCTGACCGTGCCCGAAGCCGGGTCCCAGAACCGCAGCAGAAGCTGGACGATAGTCGTCTTGCCCGCCCCAGAGGGACCAACCAGCGCCACCGTCTCGCCCGGATGGATGTCCAGCGTCACGCCCTCCAGCGCCGAGACGCCGGGGCGCGAGGGGTAGTGGAAGCTGACATCGCTGAAGCGGATCGCGCCTTGCGCCGGGCGGGGCAGGGGGACCGGATCGGTGGGATCGGTCAGCGGGTCTTCGGCGGTCAGCAGCTCGGTCAGGCGTTCGGCCGCGCCGGCGGCGCGTTGCAATTCGCCCCAGATTTCAGACAGCGCGCCAGTGGCCCCGGCGACCAGCACCGCATAGATCACGAACTGCACCAGTTCGCCCGCCGTCATCACGTCGTTGCGCACGTCGCGCGCGCCGATCCACAAGACGCCCAGCACGCCCGAAAAGATCAGGAAGATCACGATCACCGTCATCAGCGTGCGCGTGCGGATCCGGCGCAGCGCTGAATCAAGCGAACTTTCCGTGACTTCGCGGAAGCGCAGGCGGGTCGGCCCTTCCTGGGTGAAGGCCTGGACGGTCTGCGCGGCCAGAAGGCTTTCAGAGGCCGCGCCCGAGCTTTTGGCGATCAGGTCCTGGTTTTCGCGCGACATGACCCGCAGGCGGCGACCCAGCACGACGATCGGGACCACGACCAGCGGCACCAGCAGCAGGACCAGCCCCGACAGCTTGACCGAGGTCCAGGCCAGCATGACCATCCCGCCCGCAAGGATCAGCAGGTTGCGCAGCGCGATCGACACGGAAGAGCCGATCACCGACTGGATCAGCGTCGTATCGGTCGTGATGCGGCTGATGATCTCGCCGGTCAGCACGCGTTCATAGAATGCGGGGCTAAGGCCGATGACGCGGTCGAACACGGCCTCGCGGATATCGGCCACGACCCGTTCGCCCAGACGCGTCACCAGATAATAGCGCAGCCCCGTCCCCAGCGCGAGCAGCGCCACGATCGCCAGCGCCGCCCCGAAATACTGGTCCAGCAGGCGCGCGCCCGCGTCGAAGCCGTCCACGACCCGGCGCACCGCCAGCGGCAGCACCAGGCTGATCCCGGCGGTGACGGCCAGCGCGACCAGCGCCGCCGCCATGAGCCAGCGATAGGGGCGCACAAAGGGCCACAGCGCGCGAAGCGCGCCCATGCGCTTCGTGGTCGGGCGGTCGGCGATGATTTGGGGGCCGCGTGCCATTCTTCCTCCTCGGCCGGGTTGCGATGCCCCGGCCGGCGTCTGTCAGGTCAAACCGGGTCGGTTCCGCCCGCAAGTTCCAGGATCACCTTCCATTCGGCATCCGAGACCGGCTGCACGGAAAGGCGCGAATTGTTGACCAGGACCATCTCGGCCAGCCGCGGCTCGGCCTTGGCTTCGTCAAGCGAGATGGGACGCTTCACGCGGGCGACGGCCTTGATGTCCACGCATTCCCACTTGGGATCCTCGGCGGTCGAGTCGGGATGGGCCAGCGCCACCACCTCGCAGATGCCGACGACCTCCTTGCCGATGTTCGAGTGATAGAAGAAACCGCGTTCGCCGATCTTCATGGCGCGCATGTTGTTGCGCGCCTGATAGTTGCGCACGCCGTCCCACTGTTCGCCCTTGTCGCCCTTGGCGATCAGGTCGTCCAGGCTGAAGACATCCGGTTCGGACTTGAACAGCCAATACGCCATCAGCCCAGCACCCGTTTCCATTCCGTCACCTCGACCGAGGCGAAAAGCCCGGCAAGGTTATAGGGATCCTGCGCCGCCCAGGCCTTGGCCGCGTCCAGATCGTCGGCTTCGACAATCAGAAGCGAGCCTACGGGCGAGCCGTTCTCGACAAAGGGGCCTGCCAGCAGCCAGCCATTGTGCTCGCGCGCATAGGCCAGGTGGCTTTCGCGCGTGTCCATGCGCGTTTGCAGGTGGCCGGGCTTGTCACGGCAGATCACGGCGAAAAGGGGCATCATTCCTCCTTCAGGGGACGGTTCAGCAAGATGTCGAGCGCATGTTCCATGGCGACGCGGCCCTCGGCAAGGCCCGCGACCAGCCCGGAGACGGGAAGCTCTACCCCCAGCCGGGGGGCCAATGCGGCGACGGCGCGGGCGGTCGCCGCGCCCTCGACCGTGGTGCCGGGGGCAAAGTCGCGGCCCGCGCCCAAGGCGAGGCCATAGCGGAAATTGCGCGATTGTTCCGAGGTGCAGGTCAGCACCAGATCGCCCAGCCCCGACAGGCCGGACAGGGTTTCCGGGCGCGCGCCAAGCGCGGTCGCAAGGCGGACCATCTCGGCGAAGCCGCGGGTGATGATGCTGGCGCGTGCGCTGTCGCCGTATCCCGCGCCGATGGCTGCGCCCGCCGCGATGGCGATGACGTTCTTCAGCGCACCGCCCAGTTCGGCACCGGTCACGTCGCTGGTCCGGTAAAGCCGCAGGCTGGGAGTCGACAACTGGCGCTGCAGGCTTTCGGCGGCCAGGGCGTCATCGCAGGCCAGCGTCAGCGCGGTGGGCAGGCCGCGCGCGATGTCGGCCGCGAAGCTCGGGCCGGTCAGGACGGCGCGGGTGGCGGCGGGACAGGCGGCCGCGATCAGCGCCGAAGGTCCGGTCAGCGTGCCAAGATCGATGCCCTTGGCGCAGCTGACCAGATTGCGGCCATCCAGCCGCGCGGCATGTTCGGCCAGGAACCCGCCCAGCACCTGCGCGGGCAGGGCCAGCAGGACGGTTTCCGCAAGCGCGACGTCCAGATCGCCGGTCAGGGTGATGTCATCCGGCAGGCGGACGCCCGGCAGGCGTGGATTCTCGCGCGTTGGGGCCCAGTCCATTCCGCGCGCCCAAAGCGAGACCGGAGCCTTGGCCGACAAGGTGACGGCCAGCGCCGTGCCAAAGGCGCCCGCGCCGATGATGCTGACGGTCATGCCTTGGCCCCGCGCTTGCCCGCGCCCAGCATCGGCGCGGCCTTCTGGTCCAGCGGCCAGCGCGGGCGCGCGGCCAGGTCCATGCCGTCGCGATGACCGTTCCTGAAGGCCTCGATCCCGGCCCATGCGATCATCGCGGCATTGTCCGTGCAAAGCCGCAGCGGCGGCGCGACGAAGGTGACGCCCGCGCGCGCCGCGACGTCCTGCAGCGCGGCGCGCAGGACGCTGTTCGCGGCCACGCCACCGGCGACGGCAAGAACCGGGGCGGGTGATGCTTCAAGTGCGCGGCGGGTCTTTTCGGCCAGCACGTCCGCGACCGCCGCCTGAAAGCCGGCGCAGATATCGGCGCGGTCCTGTTCATGCAGCCCCCCCTGCGCCGCGACCAGCGTGTCGCGTTGGCGCAGCACGGCGGTCTTCAGCCCCGAAAAGCTGAGATCGCAGCCCGGCCGGTCCAGCAGCGGGCGGGGAAAGGCAAAGCGGCGGGGATCGCCAGCCAGCGCGGCGCGCTCGACCTCGGGGCCGCCGGGCTGGGGCAGGCCCAGAAGCTTCGCGACCTTGTCGAATGCCTCGCCCGGCGCATCGTCGATGGTGCCGCCAAGCCGGGTGAATTCCTCGGGGCCGCTGACCGACAGGAACAGGCAATGCCCGCCCGAGACCAGCAGCATCAGATAGGGATAGGAGATCTTGTCCGTCAGGCGCGGGGTCAGCGCGTGGCCCGCAAGGTGGTTGACCCCGACCAGCGGCAACCCGGTTCCCGCCGACAGGCCCTTGGCCAGCATGACCCCCGACAGGACGCCGCCGATCAGCCCCGGCCCAGCGGTCACGGCGATCCCGTCAAGGTCGCCAAGCCCCAATCCCGATCGGGCCAGCGCTTCCTCGACGCAGCCGTCCAGTTTCTCGGCATGGGCGCGGGCCGCGATTTCGGGAACGACGCCCCCGAAATCGGCATGCAACGCCGTCTGGCCAGCGACGACCGAGGCAAGGATTGTCCCATCCTCGCGCACCACGGCGGCGGCCGTGTCATCGCAACTGCTCTCGATGCCCAGAAAGGTCAGTGACATGCTTATCCTTGTTCCCGCTCGCCCAAGCGCCTAGGCATGATCAACTAGCACCTGACCGGCGCGATTGCCATGCCACCGACCGTTTTGCTGACCCGCCCGCAACAGTCGTCGCGACGTTTCGCGGCGGAGATGGCCGCCCTTGGGCTGCCTGTCCTTGTCTCTCCGATCATCGAGATCGTGCCGCTTGCCCATGACGACGCCGCGATCCGGGCCGCGCGCGGCCTTGTCCTGACCTCGGCCCATGCGGTTCCCGCCGCGGGCGAAGGGCAGGGACGGCCCGCGATCTGCGTCGGCCCGGCCACGGCTGAGGCCGCCCGCCGCGCGGGCTTCGATGTGACCGAGGGACCCGGAGACGCCGCGCGCATGATGCCCTTGCTGGGCGATCTGGGCGCGGGCTGGCTGCACCTGCATGGCCGCCACGTCGCCCGCGTCCTGCCGGTCCCGGGGATCGAGGTCTATGACCAGCAGGCCCGGCCGCTTTCCGCCGAAGCGCGCGAACTGTTGTCTGGCGCAGGGCCGGTGATCCTGCCACTCTTCTCGCCGCGCTCTGCCGCCCTACTGGGGGCGGCGGTCGCCGGGGCAGGGGCGCCCTTGTGGCTGGCTGCGATCAGTCCCGCCGCCCGTGCCGCCTGGACCGGGCCCGTCGCCCGCGAGGCGGTCGCGGCGGACCCGGACGCCCCCGGCGTGCGGCGTGCCGTCGCAGCCTTGCTGGCGGCGGAATATTCCGACCAACGGCGGGTTGAGGCGCCGTCGGGCCGGGACTAGACTGCCCGGAATGGCCCGATGGGCCGTGCCGGGGAACGGAAAAATGGCGGTGCCTTTGACCTGCATCGGGCCAAGCGCCGAAGTAAACGGGGAATGACAGTGAACGAGCCAGAACAAAAGCCCAGCGACACGCCCGCGACCCCCGGAAAGGGCAAGAAGAAACCCGTCTCGGGTGCGGTTCTGGAAAGCCGTCCGGTCGTGACGGATACCACGGCAGAAACCGCCAAGACCGACCCGAAACCTCAGGTCGAATCGTCCCTGGTCGGCAAGCCCGGCGCGGTTGAGCCCGCCACGAAGCGCCCCGAGCCCGTGAAGGCCGCCACGGTGACCGATCCCGTCAAGGCGGCACCTGCGGCCAAGATCGACGAGGCTGGCAAAAAGCCGGATGCCGCCACGCCCGCGACCCCGACGCCCTTCGGCACCACCAGCGATACACTTCCGCGCAGCCAGCCCCTCTCCGAGACGAAGCCCGAGACGAAACCCGAGCCGCGGGTCGAAACCCGTGTCGAGATCCGCCGTGCCGGGTTCTTCCCGCTGTTCCTGGGCGGCATCGTCGCGGCCGGGCTTGGTGCCGCCGCGACCTATTGGGCGATCCCGAACCTTCCGCCGTCGCTGCGCCCGGGGGGTGAGGTCGTCGATCCCGCCGCCCAGATCGAGGCCGCGCGTCAGGCCGGTGCAGACGCTGCCCGTGGCGAGATCCAGGCCCAGGTCGAAACGCTGGCCGACCGCTCGGCCCAGGCCGGGGCAGATGCCGCCCGGCAGGCCCTTGCCGATGCCGCGCCGCCGCAACCGGCCGAACTGCCTGCGCAGGTGACCGACAGGATCGCCTCGCTGGAAACTGCGCTGGCCGAACTGGCGAACCGTCCGGCTGCGCCTGCACCTGCCGCCTCCGGTGGCGAAACCGCCCCCGCGGCCCCGGTTGCCGTCACTCCCGTCGCGCCGCCCGGCGTCTCACAAGAGGCGCTGGATGCGCTGGCCGCCCGCGTCAGCGAACAGCAGGCACGGATCGATGAACTGGCCGCCCGGCCCGTAGTCGACCCCGCCACCGCCGAGCAGGTCCAGACCCTGGCCCGCCAGACCGAGGAATTGCAGCAAAGCACCGCCGACGCGAACCGCCGCGCGCAGGCCGCAACCGCCGCGACCGCGCTTCAGACCGCGATCGAGACCAAGGGCCCGCGCGAACAGGCGCTTGCCGATCTGTCCGCCGCCGGCATCCAGGTGCCCGCCGTGCTGACCGGGGACGTGCCCAGCCTTGACGAGCTGCGCTCGGGCTTTGCCGTCAGTGCCCGCGACGGGCTGCGCGCCTCGCTTGAGGCGGGGGCAGGGGCGACCGGGCCGATGCAGGCCATCGGGAACTTCCTGCGCGTCCAAACCGGTGCGCGCTCGATCGAGCCGCGCGACGGCAACGATCCCGACGCGATCCTGTCGCGTGCCAATGCCGCCGTCGAGGCGGGCGACATCAACGAGGCGCTCGCCCAGATCGGCGCCCTGCCGCAAGAGGGACAGCAGGCGATGTCGGTCTGGACCGGCCGCGCCCGCGTCTGGGTCGAAGCCAATGCCGCGCTGGCCGAACTGGCCGCGGGTAGCAGGTAAGGGACCCGCCATGTTGCTTTCTGCTCTGAAAATCCTGATTTTCTTCGCGGTCGTTCTGGCCGTGACCCTGGGTGCCGTCCAGCTGGCCGAAACCGGCCACGGGCTGCGCATGGTCTATGGCGGGACGGAATATGTGCTCGGCCCCGTCCAGGCGCTGATCGGCCTGATCCTGCTGTTCCTGTTGGGCTGGCTTGTGGTCAAGCTGGTCGGGTTCGCGCTGGCCTTTGTCCGCTTCCTGATGGGCGACGAAACCGCGATCAACCGCTATTTCGCCCGCTCGCGCGAGCGCAAGGGTTATGAGGCCCTGTCCGAAGGGATGCTCGCCGTCGCCTCGGGCGAGGGGCGGTTGGCGCAGGACAAGGCCCACAAGGCGGCCAAATTCCTGAAAAAGCCGCATCTGACCGATCTTCTGGCTGCCCAGGCTGCCGAAGTCGCGGGCGATTCGCGCAAGGCAGGCGAGATCTATCGCCGACTTCTATCCGATGACCGGACCCGCTTCGTCGGCATCCGCGGGCTGATGCGCCAGAAGCTGGACGAGGGCGATACCGCCACCGCGCTGAAACTGGCCGAAAAGGCCTATGCGCTGAAACCCAGGCATACCGAGGTGCAGGACACGCTGCTGCAGCTTCAGACCCGGCAGGGCGACTGGAAGGGCGCGCGCGGCGTTCTGAAGGACAAGCGCAAGCAGGGCCAGCTGCCTCAGGACGTCCATATCCGCCGCGATGCGGTACTTGCCCTGAAAGAGGCGTCCGAGGTTCTGGCCGAGGGCAATTCCATCAGCGCGCGCGAGGCCGCGATTTCCGCCAACCGCGCCAGCCCGGACCTGATCCCGGCGGCGGTGCTCGCGGCGCGCAGCTATATCGCGCAGAACGATTTCCGCAACGCGACGCGCGTTCTGCAAAAGACCTGGAGCGTGCGGCCCCATCCCTCGATCGCGGCCACCTATGCCGAGATCGTCCCGGACGAGACTCCGGCCGCGCGCCTGCGCCGGTTCGAGGATCTGATCTCGAAGAACCCCGACAACGAGGAATCCCGCCTTCTCCGCGCCGAGCTGCTGCTTGCCGCCGAGGATTTCCCCGGTGCCCGTCGGGCGCTTGGCGACCTTGCCCAGAAGCACCCGACCGTGCGGTCGTTGTCGATCCTGGCGGCGGTCGAACGGGGCGAGGGCGCGGACGATTCCGTCGTGCGCGGCATTCTGGCCAAGGCGATGGTGTCCAGCCGCGGCCCGCAATGGGTCTGTGACAAGTGCCACAACGTCATGTCCGACTGGGCCCCGGTTTGTGACAGCTGCGGCGGCTTCGACACGCTGACCTGGCGCGAGCCGGACAGCGCGTCCGCCTCGGCCGGGCTGGTGCGCAACAGCGTCGAGCTGCTGCCGCTGCTGGTGGGTTCGCCCTCGACGCCGCGCGAGAACGGCAAGGACGCGGTCGACGCGCCCGCCAAGCCGATGGAAAGTGCGCCGCGTGACAGCTCTGCCGCCCCCGTCCCGCCCGAACCGGTGGTCAAGACCGAGGTGGCCGATGTCGCGCCGGGCATGGTGCCGCGCGAATCGGATTACCGCCGTGTCACGCCCGTCAGCAGTCAGTCCGAACCCGCGATGACCGTGACGGACCCCGAACCGGAGGTTCCGCCCGCTGCGATCATTCCCCCCGCGTCCCGGCCCGCCACGGGCACCGCGCGCGCCGTCGCGGGCGATCTGGACGTGCTGCCGGTGCGCCCCGATGTCGAGCCGCCGGAAGATGATCCGCGGGTCATGGGGAAAAAGTACTGATCCCCCCTTTTCGCCCGCGCCGGAACCTGCTATCCGGCGCGGCACAAAGGAAGTGCCGGTGTAGCTCAGCTGGTAGAGCACGTCATTCGTAATGATGGGGTCGGGGGTTCGAGTCCCTTCACCGGCACCATAATTCCCGCCCGGAAACGGCCGGGAGCTATGGTTCCAGACACTTCCCGGAAAATCCGGAAATCGCATAACGGGTCGTCGCGTCAGATCGCGAGCGGCCCTTTTTCATATCCGTTTCAGTGACTTTTCTGCCGTCGCCTGCGCGTCCGGGGGCAAGACCAAGGCCCTCGGCATTAGACAGGGGCGCGTCGCGCGCTATCCTTTGCCCACTCCCTTGAATGATTCGTTGCCCAGTCTTTGCCTACGGAGACTACCAATGCGTAAATTCGGACTATTCCTTGGACTATCCATGACGCTGGCGACCCCGCTTTATGCCCAGGATGCGGCGGCCAAGCCGAACATCCTTGTCATTTTCGGGGATGATATCGGCCAGACCAATATCTCGGCCTATGCCGACGGGATCGTGGGATACCGCACCCCGAACATCGACCGCATCGCCGACGAAGGCATGCGCTTCATCGACTATTATGCGGAAAACAGCTGCACCGCGGGCCGGTCGTCCTTCATCACCGGGCAAACGCCCAAGCGGACCGGCCTGAGCAAGGTCGGCGTGCCCGGTGCCACGGTGGGCCTGCAGGATCGCGACGTCACCATTGCCCAGGTGTTGAAGCCGATGGGCTATGCGACCGGGCAGTTCGGCAAGAACCACCTGGGCGACCGCGACGAATACCTGCCGACCAATCACGGCTTCGACGAATTCTTCGGCAACCTTTATCACCTGAATGCCGAGGAGGAGCCCGAGCGCGCCCTGTGGCCCGCCGATGACAAGGAATTCGTCGCGGCGAACTCGCCCCGCGGGGTGCTGAGGGCCACTGCCGACGGACAGATCGAAGATACCGGTCCGCTGACCAAGAAGCGGATGGAGACGATCGACGACGAGACGACGGCCGCCGCCATCGACTTCATGAAGCGCCAGCATGACGCAGGAAAGCCGTTCTTCACCTGGATGAACACGACGCGGATGCACCTGTTCACCCATATTCGCCCCGAGATGCAGGGCCAAAGCGGGATGCCCGGCAACGACTATGCCGACGGCATGATCGAACATGACGGCGATGTCGGAAAGCTGCTGAAGGCGCTGGACGACATGGGCATCACCGACAACACCATCGTCATCTACACCACCGACAACGGGCCGAACCAGTTCACCTGGCCCGATGCCGCGACGACGCCTTTCCGTTCGGAAAAGGACAGCAACTGGGAAGGGGCCTTCCGGGTGCCCGCGATGGTGCGCTGGCCGGGCAAGATCAAACCGGGCGAGGTCACGACCGCGATGTTCTCGGGTCTCGACTGGTTCCCGACGCTGGTCGCGGCGGCGGGCGACGACAAGATCAAGGATGAGCTGCTGGCTGGCAAGCAGATCGAGGACAAGACCTTCAAGGTCCATCTCGACGGCTATAACCAGCTGCCGCTGCTGACCGGGCAGACCGACAAGAGTGCGCGGAACGAGTTCGCCTATTTCAACGACGACAGCAAGCTGGTCGCCTATCGCTATGGCGACTGGAAGGCTGTGTTCTGCGAAATGCCGGCGCCCGGAGGGTTCAAGGTCTGGTATGAGAATTTCGACTGCTACCGCATTCCGAAACTTTTCAACCTTCGCATGGACCCCTATGAGCGCGCCGATATCGTGTCGGACCAATATGATGACTGGCGGACCAAGAACGACTTCCTGATGGCGCAGCTGACCATGCATGCGGGCAAGTTCCTGGAGACGTTCGTCGACTTTCCGCCCAGCCAGACCCCGGCATCCTTCACCATCGACCAGATCGAGGCCAGTGTGGACGCCCGCGCCAAGGCCAAGATGGAGGCCGAAAAGCCCGCCGCAGGGCAATGATCCGGTTCAGGGGCGCGCACTTGGCTGCGCGTCCCTGACATCACCAGATGGCAACCAGATTCAGGGATGGGCCGCCCAGCAGCGATGTTGGGGCGGCCCTGTCCCGTTCTGTTTCACGCCTGGCGGCCGCGGGTCACAGCAGCCATTGCCCCGCCAGCACCAGCGCGACGAAGCCGCCAATCATCAGCGACCAATGCAGCGCCACCGACCCGGCCGAGCGTGGCGGCGTGCTGCGTCGGGGCGGGGCCTCGGGCGGGGCGGTCTCGAAGGGGCTGGCGGGTTTAGCCGCTGCCGTGGGGGTCATCACATGGGGCGCGGCCTCGCCCAGCGGGCGGCGCGTGTTGTCCGTGTCCAGAGTCTGAAGGCTCATGTCCGTTTCCTTGAAATACGCAATCGGGGTCGCCGCCTTCTTCCGGCAGGAAGAGGCGGTCGAGTTTCAGGCGATCGGGAAACGGCTCGGAGGCGCGCGGGCACGGGGAGTGACGGTGCAGGCATCTGCCAGCAGAGTCGTGATGATTTGCGGGTTTGCGGTCGCGGCGATGCGTCGCAGCGGAGCGGGTGGGGCCGTTGGGATCAGCCCCGTCAGTGGCAGCGGTCGCGGGACGACGTGATCCGGTCTTGCGGCCAGAACCTGCCCGTTCAGTGCGACGACGGTTTCATCGCCATAGGGATGGCCGGGTCCGCCGGGGTGGTCCGGCGCGCGCGGGCCGGGCAGCAAAGCCAGCAGCAGAAGCGCCAGCACAAGCAGGCACAGCCGCAGGGGCTGCGTCCTCCGCTCCTGGATCTGGGCCTGGCTTCGCGCGTTCATGTGCCTGAAAATCGCGTCTTTGCGGGCCGGGGGCAAGCCTTGGGTCGCGCGGGCCGGCATCCGCGCACGGAATGGTGAGCTTCCGGCTGGATTTATCGAAGCCTCTATGTGCAAATGGCGCCCAATTTCGACCGACGGAAAGACCCGGACATGCAGATGACCATCGACGAGGCTTTGGCGCAGGGCGGGGCTGGCCGCTTTCAAAAGCGATTGCTGGGGATTTTCGGGCTGGTCTGGGCGGCCGATGCGATGCAGGTCATCGCCATCGGCTTCACCGCGGCCTCGATCGCGGCAAGTTTTGGCCTGACGGTGCCGCAGGCCCTGCAGACCGGGACGCTTTTCTTCCTGGGGATGTTCGCGGGCGCGACGTTGTTCGGGCGCATCGCGGACCGGATCGGGCGGCGCAAGGTCCTGCTTCTGACGGTGACCTGCGACGCGATCTTTGGCCTCGCCTCGGTCTTTGCCCCGGATTTCATGACGCTTCTCGTCCTGCGCTTCCTGACCGGGATGGCTGTCGGGGGCACGCTGCCCGTCGATTACGCCATGATGGCCGAATTCCTTCCGCCCCGGAACCGCGGGCGCTGGCTGGTCTGGCTGGAGGGGTTCTGGGCCATCGGCACGATCATTGTCGCCCTGACGGCCTGGATTGCCAGTTTGGCCGGGGCGGTCGAGACTTGGCGCTGGATCTTTGCAGTCGCGGCGCTGCCTGCCCTGATCGGCATCGGGCTGCGGCTTTGGGTGCCGGAATCGCCGATGTTCCTGCTGCGGCAGGGGGATGAGGCAGCGGCCCGCAAGGTCGTCGACCGCGTTCTGACCGCGAATGGCGCGCGCGCCTTGCCCGCGCAGGTCCGGCTGGTCGCGCCCGAAGTTCCGGCCGCAAGACAGGGCCTGTTCGGGCCAGAGCTACGCAACCAAAGCATCGCGGTCTTCGCCACCTGGTTCCTGGTGTCGCTGTCCTATTACGGGGTCTTCGTCTGGCTGCCGGCCGAACTGGTCAAAGGCGGCTTCGGCTTCGTGCGCGGCTATGGCTTCCTTGTCCTGCTGGCGCTGGCGCAGGTTCCCGGCTATGCGCTGGCCGCCCACGGGGTCGAGGCCTGGGGGCGCAAGCTGACGTTGCAGATCTTCCTGCTGCTCAGCGCCGCGGGTTGCCTGATGTTCACGCTGGCCTCGGGGCCGTGGCTGGTCGCCATCTCGCTTCTGCTGATGAGCTTTGCGCTGCTGGGGGCCTGGGGCGCGCTTTACGCCTTTACGCCCGAACTGTACCCGACCGGTCTGCGCGGCACCGGCATGGGTGCAGCCAGCGCCGTGGCGCGGGTGGGCGGGCTGCTGGCGCCGTCCCTGCTGGGTGTCGTGGTGGCGCGCGGCTTTGGCACTGCCATCGCGGTCTTCGCGGCGCTGCTGGTGGTGGCGGCCTTTGCCACGCTTCTGATCCGGACCGAGACGCGCAACCGGGCCATCGCCTAGGCAGCAACATCCTTGAAATCGCGAACCCGGTCGGGGCGCGCGGGCACTTGCGCGCGGCCCCGATCTTTGGCAGGGGGCGGCCATGGCGACTGTATCCGAACTCTACGAGGCCCGCGTCACCGCCGGCCAGCTTGAACCCGATCCGGCGCAACGCGGCGTCCTGCCCGCGCTGGACCGGTTGGTGCGCGACCTTGGCGCGGCGACTCCGGCACCGGCCCAGCCCAAGGGCGGCTGGTTGTCGCGACTGATGGGCGGCGGGTCCGGCGCTGCCGCGACCGCCGCGGTCAAGGGGATCTACCTGTGGGGCGGTGTCGGGCGCGGCAAGTCCATGCTGATGGATCTGGTGATGGAGGCGGCGCCCCTGTCGCAGAAGCGCCGCGTCCACTTCCACGAATTCATGCAGGAGGTTCAGGCCGCGCTGGAAGGCGTGCGCAAGACCGGCCAGCAGGATGCCGTCCGCCCCGTCGCCAAGTCGATCGCGGACAAGGTCCGCCTGCTTTGCTTCGACGAGATGCAGATCACCGACATTGCCGATGCGATGATCGTGGGTCGGCTGTTCCAGATCCTGATGGAAGAAGGGGTGACGGTCGTCACCACCTCGAACCGGGTGCCCGAGGATCTGTACAAGAACGGGTTGAACCGCCAGCTTTTCCTGCCCTTCATCGCACTGCTGAAGGAACGGATGCAGATCATCGAACTGTCCAGCGTGACCGATTACCGCCAGAACCGGGACGAAGGTGGGCAGGTCTGGTTCGCGCCCGCCGATTCGATCGCCCGGGCGCAGATGGACCGGATCTGGCGCGAGGAGACCGGAGGCGTCACGCCCGAGCCGCTGGTCCTTGAGATCAAGGGCCGCAAGGTCGAGCTGCCCCAGCATGTCGGGCGCATCGCGCGGGCCAGCTTCTGGGATCTGTGCGCAAAGCCGCTTGGCCCGGCGGATTATCTGGCCGTTGCCGAGGCGGTTGATCTTTTGCTGCTGGATTCCATCCCGCGCCTCAGCCAGTCGAACTATAACGAGGCCAAGCGCTTCGTCACGCTGATCGACGCGCTTTACGAAGCCAAGGTCCGTCTGATCGCCAGCGGCGCCGACGATCCCGAACGACTTTACGCCGAGGGTGAGGGGGCCTTTGAGTTCGAGCGCACCGCAAGCCGCCTGCGCGAGATGCGGGACGCCGATTGGGGTCGGGCCTAGCCTAGCCGTTCTCGCGCAGCACGTCGCCCGCAAGGTAAAGCGAGCCGCAGATCAGGATGCGCGCGCCGGGTTCCTCGCGCGCGATGCGGGCCACGGCATCCAGCACGTCCGGCGCGGTGGTCGCGGCAATGCCGGAATTCGCGGCGGCCTGCTCGGTCGCCTCGGCCGGAAGCGTCGCATCGGCGCCGGGGATCGGGACCGCGATCAGGCTGCGCACCTGCGGGGCCAGCGGGCGCATATAGCCTTCGACATCCTTGGTGTTCAGCATTCCGCAGACCAGATGCGTCGGGCGGCCCGGCATCGCGGCCAGCGTCGCGGACAGCGCTTCGCCACCGGCAGGGTTATGGCCACCGTCCAGCCACAATTCGCAATCCTGGGCGGCATCGACCAGCGGTCCGCGCGTCAGGCGCTGCATCCGGGCCGGCCATTCCACGCGGGTGACGGCGGCGGTTGCCTCGGGCTCGCCGAAGCCCAGCTCGCGCAGGGCGGCAATGGCGGCCCCGGCATTCACGATCTGATGCGGGCCGGGCAGGTTCGGAAGCGGCAGATCCAGAAGCCCGGAATGATCGAAATAGACCAGCCGGCCATGTTCTGAATAGCTGTCCCAGTCCTGCCGCGCGATGCGCAGCGGGGCGGAAAGCGCCTCGGCCCGCGCCTCGATGACCTCGCGTGCGGGGCCGTCCTGCGGGCCGACGATGCAGGGCACGCCGCGCTTGATGATCCCGGCCTTTTCGCCCGCGATTTCGGGCAGGGTCTCGCCCAGGAACTGGGTGTGGTCGATGCTGACCGGGGTGATGACGCAAAGAAGCGGATCGTCGACGACATTCGTCGCGTCCAGCCGCCCGCCAAGCCCGACTTCAAGCAGCGTGTAATCGGCCGGAACGCGCGAGAAAGCCAGGAAGGCCGCAGCGGTCGTGATCTCGAAGAAGGTGATCGGCTGCCCAGCATTCGCTGCCTCGCATTCCTCAAGCGTGGCGGCGAGCAGGTCTTCCGAGATCAGGGATCCGGCCAGCCGGATGCGTTCATGGAACTGGGCCAGATGCGGCGAGGTATAGGCGTGGACGCGCTTGCCCGCCGCCTCAAGCCCGGCGCGGATCATCGCCTGGGTCGAACCCTTGCCGTTGGTGCCGGCGACGTGGATCACCGGGGGAATGCGGCGCTCGGGGTTTCCCAGCGCGGCCAGGATCCGCTCCATCCGGTCAAGTGACAGGTCGATGACCTTGGGGTGAAGCTGCATCAGCCTGGCAAGGATGGCGTCGGAGGTGGTCATCTGATCTGCCCCGGATCAAGCGGGTTTGACGTCGTGTTCGGAATGCAGGGCGGCGATGCTGCCCGGTGCGGGCAGGTCGCCCGCAACCGGCGCGGGCTGGCGCATCACCATGCGCAGGATCGAGATCAGCTCGTCGCGCATCTTCTTGCGGTGGGTCACGCGGTCCAGCATCCCGTGCTCCAGCAGGTATTCGGCGCGCTGGAACCCTTCGGGCAGCTTTTCACGGATGGTCTGCTCGATCACGCGGGGACCGGCGAAGCAGATCAGGGCATTTGGCTCGGCGATCTGGATGTCGCCCAGCATGGCATAGGACGCGGTGACGCCGCCGGTCGTCGGATGGGTCAGAACGACGATATAGGGAAGTTTCGCCTCTTTCAGCATCTGGACCGCGACGGTGGTGCGCGGCATCTGCATCAAGGACAGGATACCTTCCTGCATCCTTGCCCCGCCCGCGGCCGAGAACAGCACCAGCGGGCGTTTCAGCTTCACGGCACGTTCGGCGGCGGCGATGATCGCGTTGCCGACATACATGCCCATCGAGCCGGCCATGAACGAGAAATCCTGCGCGGCCATCACCACGGGAGTGCGGCCCATCTCGCCCTCGGCGACCAGCATGGCCTCTTTTTCGCCGGTGGACTTCTGCGCGGCCTTCATCCGGTCGGGATATTTCTTCTGGTCGCGGAATTGCAGCGGGTCGGCCACGGGTTCGGGCACCTTCACCTCGACGAAGACACCGCCGTCGAACAGCGCGGCAAAGCGGTCGCGCGGGGTGATCACCAGATGGTGGTCGCAATGGGTGCAGACGTTCAGATTGTCCGCCAGTTCCCGGTGAAACAGCATGTTTCCGCATTCCGGGCATTTCGTCCACAGATTCTCGGGCACTTCCCGGCGCGAGAACAGCGAATTGATGCGCGGACGCACATAGTTGGTGATCCAGTTCATCCGAGAAGGCCCCTTGCGCTGCGTTCAGCCGTCCACTTAGGCAAATGGCGCCGGAATTGCAATTCTAACCGCGGCGGGCTTTCATGGCGACCATGTGGGCCGAGATGTTTGTGTTCATTCACTATGCGATTGCGCTGGCGGTATCCGTCCGCGTGCTGCTGCGTCCGCGGTTGGAACCCACGGTCAGACTGTCCTGGATCCTGGTGATCGAGCTGGTGCCGCTGGTCGGCATCCTGGCCTATGTCCTGTTCGGCGAGATCCGGATGCATGGCGCCGATGTCGAGCATGTGGGGAACATCCGCAGTCGCCTGTCCGGCCTGTGGAGCCCGAGTCGCGAGTTGGTCCGCGAGCCCCCGGATTTTGCCGCGCCGCTGATCGCCGCGAATCGGGCGACGACCGGGTTCGGCGCGATGGCGGGCAACCGCGCCACCCTGCTGGCCGAGGACGACTCCGCCATCCAGGATCTGGTCGCTGCGATCGACGCGGCGCAGGATCATGTCCACCTGCTGTTCTATATCTGGCTGGACGACCCCTCGGGACGGCTGGTGGCCCAGGCGGCGATGCGCGCGGCGCGGCGCGGGGTCAAGGTGCGCGCAATCATCGACGCCTTCGGCTCGCGCGCGTTCAGCGCTTCGGACAGCTGGCGTGGCATGGCCGCGGCGGGGGCGGAATGCGCGGTCGCCCTGCCGCTGGGCCTGCCGATCATCGGCAGCCTCGTCCGCCGCATGGACCTGCGCAATCACCGCAAGATCGTGGTGATCGACCAGGTGGTGGGCTTCACCGGAAGCCGGAACTGCGCCGATCGCGCCTTTGCGATCAAGCCCCGCTTCGCGCCCTGGACGGACATCCTGCTGCAAATCGAGGGGCCGGTCGTGCGCCAGATGCAGGCGGTCTTCCTGCAGGACTGGATGAGCTATTCCGGCGAGGATCTGGGCGAGATGCTGAAGACCGCGCCCCCGGCGATCGCGGGCGGAGACATCGCTCAGGTGGTGGCGACCGGCCCCGACGACCGGCAGGGGTCGCTTTCGGACTGCATGGCGACGATGATCCATGCCGCGCGTCACCGGCTGGTCATCACGACGCCCTATTACGTTCCCGACAGTTCGCTGGATTCCGCGATCCGGACGGCCGCGCGGCGTGGGGTGGACGTGACCATGATCCTGCCGTTGCGCAACGATTCCCTTGTCGTGCAGGCGACCTCAGAAGGATTTTACTATGGGCTCGTCTCGGCCGGGGTGAAACTGATGCTGTATCGGCCGGGCCTGCTGCATTCCAAGATCATTCTTGCCGACGGTCGCATGGCGATGATCGGCAGCGCGAACATGGACCGCCGCAGTTTCGAACTGAACTATGAGATGAACATGCTGTTTCTGGACCGCGATCTGATCGACCAGCTGGAAGAACGTCAGGACAGCTACATCGCCCGGTCCGAGTCGATCACCATCGGCGAAATCCGCAGCTGGTCGCTGTGGCGGCGGTTGCGCAACAACCTGCTGGCGCTTGCCGCGCCGATCCTGTGAGGAGGAAGCGATGACCGGCCTTGCCCAAGAAAAGATCGTGGACGGCGCCCCCGCACTGCCCGAGGACGAGATTCGGCGCCACCTGGCCAGCTTGCCTGGCTGGGAACTGGCACCGGACGGCAAGTCCATCCGGCGGGAATGGCGCTTCAAGTCCTTCAAGGGCCCGGCCCAGATCGCCATGCTGGCGGCGTGGCAGGCGGAATGCGCCAACCACCATCCCGACATTGCCTTTGGCTGGGGCCATGCCAGCGTCACCCTGACCACCCATTCCGCAGGGGGCGTCACGCTGAACGATCTGATCATGGCCGCGCGCCTCAACCTTGCGGGCGGCTGAATGCCGATGACGCGCGTGACCCTGCCGAGCGGGCAGTTGCGGGGGCGACAGCCCTTGCCCAGCGGGGATGCTGCGCCTATCCCTTGCGACAGGCAGAGGAAAGAGCCGTGAAAAACTCTCGCTTCGACAAATCGCGACTTCCCAGCCGGCATGTGACCGAAGGTCCCTCGCGGGCACCGCACCGGTCGTATTTCTATGCGATGGGCATTTCCGAGGAAGAGATCCATTCGCCTTGGGTCGGCGTCGCCACCTGCTGGAACGAGGCTGCGCCCTGCAACATCGCGCTGGCGCGACAGGCGCAATCGGTCAAGCAGGGGGTCAAGAAGGCGGGCGGCTGTCCGCGCGAATTCACGACCATCACCGTGACCGACGGCATCGCCATGGGGCACGAAGGGATGCGTTCGTCCCTTGCCTCGCGCGATGCCATTGCCGACACGGTCGAACTGACCATGCGCGGGCATTGCTATGACGCGCTGGTCGGGCTGGCGGGCTGCGACAAGTCGCTGCCCGGCATGATGATGGCCATGGTGCGGCTGAACGTGCCTTCGGTGTTCATCTATGGCGGCTCGATCCTGCCGGGTCGCCTGAACGGCCGCGACGTCGTTGTTCAGGACGTGTTCGAGGCCGTGGGCCAGCACGCCGCCGGGCGGATGTCCGATGCCGAGCTGGACATCCTGGAACGCGTGGCCTGTCCCTCGGCCGGGGCCTGTGGCGGGCAGTATACTGCGAATACCATGGCCTGCGTGTCCGAGGCGATCGGGCTTGCGCTGATGAACAGCTCTGGCGCGCCCGCACCCTATGAATCCCGCGACCAGTTCGGCCTTGCCTCGGGCGAGGCGGTGATGGAGCTGATCGCAAGCAATATCCGCGCCCGCGACGTGGTGACGCGCAAGTCGCTGGAGAATGCGGCCCGCGTCGTCGCCTGCACCGGCGGGTCGACCAATGCCGGGCTGCACCTTCCCGCCATCGCGCATGAGGCGGGGATATCTTTCGATCTGTTCGACGTTTGCGACATCTTCCGCGAGACGCCCTATTTCGTGAACCTGCGACCGGGCGGGGATTACGTCGCCAAGGATCTGTACGACGCGGGCGGCGTCCCCGTCGTCATGCGCGAATTGCGCCGCGCCTGCCTGATCCACGAGGATTGCATCACCGCTTCGGGCCGGACCATTGGTGAGGAACTGGACCTGGTCGACCGAGAGATCGACGGCAAGGTCATCCACGCCGTCACCTCTCCCCTGTCTGCAACGGGCGGCGTGGTTGGGCTCAAGGGCAACCTGGCCCCTGACGGCGCCATCGTGAAGGTCGCCGGAATGCCGCCCGAGACCCAGGTCTTTACCGGCCCCGCCCGCGTCTTCGAATGCGAGGAGGACGCCTTTGCCGCCGTCACCCGCCGCGAGTACCACGAAGGCGAGGTCATCGTCATCCGCAACGAGGGACCGGCAGGCGGCCCCGGCATGCGCGAGATGCTGGCGACCACGGCGGCGCTGTCGGGGCAGGGGATGGGCAAGAAGGTAGCCCTGATTACCGATGGCCGCTTCTCGGGCGCGACGCGGGGGTTCTGCGTCGGCCATGTCGGCCCCGAGGCGGCGCATGGTGGCCCGATCGCGCTTTTGCGCGATGGCGACATCGTCACCATCGACGCCCCAAGGGGCGAGATTTCCGTGGCCCTTTCCGATGAGGAACTGGCGGCGCGCCGGAAGAGCTGGCCCGGCCCGCGCGCGACCGATTACGCTTCGGGGGCACTTTGGAAATATTCGAAGCTTGTCGGCAAGGCACGCTACGGTGCGGTCACGCATCCGGGCGCCGAGGCCGAGACGCATATTTATATGGATCAGTAATTACGAGGCGGAAGCATGGCGTTGCGCGCGCGCAAGTGGCTGGAACGGAAAACGCGTGAGCGGGCATTCGGTCAATGGGCCGAGATGGCCGAAAGCGTCGAATTCATGGGACCCGGCCGGATCAAGCGGCTGACGGACGAGGCACTGGCCCTGCGCGCCAGCCTGAACCGCTTCCTGATGCGGGGGGACCGCAAGTCGGCCGTGTCGCGGGTGGCGCTGGCCGCGCTGCATTTGCCGGGCGGTACCGACTGGCGCTGGCGTCCGGGTTTTCTGGCAGGCCAGATCACCCCGCGTGGGATCGCGGCCGCACCCTCGGGGACGCGGCTGGGCGACCGCGCGGGCGTCTGGCACGATTGCGAGGCGCAGGCCCTGATCCTTGAACAGATCCGCAATCCGCGCGCGACGGACCTGTCGCCCTATGGTCTGCGGCTTGAGGTCTTCGGCTTTACCGGCAGCTTCCTGTCGATCTCGATCGATCTGCCGACCGAGGCGCTGGACGGGCTGACGCGCAACCATATCGTGCGGCTTGAAGCGTCGCTGGTGCTTGAGCGCCCGTTGAATGTCTATGCCCGCCTGAACATCGGCCACGGCCCGAATACCGACGAGCTGCTGCATTCGCTGCACGAGATGCAGGCCGGGCTGCAAAGCCAGCAGGTCATCGAGTTTGACCTTGCCTATACCGAGATGAACGAGAAGCGGCTTGAAAAGATCTGGCTGGACCTGATCTTCGAAAGCCCCGGCATGAGCGCGGTCGAAATCCGCGAGCTGATCCTGTCCCGCCATCCGCGGGCCGATTTCTGATGAGGGACATGATGGACGATTTCGAAACGCTGGGCCTGAAAAGCGGCATCTGGCAGGGCATCCTGACCCGGTCCGCGCCGCCCGGCCGGCTGGTGCTGGTTCATCTGGGCAGCCGCGTCGCCGAAGCCCGCGTGACCGCACAAGAGGATGGCACCTGGCGCGTCGCCGCCGCGATCCCGGCGCAGCGCCTGTCCGACGGCGTCCAGACCTTCCTGCTGATGGAGGATGGGGGCGAGCCGGGCGAGGCCCTGCAACCTGCCGCGCGGCATCTTGCCAGCTTCAGCATCGTTGCGGGCGAGCCGATCGACGAAGATCTGAGTGCCGAGATCAACCTGATGCGCAGCGAGCTGGACCTGCTGAAGCGCGAGATGCGCCGGCTTGCCGCCGGCGTCTGATCCCTAGTCCCGCGCCCAATAGCTGTAGCCAGCGATCTCGCTGAACCCCATGCGGTCGTAAAGCGCGCGGGCGCCGGCATTGCTGCGGCTGACCGCCAGCCCCAGGCGCGGGGCGCCCTGTCGCGCGGCCCATTCCGCCGCCGCGCGGACCAGGAATGCGCCCACGCCCCGGCGACGGAACTGCGGCGCGACCTCGATTGCGTGGACCATCGCCACCGGCCCCTCGACCGCGACGAAGGCAGAGCCCGCCGCGCGGTCGTCCAGCCGTGCAAGGATGGATATCTTGGGGTCGGCCACGCGCTCCATGACGGCCTGGCGGGCAGGGCCGATATTCCCGGCGGCCCAAAGTTCGCGCTGGATCGCCAGTGGCGGCCAGATCGGGAAAATGGTCAGCGCCGGGATCTCGGCCACCAGCGCGGCGCAATCGGCGGTCATGATCGCCGTCGGCGACTCGGCGCGATAGCCGCGCGCGGCCAGCGCCTCGCCCAGCCGCCGGTCGCTGTCGGGCAGGCGGAACATCGGGCGCTGCTGCCAGTCGCGATGCAGGGCCTCGGCCGCGCTCAGATCGGCCTCGGTCCAGTCAGGCGACCGCGCGATGCTGGAACTGACGCGCCCGCCCGCACCCAGGCCGCGGCCACTGCGGATCGCCCCGGTATCGACGATCTCGGCGGCGGGCCAGGTCGTCTCGAAGGCCAGCGACAGCTGCGGATCCGGTGTCACAGGTCCAGCCTTTGGCGCAGGGTGGCCATGGCCTCGGCGACGCGGGCCACGTCAAGGCCGCGCACGACCAGGCTGGTGCCCCATCCGGTCGCATCCTGGAAAGGATAGGAGCCAAGCGAAAGGTCGGGGAATTCTTCGGCCACGGCCTTCAACTCTTCGGCCACGTCGCTTTCGCCGCGCCGCACCTCGACCGTGTCCGACTGCACCGGCCGGCCGCCGGACAGGCGCGGCACCAGCCATGCGACCATGCCGCGAAACACCTCGGGGACGCCGGCCATGACATGGGTATTGCCGATCGAAAAGCCCGGCGCACCCGAAACCGCGTTGTCGATCAGCACCGCGCCCACCGGCACCCGCGCCATGCGCAGCCGGTTCGGGGTCAGTTCGGTTCCCATCCGGTCGCAGCGCGCCTGCAGGATCGCGCGGGCCTGTGGGTTGACCTCGACCGTGGTGCCATGAGCTTCGGCGACGGAATCCGCGGTGATGTCGTCATGGGTCGGACCGATGCCGCCCGAGGTGAAAACAAGGTCATAGGCCCCACCCAGGCTTTTGTCGAAGGCCCGGATCGCGGCGACGATCTGGTCATTGTCATCGGCAACGACCCGGATCTCGCGCAGGTCGAAGCCGGTCGCGGACAACACTCCGGCAAGGTGGTGGGCGTTGCCTTCGCGCGTGCGCCCCGAAAGGATCTCGTCCCCGATCACGAGGATGGCGGCGGTGGGATTGTCGGATTGCATGGGACGCTCCTCGCGGCGTTCATTTTCTAGAAAGACTGTATAGGTCTGGCCGCGGGGCTGGAACAAGTGGGCGCAGGGGACTATCTGTGGATCAACATGCATGAGGATCCGATGAACGACGCACGCCAGACCCGTGAGGGTATCCGTATCCATGAGCCTCAGGATTTCGAGGGCATGCGCGCGGCCGGTCGGCTTGCGGCACTGATCCTGGACGAGGTCGGCCCGCTGGTGGAACCCGGCAGGACCACGGCCGCGCTGGACGATTTCATTCGCAACCGGGTCGAGGAGACGGGCGCGGTCAGCGCCACCATCGGCTATCGCGGATACCAGCATGCAAGCTGCATCAGCGTGAACCATGTCGTCTGCCACGGCATCCCCGGCGACAAGATCCTGGCGGATGGCGATATCCTGAACATCGACGTCACCGTCATCCTTGACGGCTGGTACGGCGACAGCTCGCGCATGTATGTGGCGGGCAAGCCCAGCGTCAAGGCGCGCCGCCTGATCCAGGTGACGCATGACAGCCTGATGAAGGGGATCGAAGCCGTGCGCCCCGGCGCGACGTTCGGCGACATCGGCTGGGCGATCCAGTCCTATGTCGAGGGGAACCGCATGTCGGTCGTGCGTGATTTCTGCGGTCACGGCCTTGGCCGCGTCTTCCATGCGCCGCCGAACGTCCTGCATTTCGGCCGTCCGGGCAAAGGCCCCGTCCTGGAAGAGGGGATGTTCTTCACCATCGAGCCGATGGTGAACCTTGGTCGTCCCGAAACCAAGGTCCTGGCCGATGACTGGACCGCCGTGACCCGCGACAAGTCGCTGTCGGCGCAATTCGAACATTCGATCGGCGTGACGGCCGACGGGTGCGAGATCTTCACCCTGTCGCCCGGCGGAATCTTCTATCCCGATTTCAACTGAGCGGCAGCGCCCCTGCCGTGCCGGACCATGACGGGCGTGCCATCGGCGCGCCCGTTTTCATTGCGGTTCAGGCGTTGCGGATCGTATCGCCGGGCTTGAAGGTCGGGGTCAGCGCGACGACGCCGTTTTCGGGCGCAGTCTCTTTTCCGGCGACGATGCGCGCGGCGCGACGCCCGATATCGATGCGGCGCGCGTCGGTTGTGGCCAGCCGCAGCGGAAGCCCGTCCAGCAGGTCGACCCCGTTGAAGCCCGCAAGGCCCAGTTTGCCGGGGATGTCATATCCCTTTTCAAGGCACCACAGCAGCCCGCCCGCGCCGATCATGTCATTGGAGTAGTACAGGAAATCCAGCTCGGGTTCTCGTGCGAGGATGCGTTCGGTCAGCTCGCGCCCCTTTTGCAACGACGAGCCGCCCTGGTAAAACTCACGCGCGGAAAGCGAGACATTGTCTTGGGCCAGCCGTTCCTCGAACCCGGCCAGTCTTTTGCGCGCGCGGTGATCCTCGGGCATATGCGTGCCGATGAAGCCGATGCGGCGATAACCCGCGCGCAGGATCTCTGCGGCCATCTCGGCCCCGGCGCGGCGATGTGAGATGCCGACCGCGGTATCGATGGCGTCGCCGTCGATATCCATGATCTCGACCACGGGCAGGCCGGCATTGTCCAACATGGCGCGGGCCACGGCGCTGTGTTCCAGCCCGGCCAGGATCACGCCCGAGGGCCGCCAGGACAGCATGTCATAGAGCACCGCGTCTTCACGGGGGGGGCTGTAATTGGTGACGCCGACCACCGGTTGCAGCCCCGTATCCTCCAACTCTGCCGAGATGCCGCCCAGGACGTCGGGGAAGACCATGTTCGACAGCGAGGGAATGATCACCGCGACCAGGTTGACGCGCTGGCTGGCCAGGCCGCCCGCGATCTTGTTGGGGACATATCCCAGAGTTCGCGCGGCGGTCAGAACCTTCTCCCGCGTCGCGGCCGAGACATCGCCCCGGTTGCGCAAGACGCGGCTGACAGTCATTTCCGAGACGCCCGACGCTTCGGACACGTCGCGCAGGGTCAGGGGGCGGCGGGGTCGTTTCGTGTTCATGACTGTTCCGGGACGCAATGATGTTACCGTTATCGCTTTTGCAACCGCGCGGCAACCTTGCCAATTCCGGGCGCACAGGGCAAAAGGACAGCGGCGGCCCCGTGGCTCAACTGGATAGAGCAGCCCCCTCCTAAGGGGCAGGTTACAGGTTCAAGTCCTGTCGGGGTCACCATGGACCTTCCGCCTCGCTCCGGCCCCGTTTTTCCCGCGCAGGGGATCAGGCAACCGCGCCTTCGTCGGGCTGGTGGTCCGGGCTGGATTGGGCACGGTCCTGACGCCACAGGTCGGGGGTCGTGCCCTCGGTTTCCCGGAACACGCGAATCAGGTGCGAGGCGTCGCAGAAGCCGGTTTCCTCGGCGATGCGGGTCACTGTCCGGTCGCTTCGGGCCAGCAGCATCCGCGCCTGCGCCAGCCGTATCCTGACCGAGGCATCGGCGGGCGGGATGCCCAGGTCGGCATTGAAATGCCGCTCAAGCTTGCGACGACCGACGCCCAGATCGCGGGCGATGCGGGCGATGGGCAACGGCGCATGCAGGTTCTGCTGCATCGCCAGCAGGGCGCGGCGCACCAGCGGATCGCGGGCATTCAGCTCCAACGGCAGACCGGGCTGGGGGCGGTCTCCGGCCATCGGCTCGTCGATCATCATGATCGACAGGCTTTTGCGCGCGGCGGCGCGGCCCAGGTGGCGGTCGACCAGAAAGGCCGCAAGATGCGCCGCACTGACCCCGCCCGAACAGCTGAGGCGGTCGCGGTCGACGACGAAGATCTGGTCCGAAACCGGGCGCATCCGTTCGAATTCGGCAAGGAAATCCTGGTGATGGAACCAGCTGACGCAGCAACGATAGCCATCCATCAGGCCAAGGCGCGCCAGAGCGAAGACCCCGGTGCAAAGCCCGGCGATGCCGATCCGCTGGGCGGCGGCGCGCTGCAGGAAAGGGGCAAGGCCGGGGGGCAGGCCGCCCCCACTTTCGATCAATCCGCCGACCACCACGATATAGTCGAAGCGGGCCGGATCGCCCAATCGCTCGTCCGGTTCGATCCTGACACCGCATGAGGACTGGATCGGGGCCATGTCGGGCGACAACACCGCCCAGCGGCAATGGATCGGGCGTGAGCCGTCGCCGTCATCCGCGGCCAGGCGCAGCACATCCATGAAATTCGCGAAAGCCGACAGCGTGAAGCGCGGCAACAGCACGAAGCCGATCTGCAGCCGTGGCCGTGGCGGGGCCGGTCGTGCGCCGGCGGCGGGGGGGTCAGCAAAGTCTGGCATGTGACGCGAATCGACGATGGTTCATGTCGCCATCATGCCATTGCCGCATCGCCCGTCCAACGGTCCGGTGACATCAGGGTGACAGGTGGCGCGTTGCCCTGGCGGCTTCGGTCATGTCCTCGGTATCGCCGCCGGTTTCGACCAGTTCGCGGGCCTCCTCCTCATCTTCATCCTCAAGCGCGGGGGGATCCTCGCCGGCCAGGAAATTCCCGAACTTCTCCAGCCCCGGAACATGGTCGGCCAGCACCCGCATCACCACCAGAAGGGGCACCGCGACGATCATGCCAAGCACCGACCACAGCCACGCCCACAGCGCCACGGTCAGGAACACGACGACCGTGTTCAGCTGCAATTTGCGCGAGACGAAATAGGGGGTGATGAGCTGACCCTCGAACGAGGTCAGCGCCAGATAGGTCAACGCCACCATCAGGGGCGTGAACAGGTCGTCGAAGACAAAGACCCCGACCAGCGCGGCGATGATGATGCCGAAGACCGGACCAAGATAGGGGATGAAGTTCAGCAGGAACCCGACCAGCCCGAACAGCACCGGCGAAGGCATCCCCCAGGCCCACATGGCAAGCCCGATCGCGATACCCAGGCAGGCATTGATCAGCGTGATTGCGCCAAGATAGGCGCCCAGCCTGTCCTCGATCTCGCGCAGCGCCAGATAGGCCGCGCGCTTGTCCCGCATCCGGTCGAAGCTTTGCACGATCTTCAGATACAGCAGATCTCCGGACGCGAGCATGAAGAACAGCAGAAACAGCGTCAGGATGATCTGTCCGATCACTGCCGGTCCCAGGTCCATCACGCTGCCAAGGGCGGTGGACTCGGTCGGGGCGTTCACCTGCACCTCGATATGCTGGTCGGGCGGCTGCGGGGTGCCGGGGGTGGGCACGCTGGTCACGCGTCCGGTGACGGTGCCCATCACGTCCGGGCCGACGATTTCGGCGGGGCGTGGGGCAGAGCCGGGTGGCGTGTCCTGTTCGTCGGTCGCCTTCTTGCCGCCGGTCAGTTCGTCCAGCTTGCGCGCCGCGCGCTCAAGCCCGGCGAAGTTGCGGCGGATCTCGGTGAACCTCTGTTCTAGCCGCGTGCCGATCTGGGGGGCGTTGTCGATCAGCCGGCTGACCGGGCCCGAGATCATCATTCCGATCCCCAGGATCGACACCACCAATCCCAGAGAGACAATCGCGGCGGTAACGGTCGGTCCGATGCGCCAGCGCTCCATCACCCGGCGGAAGGGGACGAAGACGAAGAACAGCAACAAGGCCAGCGTGACGGGCATCAGGAAGTCGCGGGCCTGCGCCACGAACCAGAACATGAGGATCAGGAAGATCCCGATGATGGCCCAGTTCGCGACCTTGGGAAGCGCCGTACCCTTGCCAGCATCGCGGGGCAGGCTGGGGAACATATGGGTCGATGGGTCGGGCGGTGTCACGGTTGCTCCCCTTTTTGGCGGTCCGCTGCGCCGGGAAGAAACGCGAACCCCGCGGGCAGGTTCCTGTCCGCGGGGCAAAGGCATGGGTGGAGATCGGCGCCTGTTACAGCGGGTGATCGCCAGTCGCGTCGATGACGCGGGTGGGCAGGCCCAGGTCGCCCAGAAGCTCCAGGAAGGGGCGGGCGGGCAGATCCTCGACATTGACCATCTTCTTGACGTCCCAGGTGCCGCGCGCGACCAGGATCGCTGCCGCGACCGGGGGGACGCCCGCGGTATAGCTGATGCCCTGGCTGCCGACTTCCTCATAGGCCTGTTTGTGGTCGGCCACGTTGTAGATGAAGACCTCGCCCGGCTTGCCGTCCTGCGAGCCCTTGACCAGATCGCCGATGCAGGTCTTGCCCTGATAATCGGGGGCAAGGCTGGCGGGGTCGGGCAGCACCGCCTTGACCACCTTCAGCGGCACGACCTCCAGCCCCTCGGCGGTCTTGACCGGCTTTTCGCTGAGAAGGCCCAGGTTCTGAAGGACGGTGAAGACGTTGATGTAATGCGCGCCAAAGCCCATCCAGAAGCGGACATCCGCGTCCTTGTAGCGCGCGGACAGGCTGTGCACCTCGTCATGGCCGGACAGATACGCGGTCTGCTTGCCGACGACCGGAAGATCCCATTCGCGCCCGACCTCGAACATCTTGTTCTCGGTCCATTTGCCGCCCTGCCAGGCATATACGGTGCCGGTGAATTCGCGGAAATTGATCTCGGGGTCGAAGTTCGTGGCGAACCAGCGGCCGTGGCTGCCCGCGTTGATGTCGACGATGTCGATCGAGTCGACCTTGTCGAAATATTCGTCCTCGGCCAGTCGGGCATAGGCGTTGACGACGCCCGGATCGAAGCCGACGCCCAGGATCGCGGTGACGCCGGCCTTTTCGCAGGCTTCACGGCGTTTCCATTCATAGTTGCCGTACCAGGGCGGTGTCTCGCAGATCTTGGCCGGGTCTTCGTGGATGGCAGTGTCCAGATAGGCGGCGCCCGTGTCGATGCAGCCCTGCAGGACAGTCATGTTCACGAAGGAAGAGCCGACGTTGATGACGATATTCGCGTCGATCTTGCGGATCAGCGCGGCCACGGCGTTGCTGTCCATCGCGTCGAGCGGATGGGTGGAAAATTCGACCGTATGGCCCTTTTCACGAATGCTCGTGATGATCTGCTCTGCCTTTGCGACAGTGCGGCTTGCGATGTGCAGACTTCCAAATTCCTTGGCATTCTGCGCCATCTTGTGCGCGACCACCTGGGCGACGCCGCCGGCGCCGATGATGAGCACGTTTTTGGCCAATTCGATCTCCTTTTCTTGGCAGGGAATATATCGTCGGGGGCTCTCTGGCTTGTTTTCAGGACAGGCTGGATTTGTAGTCGTCGTAGGTGAACCGGCGGACTTCGCGGATCGTTCCGTCTTCGTCGCGGATCGCGATCGAGGGCATGGCCACGCCGTTGAACCAGTTCTTCTTGACCATGGTGTAACCCGCGGCATCCGCGATGCTGATGCGGTCGCCGACCTTCAGCGGCGCGGCAAAGCGGCCCTCGCCGAATATGTCGCCGGCAAGGCAGGTCTTGCCCGCCACCTGATAGGGATGCTCGCCTTCCTGCGGCAGCTTCGCGGTTTCACGATAGATCAGCAGGTCCAGCATATGGGCCTCGATCGAGCTGTCGACGATGGCGACATCCTTGCCGTTATGGATCAGGTCCAGCACCGTGACCTCAAGCGAGGAGGAGCGGGTGATGCTGGCCTCGCCCGGTTCCAGGAACAGCTGGACGCCGAATTTCGCCTGGAACGCCTTTAGCCTCGCGGCCAGCCGGTCCAGCGGATAGCCGTCGCCGGTGAAGTGGATGCCGCCGCCAAGGCTGACCCAGTCGAGCTTCTCTAGGAAGCCGCCGAACTCGGCCTCGATCCGGGAAAGCTGCGCGTCGAACAGGTCGAAATCGCCATTCTCGCAATTATAGTGAATCATCACACCGGAAATGCGGTCCAGCGCGCTTTCCAGCCGCGGCAGATCCCATTCGCCAAGACGCGAGAAGGGACGTGCCGGATCGGCAAGGTCGAAGCCGCTGGTCGAGAAGCGCGGGTTCAGGCGCAGGCCCATCTTGATCCCGCGGTCCTTGGCCTTGCCCCCGAAACGGTCAAGCTGGCCTAGGCTGTTGAAGATGATCTTGTCGGCGTAGCCCAACGCCTCGTCGATCTCGCCATCGGCCCAGGCCACGGAATAGGCGTGGGTTTCCTTGCCGAATTCCTCGTGCCCCAGCCGCAGTTCGAACAGGCTGGAGGAGGTGGTCCCGTCCATGAACGGTCGCATGAAATCAAAGGCCGACCAGGTGGCGAAGCATTTCAGCGCCAGCAGGCATTTCGCGCCCGAATGCTCACGCAGATACTGGACACGCTCCATGTTGACCCGCAGCTTGGCAAGGTCGATCAGGTAATAGGGGGTCTGAAGACCGGACATGATGCGTATCCCTTCGCAAGCGCGGATCGAAGAAGCGCTCATTTAGGCTTCCCCCGCGGATTTCGCAAGGAACGGTGACGTGGCGATGACGCTGATGTCGCGCGACTTCCACGGAAATCAGGCCGCCGGAACTGCCGTTATTTGTGGCAGCCCGCGTATTCCCGGCGGCGGGGCGCCAGTGCGCTGCACGATGCTTGATCGGAAAGGCCGCCGGCGTTAGCGATTTGGGTATGACAGATCGCAGACATAATGTGCTTATCGTGCTCACCGTCGCGGTTGTGATCGCGGGCGTGCCCCTGCAGGCAGTCAATGCGCAGGAGGGGATCGTTCTTGGCAGCAAGGTGGTCGAGGATTCCGACGACAACCGCTTCTTCCTGCGCACCGGAGGGATCGCGCGGGATGACGTGATCTACAAGGGGCTCACGCCTGGTCAGCGCTACACGCTGGCCGCGCAGCTTTTCGACGTCGCGAAGGGCGAGACGGTGGGAGAGCCCACTTTCGCCGGGCTGACGCCCGAGGCGGCCGAGGGCAGCACCAGCTTTCAGTTCCCGGTCCCGCCGAACCGAACCCGGTTCAATATCGACTATGCCGTCTACCTGACGCTGTACGAAGGCGAGGTTGATGCCACGTCGATGGCCGGTGCCAGATCGCTTGCCGAGATCCGCGATACCAAGGGCGAGGCGACCGTCATCCAGGTCCATGCGGTCCAGCGCGTGACCGTGGCCGCGGCGGACGCCGCCGACGGAGACCAGTCCCTTCCGGGACAGGGCGGCATCATCCGTGCGACCGTCGACTATGAAAATCTCGTCGAAGGGTATCACTACACGCTTTGGGGTGAGTTGCTGAAACCGTCGGGGCAGGCGACAGGGATCTATGCCAGCATCCCCGATTACGCGCCCGAAGGCAAAAAGGGCAGCGTCACCATGGAGTTCACGGTGCCCAAGGGGTTCGAGGGAGTGGCGCTGGTGCCCTCGATCGGGCTTTATCACAAGTCACGCGTCGGCATCGACGACAAGGGCGTGCTTTACGTCCTGCCCGATGCGAAAGTCCCGGTGATGATCGCTTCGGACCCGAACCTGAACGTCCCCGCAAAGACGGTGGCCATCGGCACGCTGTTCGAGGACCTGCCCGCCGAGTGACGCCGCCCGCACAGGTTGCGCCGCGTCAGTCGTCGACGATGGACAGGATCTTCGGCAGGGCCGGGCAGGGCAGAAGCTGGTTTTTCGCCACGTCCGCAAGCGTGTGGTTGTGCAGGAAGACATAGACATGGGCCGACAGGCTTTCCCACAGCCGGTTCGAGAGCGTCTGTGCGCGCGACCCAGAAATCCCGCCCGATGCGCCCGCGCCGACATGCATGGCGCTGACGGTTTCGTCCACGGCTTCAAGGATGTCGGCGACGCGGATCGTCTCGGGTGTCTTGGCCAGACGATAGCCGCCACCGGGACCGCGCACGGATTCGACAAGCCCGGCGCGCCGCAGCCGGACAAACAGCTGCTCGAGATAGGGCAGCGAGATGTCCTGGCGTTTCGAGATCTCCGCCAGCGACGTCAGGTCATCTCCCTTGGCGATCGCCAGATCGGTCAGGGCGACCATGGCATAGCGCCCTTTGGTGGACAGCTTCATCTTGACCTCCATAGCCATTGCATTGACGCAATGGGATCTCTTGGGCTAATCCGCTTTGCCGACTTTTGATTGCGTCTTGCCTATGCCGGGCGCGCTTCCCAGATTGACGATCTAGAGCCGCGCCGCCACAGGGTCAAGAAACCCGAGTTTCAAAGGAAGCCCATGCCCGAACTGATTTTCCCCGGTCCCGAAGGTCGTCTTGAGGGGCGCTATCACGCGCAAGCCGCCCCCGACGCCCCCATCGCCATCATCCTGCACCCGCATCCGCAATATGGCGGGACGATGAACAACCGGGTCGTCTACAACCTGCATTACGCGTTCCATCGCATGGGCTTTACCGTCATGCGGTTCAACTTCCGCGGCGTCGGTCGCAGCCAGGGCGAATTCGACCAAGGCATCGGCGAGCTTTCCGATGCCGCCTCGGCGCTGGATTACCTGCAGGCGATGAACCCCAACAGCAAGCATTGCTGGGTCGCGGGCTTCAGCTTCGGCGCCTGGATCGGAATGCAGCTGCTGATGCGGCGCCCCGAGATCACCGGCTTCATCTCGGTAGCACCCCCGGCGAACATGTATGACTTCAGCTTCCTTGCGCCGTGCCCGTCTTCGGGGCTGATCATCAACGGGACCGCCGACCGCGTGGCCCCGCCCAAGGACACCAATACGCTGGTGGGCAAGCTGCGCGAGCAGAAGGGCATCACCATCACCCATGAAGAGATCGAGGGCGCGGATCACTTCTTCCGCGATGACGAGGTCCACATGAAGCCGATGATCGACAAGGTGCAGACCTATGTCCGCCGTCGCCTGACGGAAACCACGCGCTGACGGATACGCGCGCCCCGGCGGGTCCGGGGTGCGCGGCTGTCCGACTTTCCGGTCCATTGCTTCTGGCATCTGCCCGCGCTTCGCGATAGGAGCGGGGCGAAACGCAAAGGAGCCGCGCATGAGCGATCTGACCGCCCGTTTCAGTTTCCTGAACGAAGCCGACCGGTTGAAATCCGTCGATCGCGCGAATGTGCTGATGGACCTGTCCCGTCCCGAGAACAGCGCCGAGCACAGCTGGCATGTCGCCCTTTACGCGCTGCTTTTCGGCGGCAGCGACCGCGCCATCGCGATGATCCTGCTGCATGACCTGGTCGAGATCGACTGCGGCGACCACCCGATCCACCTGCAGCACGACACGCTGGCGGTCGAGGCCGCCGAGCTGGCCGCCGCCGAACGGCTGTTCGGCCTTCTGCCCGACGGCGCGGCGCTGCTGGGGCTTTGGCGCGAGTTCGAGGCGGGCGAGACCGCCGATGCGCGTCTTGCCAAGCGCATGGACCACGTCCAGCCGTTGTTCCAGGTCCTTTCCGCGCCCAAGCCTTTGTCGGATCATCTGGAGATCGTCGAAGGTAACATGACTGCGGGGCGCGCGGCACGCCTGTGGCAGGAATGGCCCGAGGTAATGGAGGCTGCGCGCGCCATCCGCGAACGTCGACCCGTGTCTGGCGAACTGGCCGGGACGCTGGTTTTCCTGGCCGAGGCCGACCGTCTGAAATCCGTCTATCGGGCCAGCACGCTTTGCGACGCCTCGCGCCGTGAAAACAGCGCCGAACACAGCTGGCACCTGGCGCTTTATGCGCTGGTCATGGCGCCTCTGGCCGGGGCGGATGTGGATATCGGCCGCGTCATCCGCATGCTGATCCTGCATGATCTGGTCGAGATCGATACCGGCGACGTGCCGCTGCATTCGCAGAACGGCGCCGCCCATCACGGCGCTGCGCAGATGGCGGCGGAAGAGGCCGCGGCCGACCGCCTGTTCGGGATGTTGCCCGTGGAACAGGGACGCGAATTGCGCGCGCTGTGGAGCGAGTTCGAGGCAAACGAGACCCCGGACGCGGTCTTTGCCAAGTCGCTCGACCGTGCGCAGCCGGTGATGCAGAATATCCGCTCGGGCGGGGGAAGCTGGATCGAATACGATGTCACCTATGACCAGCTGGTCGAGCGCGTGGGCCTGCGCATCCAGCGCGGCGCGCCCGCCATCTGGGACTGGCTCAGCGAAAGCTCTCGCGTCTATTTCACCCGCTAGCAGCGGGCAGCCCGCGGTGCCCGCCCAAGGTGCCGCGGCACTTCGCCGGGCTTTGGTATGCAAACGTATACCGGCCTTTCCTTTGCCCCGGTTTGCCGCTATAGGGCGGTCAGCCGAATCCAACCAAAGGGACCACCCATGTCGAAGATCAAGGTAGAGAATCCTGTCGTCGAACTCGACGGCGACGAGATGACCCGGATCATCTGGGATTTCATCAAGCAGAAGCTGATCCTTCCCTATCTGGACATCGACCTGAAATATTACGATCTGGGCATCGAGGAGCGTGACCGCACCGAGGACCAGATCACCATCGACGCCGCCAACGCGATCAAGCAATATGGCGCCGGCGTGAAATGCGCGACCATCACCCCCGACGAGCAGCGCGTCGAGGAATTCGGCCTGAAGAAGATGTGGAAGTCGCCGAACGGCACCATCCGCAACATCCTTGGCGGCGTGATCTTCCGCGAGCCGATCATCTGCAAGAACGTGCCGCGTCTGGTCCCGCACTGGACGAAGCCGGTCATCGTCGGCCGCCACGCGTTCGGCGACCAGTACAAGGCGACCGATTTCCGCTTCCCCGGCAAGGGCAAGCTGACGATCAAGTTCGTCGGCGAAGATGGCGAGACCATCGAGCACGAAGTCTTCCAGGCGCCGTCCTCGGGCGTTGCCATGGCGATGTACAACCTCGACGAGTCGATCATCGACTTCGCCCGCGCGTCCCTGAACTATGGCCTGCTGCGCGGCTTCCCGGTTTACCTGTCGACCAAGAACACCATCCTGAAAGCCTATGACGGCCGCTTCAAGGACCTGTTCCAGAAGGTTTATGAGGAAGAGTTCGAAGAGCAGTTCAAGAAGGCCGGCATTCATTACGAACACCGCCTGATCGATGACATGGTGGCCTCGAACCTGAAATGGTCTGGCGGCTATGTCTGGGCCTGCAAGAACTATGACGGCGACGTGCAGTCGGACACCGTCGCGCAGGGCTTCGGCTCGCTGGGGCTGATGACCTCGGTCCTGATGACGCCCGACGGGAAGACCGTCGAAGCCGAGGCCGCCCACGGCACCGTGACGCGCCACTATCGCGAGCACCAGAAGGGCAACCAGACCTCGACCAACTCGATCGCGTCGATCTTTGCCTGGACCGGCGGCTTGAAGCACCGCGCGAAACTGGACAGCAACGAAGCGCTGATGAACTTCGCGACGACGCTGGAAAAAGTCACTGTGCAGGCGGTCGAGGACGGCCACATGACCAAGGACCTGGCGCTGCTGGTCGGTCCGGACCAGAAATGGCTGACCACGATGGGCTACCTGGAAAAGGTCGACGAGTACCTGAACAAGGCGCTCGCGGGCTGATCCGCCGCCACTGCGATGCTAAGGCCGGGGTTTTCCCCGGCCTTTTTCTTTTCCCGACCCGATCCGCGGGTTGCGGCGTCGGGTTTGGGTATTTGGAAAACGGTGAATGGACACGCGCGCGCGAGATTGCGCAAAGGCGGCTTAACAGTTCGGCCGCATTGCAGTAAGGGAAGCGCAGCAAAACCCGGAGTGCCCGCCATGAAAGCTGCCGTCATCACTTTCCCCGGTTCGAATTGCGACCGCGACCTTTCGGTTGCGCTGGCGCAGGCGGGGGCCGATGTGACGCGGGTCTGGCACAAGGACGAGGCGCTGCCGGCCGGCACCGATCTGGTCGCCGTGCCGGGTGGTTTCTCATTCGGTGACTACCTGCGCTGCGGCGCGATCGCGGCCCATTCGCCCATCGCCAATGCCATCCGTGCGCATGGCGCGAAGGGTGGCTATGTGCTGGGGATTTGCAACGGTTTTCAGGTTCTGACGGAACTGGGCCTGTTGCCCGGCGCGCTGATGCGCAATTCCGGCCTGAAATTCGTCTGCCGCGAGGTTGCGCTGCAGGTCGCCACCGCTGCGAGCCCGTTTACCTCGGGCTTTGCCGCGGGCGAGGTGATCCGGGTTCCGGTCGCCCATCATGATGGCAATTACCAGATCGACGCCGAGGGGCTAACAGCCCTGAAGGCCGAGGATCGCGTCGCCTTTACCTATGCGCCCGGCATCAATGGCGCGGTTGAGGATATCGCCGGGGTGCTGTCCTCGAATCGCCGGGTTCTGGGCATGATGCCCCATCCCGAGCGCGCCGCCGAACCGGCGCATGGCGGCACCGATGGTGCCAAGCTCTTTGCCGCGCTGGTTCAAGAGCTGGCCAAGGTGTGACTTGAGCGCCTGAGTTTCGCGCATTAGATTGGCTTGTCCCCCAAGCGGGGTTGGCCGGAGGTTCATGCAGGACGACGATCTTTCCCCCGGGGATTCAACCGGAATGGCTGAGGCCGGCAGGACAGGCGCGTCCGGCCGGTGGGGTCTGCGTGGCATCATCGCCGCGCTGATGGTTCTTGCCGTTGGGACGATCTGGTTCACCAACAGCTGGCTGACGGCGCGTTTCTCGGAAACGACGCGGGTGCGGACCGAGTTGCGTTCGGCGCTGTATATCGGGAACCTGCTGTCGGAATTGCAGCGCACCTCGGTGGTGCCGCTGCTTCTGGCGCGCGATCCGGCGTTGATCTCGGCGCTCACCGGGAACGATTTCTCGACCACGTCGTCGCGGCTGATTTCGGCGCAGAAAGAGATCGGCGCGGCCTCGATCCGGCTGCTTGACGCCTCGGGGCGGACGGTCGGGTCGACCGATCGGAACCTGCTTGGCACGAATTACGTACAAGAGCCGTTCTATGTCGAATCCCTGCGTTCGAAGGACACGGTCTTTACCGTTTCCCCGTCGCCGCAGGGGGCCTATGAATTCGCCTATTCCCGGGCCGTGGTCTCCGAGGGGCGGACCTTGGGCGTGGTGGTGGTCGGGGCCGACCTGACGCGGCTTGTGCGGTCCTGGGCCGGAATTTCGGATGCGATCGCGGTGACGGACAGTTCGGGGCAGATCATCCTGTCGACCGAACCGCGCTGGCGCGGGCTGACCTTGCCCGAGGCGCTGTCGGTGCGTTCGGCGCCCTCGGCAATCTCGCGCGCGTTCCAGGTCACGGCCGACTGGACCTCTCCGCCCGTCGATGCCTATGTGCAGGGCAAGGCCGTGATGCAGGCCGAGACGCGGATCCCCTTCCGCGGCTGGAAGATGATCGCCTTTACCACCTACGATTCGGTGCGCGAACGGGTGAATGCGGTCCTGGCCATGGTCATCATGGCATTCGCCATTCTGCTGGCCGCCGTCTTCTATCTGCTGTCGCGGCGCGCGCGGGTGGAATCCGCGGCCTATATGCGTGAATCTGCGGATCTGCGGGCGCTGAACCTGCGCCTGACACGCGAGATTGCCGAGCGCGAACGGGTGCAGAAGGAATTGCGCGTGGCCGAGCAGACGGTGCAGCAATCCTCGAAGCTGGCCGCGCTTGGCGAGATGTCGGCCGGCGTCAGTCACGAGCTGAACCAGCCGCTTGCAGCGATGAAGACCTATCTGGCCGGGGCTCGTGTGCTGCTGCAACGGGGCCGCGCCGAGGAGGCGCTGTCCAGCTTCCAGCGCATCGATGACCTTGTCGAGCGGATGGGCGCGATCACCCGGCAACTGAAATCCTATGCCCGCAAGGGCGGCGAGGCGTTCGAGCCGGTCGATCTGCGTGCGGCGCTGTCCAGCGCACTGGTCATGATGGAGCCGCAACTGCGCAACCGCACCATTCGACTGCAGCGCCATATCCCGCGCTATCCGGTCATGGTGATGTGCGACCGCATCCGGCTTGAACAGGTGATCATCAACCTTTTGCGCAACGCGATCGACGCCATCAAGGCCGTCCGCGACCCCACGATTGCGATCAGCGTCAGTTCGGGGTCTCACGCATTCTTGTCCGTCCGCGACAACGGTCCGGGCGTTTCCGATCTGGAAAAACTCTTCGAACCCTTCTTTACCACCAAAAAGCCCGGCGAAGGGACGGGCCTTGGGCTGGCGATCTCTTCTGGGATCGCGGCTGACTTCGGTGGTCGCCTGACGGCGCATAACGCCGAAGGTGGAGGGGCCGTATTCGAACTGGAGCTGCCATTGCACGAACCTGGCCACAAGGGCCGGTCGCAAATGGCCGCCGAATGAATAGAAAGGTGATGCGCCCATGAGCCGCACGATGAAGATTGCAGTTGTCGACGATGAACCGGATATGCGCGAGTCGATCCGGCAATGGCTGGCACTTTCCGGCTTCGAAGCTGAAACCTTTCCCAGCGCCGACGACGCGCTGAAGGTGATTGCGGCCGACTGGCCCGGGATCATCATCTCGGACATCCGGATGCCGGGCATCGACGGGATGGCCTTCCTCAAGCGGCTGATGGGCATCGATTCCGGGCTGCCGGTCATCATGATCACCGGGCATGGCGACGTGCCCATGGCGGTCGAGGCGATGCGCATCGGTGCGATGGACTTCATGGAGAAGCCCTTCAACCCCGAACGCCTGACCGAGCTGGTCAAGAAGGCCGCGCAGGCGCGCCGCATGACGCTGGACAACCGCGCGCTGCGCCGCGACCTGAGCGAGGGTCAGCAGGTCATGTCCAAGCTTATCGGCGCAAGCCCGGTCATGGACCGCCTGCGCGAGGATATCCTTGATCTGGGGCAGGCTGACGGCCACGTTCTGATCGACGGCGAGACCGGCACCGGCAAGACGCTGGTCGCGCATGCGCTGCATGCCGTCGGGCCGCGCGCCTCGAAGAAGTTCGTCCCGATCTCTTGCGCCGCCTATAATGACGAGGTGCTGGCGGCAAAGCTGTTCGGTCCGGTCGAGAACGGTCTTCCCGCGGTCGAGGAAGCCCGGGGCGGGACGCTGTGCCTTGAGGATATCGAGGCGCTGTCCGATCCGCTGCAGGCGCGGCTTCTGGCCTTTATCGCCGAGCAGGGCGTGCCCGCGGAAACCCGCATCATCGCCATTTCCAACGCACGGGGCGAAGGTCGCCGGGCCGAGGATTCGCTGAGGCCCGATCTTTTCTATCGCCTGACCGCGCTGAAGATCACCCTGCCGCCGCTGCGTTCGCGCGGTGAGGACATCCTGTCGCTGTTCACCCGCATGACCGAACAGTTCAGCGAGGAATATGGCTGCGAGCCGCCGCAGGTCACCGCGCAGGAGGCCGCGCAGCTGCTGCAGGCGCCCTGGCCGGGCAATGTTCGCCAGCTGATCAACGTGGCCGAGCGCGCGGTCCTGCAGAACCGCCGCGGTTCGGGGTCAATCGCCTCGCTGCTGATGGCCGATGGCGAAGATACGCAGGAAGCCACCACGACCGAAGGCAAGCCGCTGAAGGAATACGTCGAAAGCTTCGAGAAGATGCTGATCGACAACACCATGCGTCGCCACAAGGGCAGCATCGCCGCGGTCATGGACGAACTGTGCCTGCCGCGCCGGACGCTCAACGAAAAGATGGCGAAATACGGGCTGAGCCGCAGCGATTATCTGTAAGCAGGGCGGATGCGCGCCGTTTCAGGTGAAAAACCCATTGTAACGGCGCGTCCTTCCCCGCTATCTTCGCGGTAAGGGGCGCTTTCGCAACCTTCGGTTGTTCGTCCCCAACAGTTTCGCAGCGCGACTGCCTCCTGCGGCCTCATTTTGCGCCGTCGGCTAATCGCGCGGGAAAATCGCGCCCATGCCCCAAGGGGCCTCTGGGCATCCGTGATCGCCGCCCCGACCGCCTTGACGGCGCAAGGGGCGAAGAAAGGTAAACAGACGCGATGGATCGCGCAGCGCAGCTTGATCGTGAACGGTGCCGGGGATTTGTCCCGGGCGCCGCGATTGCTGCTGCTCGCACGGTGTATCGCGATCTCTCATTGTGCGGCCGTCCGCCAGGACCGCGCTTGCGCGGTACAAGCCGGCCGCCCGAAAGTCGGAAACATGTCAAAGAAAATGCTGATCGACGCCACGCATGCCGAGGAAACTCGGGTTGTCGTGGTCGATGGAACCAAGGTCGAGGAGTTTGACTTCGAGACCGTCAACAAGCGGCAGCTTGCTGGCAACATCTATCTGGCAAAGGTAACGCGGGTCGAACCCTCGCTTCAGGCCGCGTTCGTGGATTACGGTGGAAACCGCCACGGCTTCCTGGCCTTTGCCGAAATCCACCCGGATTATTACCAGATCCCCGCCGCCGACCGTAAGGCGCTGATCGAGGAAGAGCGGCAGGCTGCCGCTGCCGAGAACGAAGAGGCCGAAAAGCCCAAACGCAACTCGCGCCGTCGCAAGGGTGCCAAGCCCGCCGCCGCCGACGCGGGCGATGCCGTCGTGTCCGAGGACATCGCAGGCATGGCCATCGTTGACCCCGCAGAAGGGGGCGATGACAGCGCAGGCCCGATCGAGACGACCGAATCCGGTGCGTCCGAAAGCGCCGCCGAACATGTCGCAGACGACCACGAGCAGCACGACGAGCACGAGGAAGACGGCATCGAGTCGGTCGCCGAAGAGGACGTGGCCGAAGAGATCCAGGTTCCGAAGAAGCCGCGCGCGCGCCGCTACAAGATTCAGGAAGTCATCAAGGTCCGGCAGATCATGCTGGTCCAGGTCGTCAAGGAAGAGCGCGGCAACAAGGGTGCGGCGCTGACCACCTATCTGTCGCTGGCCGGCCGCTATTGCGTGCTGATGCCGAACACGGCGCGCGGCGGCGGCATCAGCCGCAAGATCACCAATGCCGCTGACCGCAAGAAGCTGAAGGAAATCGCCAGCGAGCTGGAAGTTCCGGAAGGCGCGGGCCTGATCATCCGCACCGCGGGCAGCCAGCGCACTCGGACCGAGATCCGGCGCGATTACGAATACCTGATGCGCCTGTGGGAGCAGATCCGCGAACTGACCTTCAAGTCGATCGCCCCGGCGCCCGTCTATGAGGAAGGCGACCTCATCAAGCGGACCATCCGCGACATCTATTCGAAAGAGATCGACGAAGTTCTGGTCGAAGGCGACCGCGGTTATCGCACCGCCAAGGACTTCATGAAGATGATCATGCCGTCGCATGGCAAGAACGTGAAGCACTATACCGACCAGATGCCGCTGTTCGCGCGTTTCCAAGTCGAAAGCTATCTGGGTGGCATGTTCAACCCGGTCGTCCAGCTGAAATCGGGCGGCTATATCGTCATCGGCGTGACCGAGGCGCTGGTCGCGATCGACGTCAACTCGGGCCGGGCCACCAAGGAAGGCTCGATCGAGGATACCGCGCTGAAAACGAACCTGGAAGCGGCCGAGGAAATCGCCCGCCAGCTTCGCCTGCGCGACCTTGCCGGCCTGATCGTGATCGACTTCATCGACATGGAGGAGCGCAAGAACAACGCCGCCGTCGAGAAGCGCTTCAAGGACAAGCTGAAGACCGACCGTGCGCGGATCCAGGTCGGCCGCATCTCGGGCTTCGGCCTGCTGGAGATGTCGCGCCAGCGCCTGCGTCCGGGGATGCTGGAATCGACCACGCAGCCCTGCGCGCATTGCCACGGTACCGGCCTGATCCGTTCGGATGACAGCCTTGCGCTGACCATCCTGCGCGCGATCGAGGAAGAGGGCACGCGCAAGCGCTCGCGCGAGGTTCTGGTCAAGGCGCCGGTCGCGGTCGCCAACTTCCTGATGAATGCGAAACGCGAACATATCGCCGGGATCGAGACGCGCTATGGCATGTCGGTGCGGGTCGAGGCCGATCCGGTCCTGATCTCGCCCGATTACGCGATCGAGAAGTTCAAGACCGCCATCCGCAACGTGCCGGAAGTGGTGTCGCCGGTTGTTTCGGTCGATGCCAGCCTGATGGCGCAGATCGATGACGAGGACTTCGCCGAAGACGAGATCGAGGAAGACGACGTCGCGGTCGAGGCGCCCGAAACCGAGGCTGTCGCCGACGTTGCCGTTTCCGACAGCGACAATGGCGATGCCGGCAGCAAATCGCGCCGTCGCCGCCGTCGTCGCCGTCGCGGGGGCAAGTCTGGCGAAGGTGAAGGTGCGAATGCCGAGGCTGGTGATCTGGCCGAGGCGGACGATGCCGACCTGGCCGAAGGGGACGAGGGTGCAGGCGACACCGCCCCTGACGCCGAAGAGGTGCCCGCACCCGTCGAGGCGGTCGCAGCCGTCGAGCCCGTTGCCGAGGCCGCGCCCGAAAAGCCGAAATCCTCGCGCCGCCGTTCGCGTCGCAAGGACGTCGAAGTTGCGGTTGAGGCCGAGCAGGTCGAAGCCGTGACTGTCGCTGAACTTCCCGCGGCCGAGCCGGTCGAATCCCCGGAAGCTGCCGCGGATGCCGCGTCACAGCCCGCCGAACCGGCCTCGGCCGAGCCGGCCCCCGCGGAAGCGCAGCTTCCGGAACCGACCGTGCAGCCGGCCCCCGAGGCCGAGCCTGCCCCGAATGCAGAACCGGTCGCGGAAACCGCGGTCGAACCCGCCCCGCAGCCGAAAAGCGAGCCCGCGCCCGAACCGGTGCCCGCCAACGGGAACGGGGACGAGAACCGGCCCAAACGTCGCGGCTGGTGGTCTTTGGGCTGAGTCTTTGACGACATGACATAAGTTTGAGGGGCGCGGGACTTTCCCGCGCCTTTTTCATCGCGCAATCTGCCCGCCATGATGGGAATCGAACTTGCAGATGCCGCCTTCCTGCCTGCCGCGATGGTCGCGCTGCTGGCCGGGATCTTGTCCTTTCTGTCGCCTTGCGTGCTGCCGATCGTGCCGCCCTATCTGGCCTACATGACCGGGGTGGGGGTCGGCGGGCTGAAGTCGGGCGAACGCAGCGCGGTTGTCCCGGCGCTGTTCTTCGTCCTGGGCCTGTCGACCGTCTTCCTTCTGATGGGGATGGCGGCATCCGCCTTTGGCCGCATGTTCCTGCAATGGCAGGATCTGCTGTCGCGCGGAGCGGGGCTGGTGGTCATCGTTCTGGGCCTGCACTTCCTGCATGTCATCCGCATCCCCATCCTGGACAGCGAAGCACGGCTGGAGACCGGAGATCGCGGCGGCAGCGTCTTCGGGGCCTATATCCTTGGCCTCGCGTTCGCCTTTGGCTGGACGCCCTGCATCGGGCCGCAGCTTGGCATGATCCTGTCCCTTGCCGCGACGGGCGGCGAGGCGGGCAGGGGGGCCTCGCTTCTAGCCATCTATGCGCTGGGTCTGGGCATTCCCTTCCTGCTGTCGGCAATCTTCATCAACCGGGCCATCGGGGTGATGAACCGCGTGAAGCCCTATCTGCGCCTGATCGAGCGTATCATGGGCGTGCTTCTAGTCGTGGTCGGGCTTGCCCTGCTGACGGGCGCCTTTCCCGTCTTTGCCTACTGGTTGCTGGAAACCTTCCCCTGGCTCGCGATGCTCGGGTGATCGCGTCTTGGCCCTTGCCCTTCCGGGCGGGGGCGGCAAACCTGCGCGGGCAGGCGGGGGGTGCGATGACATTGGCGATGACCACGGAAGAGTTGAACGCTTTCCTTGAGCGTGCCTTCCCGCAGGTGGCGGGGCAGATCAGGGTCGAAGCCTCGGATGCGGACAGGATGATCTCGCGCCTGGTCGTGGATGACGCCCATCTCCGCCCCGGCGGCACCGTCAGCGGCCCCTCGATCTTCGCGCTTGCGGATGTGACCATCTATCTCGCCATCCTTGCCCGGATCGGAGAGGTGGCGCTGGCCGTGACCACCAACGCCTCGATCGACTTCATGCGCAAGCCTGCATCCGGGCGCGACCTGCTGGCGGAATGCCGCATCCTGAAACTGGGCCGAACCCTTGCCGTGGGTGAAGTCCTGGTGCGGTCGGAAGGTGGCGCGGATCCGGTGGCACGATGTTCAATGACCTACTCGATTCCGCCAAAAGGCCGGTGAAAGCGGGGCTTGTGTTGCGGTATATAAATACCTATTTCGCAACGCATTGATTTAAATCGAATAAATTGCGCTCAACGCCCTTGATTCAGATCGCGGTTTCGCCGATACACCCGCATCTCGAATTACACCCCCAAAGGGACGACCATGAAAACCTATACCGCGAAACCGGCGGAGATCGAGAAGAAGTGGATCCTGATCGACGCCGAGGGCGTCGTTCTGGGCCGTCTTGCAACGATCGTTGCCATGCGCCTGCGTGGCAAGCACAAGCCGACCTTCACCCCCCACATGGACATGGGCGACAACGTCATCATCATCAACGCCGACAAGGTGCAGATGACCGGCGACAAGCGCGATGCCAAGAAATACTACTGGCACACCGGCCACCCGGGCGGCATCAAGCACCGCACCGCGCGTCAGGTCCTGGAAGGCGCCCACCCCGAGCGCGTCGTGATCAAGGCTGTTGAGCGCATGATCTCGCGCAACAAGCTGGGCAAGCAGCAGATGACCAACCTGCGCGTCTATGCCGGCGCCGAGCACCCGCATGAGGCTCAGCAGCCCGAAGTTCTGGACGTCAAGTCCATGAACGCCAAGAATACCCGGAGCGCATGATCATGGCCGAAGACATCAAGACCCTCGACGACCTGAAATCGGTCGCCACCGTGGCGGTTGCCGAAGCCCCCGTCCGTGAAGCTCAGCGCGATGCGCTGGGTCGTGCCTATGCCACCGGCAAGCGTAAAGACGCTGTCGCCCGCGTGTGGGTGAAACCGGGTTCGGGCAAGGTTGTCGTCAACGGCAAGGACATCGCGGCTTACTTCGCACGTCCGGTGCTGCAGATGATCCTGCGCCAGCCCTTCGAGGTCGCGGGCGTTGTCGGCCAGTACGACGTCTATGCCACCGTTGCCGGTGGTGGTCTGTCGGGTCAGGCCGGTGCGGTCAAGCACGGCATCTCGAAAGCCCTTCAGTTGCACGAGCCGTCGCTGCGCGCCGCGCTGAAAGCTGCCGGCTTCCTGACCCGCGACTCGCGCGTCGTCGAACGGAAGAAATACGGCAAGGCGAAAGCCCGTCGCTCGTTCCAGTTCTCGAAGCGCTGATCGGCACTTTGCGAATTATGGAAAACGCGGTCCCTCGGGGCCGCGTTTTTCATTTCCGGATCGCGAAGGAGGCGTCGCGATTCTCTGCAACCGGTGCGGTCAGGGTTATGGCGGCGATTCCTCGCGATTTCTGACCGGACCGGCTGCGGCATGGGCCGGAGCGCCACCTTGATTCCATGAGGGGGTGGGGCAGGGCGCGCGCAGGGCCAAGATCTGTCTCCGTATCCCGTGACAGCAAAATGACGGAAAATCAGACGTTTGATGATTTTCTTCTCCATTGTGGTGATTTTCTTCTTGCAAGGGTGATTGGGAGTCCCTAGATACGCCTTCACCGAGACGGCGACGCTGGCTCGGGACGGAATTGAGCGGCTCGGAAGTGTTGCTTGATCTGGGACAATTCGGGAAGAGATGGCTTGACGGCGCCACGAAGGAAATGGCGCGGTTCGGTTTGTTTTTTATCCCCTGCTTTTTGACATTGCGAGATATCTGAAGAGATATGCGGGCGGTCTGG